>NZ_JBMKHP010000017.1:0-95414 GCF_049238705.1 Enterobacter cloacae complex sp. IR5403 | reverse complement strand
TCAGTCCAGGGCATAGCGAGTCTCCTCTTCTATGCCAGTTATAACTGTTACCCATGTATCCGGTCTAAAGTGTTACCCATGTTTCCGGTTCATACCGCAGCGCCACCCGGCACAAGGGCTACTTCACGTCAAACCGATCCAAATCCATCACTCGCGCCCATGCGGCAACGAAATCACGAACGAACTTCTCGTGTGCATCACTGCTGGCGTAAACTTCGGCCAGCGCACGCAGGACGGCGTTTGAACCGAAGACCAGATCGGCGCGGGTGGCGGTGTATTTCACTTCTCCGCTGGCGCGATCGCTACCGGCAAACAGCTCGTTTGAGTCGTCGGTCGCTTTCCACTGGGTGTTCATATCCAGCAGATTAACGAAGAAGTCGTTGCTCAGCACGCCCTCGCGGTTGGTAAACACGCCATTCTTGCTGCCATCGAAGTTTGCACCCAGTACGCGCAGACCGCCGATCAGCACCGTCAGTTCCGGCGCGGTCAGGGTCAGCTGCTGGGCTTTGTCGATCAGCAGCGACTCCGTGGTGGACACATCCACCTGCGCACGGTAGTTGCGGAAACCGTCGGCAACCGGTTCGAGCAGGTTAAACATCTCGATATCCGTCTGGTCCTGACGCGCATCCACGCGGCCCGGGGTGAACGGTACGTTAACGTAAACGCCTGCCGCTTTCGCCGCCTGCTCAACGCCCACAACACCTGC
Organism: Enterobacter cloacae complex sp. IR5403; assembly: GCF_049238705.1. Classification (NCBI taxonomy): domain Bacteria; kingdom Pseudomonadati; phylum Pseudomonadota; class Gammaproteobacteria; order Enterobacterales; family Enterobacteriaceae; genus Enterobacter; species Enterobacter cloacae complex sp. IR5403. The sequence goes on along the minus strand of NZ_JBMKHP010000017.1, from coordinate 94,708 downwards.
CAGCACGATGATATCGGCCAGAGAGGCTTTATTCGTGGTGCGCTGAATAGCTTCCAGAGCCGGTAACGCCCGCACCGCCGCGGCGTTCACATCCCAGTCGCGCTGAGGCGCCAGCGCCAGACGCGCGCCGTTAGCGCCGCCACGCTTGTCGCCGCCGCGGAAGGTCGATGCCGACGCCCAGGCTACGGAAACCAGTTCGCTCACGGAGAGACCAGAGGCCGCAATTTCCGCTTTCAGGCTTTCAATATCTTCCTGTGTCGGATGGAATACCGGCTGAGGCAGCGGATCCTGCCAAATCAGATCTTCTTTCGGCACTTCCGGGCCAATGTACCGCGCTTTTGGTCCCATATCGCGGTGGGTCAGCTTGAACCACGCGCGTGCAAAGGCTTCGTTGAAGGCCTGCGGATCGTTCAGGAAGCGACGGGAAATTTTCTCGAATTCCGGATCAAAACGCAGCGTCAGGTCGGTGACCAGCATGGTTGGCTTGCGTTTTTTCGACGGGTCAAACGGGTCAGGCATAATTTCCGGCGCATCCACGGCCTCAAACTGAATCGCGCCTGCCGGGCTACGGGTCTGCACCCATTCGTATTTGAACAGGTTCTCGAAGAAGTAGTTGCTCCACTGGGTCGGGGTTTGAGACCAGATAACCTCCAGCCCGGAGGTGATGGCGTCAGCGCCAATACCGGTGCCGTGCGTGCTGGCCCAGCCCAGGCCCTGCGCTTCAATCGGCGACGCTTCCGGGTCAGTGCCCACGTGCGTGGCTTCGCCTGCGCCGTGCGTTTTACCGAGCGTATGGCCGCCTGCAATCAGCGCGACGGTCTCTTCGTCGTTCATGCCCATGTTGCCAAAGGTAGCGCGGATCGCCGCCGCCGCAGACAGCGGTTCACCGCTGGCGTTTGGCCCTTCCGGGTTAACGTAAATCAGGCCCATTTCGGTGGCCGCAAGCGGGCGCTTCGCCAGCGCTTCCGGGTCACGGTGGGTCAGCCAGGCTTTTTCATCGCCCCAGTTCACGTCCAGATCCGGTTCCCATACGTCTTCACGCCCGGCACCAAAACCAAAGGTGCGGAAGCCGGAGTTCTCCAGCGCCACGTTACCCGCGAGGATAAACAGGTCGGCCCAGGAGATTTTTTGTCCGTATTTTTGCTTAATTGGCCACAGCAGACGGCGAGCTTTATCCAGGCTGACGTTATCCGGCCAGGAGTTCAGCGGCGCAAAGCGTTGCTGACCGCGTCCGGCGCCGCCACGACCGTCAACGGAGCGATAAGTACCGGCGCCGTGCCAGGCCATACGGATAAACAGGCCCGCATAGCTGCCCCAGTCGGCAGGCCACCATGGTTGTGAGTCGGTTAACAGGGCTTTGAGATCGCCCTTAAGGGCGGAATAGTCTAGCTTGCTGAATTCTTTGCGGTAGTCGAAGTCTTCACCCAGCGGGTTCGAACGGTTGGAATGTTGGTTTAGAAGATCGATGCGGAGTTGCTTAGGCCACCACTCTTTGCTGCCGGTACCTGCACCCGCGCTATGATCGACGCCGCCCTGGTGGAACGGACATTTGCCGGCGGATGCCGCGTTATTGGTCTCGTCTGACGTGCTCATCGCTATGCTCCCTTTACAGTGTTACCGTTACGATATACACCACTAGCGATAAGAGATAGTTGAATTAATCCACAGATTCGATAGCTAATACCTTTTAACTCTCTGTTCGATTAAAAAGCCCTCGTTTTATGAGGGCTTTTTACTTTACAGCGCCGGGCGAACACCGAGCGTATGGCAAATGGCATAGCTCATTTCCGCGCGGTTCAGGGTATAGAAATGGAAATCTTTCACCCCTTCGCGACTTAAAATCTTCACCATGTCCATCGCGATATTGGCCCCCACCAGCTTGCGGGTTTCCGGGTCGTCGTCCAGCCCTTCGTACATTTTGGACATCCACAGCGGAATGCGCACGTTGGTCATATCCGCGAATTTCTTCGCCTGTTTGAAGTTCGAGACTGGCAGAATGCCAGGGATGATTTCGACATCAATACCCGCCGAGACGCAGCGGTCGCGAAAGCGCAGGTAGCTTTCCACGTCAAAGAAGAACTGCGTAATCGCGCGGTTAGCACCGGCCTCCACTTTACGCTTGAGGTTGAGCAGATCCGCCTGGGCGCTTTTGGCTTCCGGGTGAACTTCAGGGTAGGCGGCCACGGAGATATCAAAGTCGGCAACGTCTTTCAGCAGCCCGACCAGATCGGTGGCATACATCTCCGGCTTGCCGCTGCCTGGCGGGAGGTCGCCGCGCAGGGCCACAATGTGGCGAATGCCGTTATTCCAGTAGTCCTGGGCAATGGCGCGCAGTTCATCGCGGGTGGCGTCGATACAGGTCAGGTGCGGTGCCGCTTCCAGACCGGTTCGATCTTTAATGCCCTTAATGATGCTGTGCGTGCGGTCACGCTCACCGGAGTTGGCGCCGTAGGTTACGGAGACGAACTTCGGCTTCAGGCTGCTCAGGCGATCGATAGAGCTCCACAGGGTTTGCTCCATTTCACTGGTGCGCGGCGGGAAAAATTCAAAAGAGACGTTAATCTGGCCGTTTACTTCGGCCAGGCTCTGATTCAGGGCTTCCCGCTGGTTGGCGTGAAAAAAGCTCATACCTTACCTCTATCTTTCGCGTGTCGTTGTTTGTTGTGTTGTGAACTTCTATACGTTTAGACGTCCAGATGTAAAAATGACGGAAAAGCGGGATGACGTCAACAGAAATAATCAACATTAACGGTGAGGTTTGTTCAGGGAAGATGAAGGGCGTTCATGATGGGGGTGAGTGCGGTCTGCTGCCCTCACCCTAACCCTCTCCCACGGGGAGAGGGAACAAGCGAAATTACAGCAGCTTAGCCAGACGGTTGATATCAGACTGGATCGCCCCGGCGGTGACATCGCGTCCCGCGCCCGGGCCACGGATCACCAGCGGGTTATCGCGATACCAGCGGCTTTCGATGGCGAAGACGTTGTCGCACGGCAGGAGCGCTGCCAGCGGATGTTCAGGACGCACCGCCTCCACGCCCACTCGCGCTTTACCGTTCGCCTCGAAACGCGCCACGTAACGCAGCACCAGGCCCATCTCGTTAGCCGCTTCCAGACGTTGCACCATCTGCTCGTTCAGCTCGTCGCCGTTCTCGAAGAAGTGATCGACGGACCCTTCCTCGCAGCCCGCAGGCACCAGCGACTCAACGCGTACCTGACCCGGCTCAATGTCGTAGCCCGCTTCACGCGCCAGGATCACCAGCTTGCGCATCACATCTTTACCAGCAAGGTCAACGCGCGGATCCGGTTCGGTTAAGCCCTGCTGCCACGCCTGATCCACCAGGTCGGTAAACGGAACGGTGCCGTCAAATTGCAGGAACAGCCAGGAGAGCGTGCCGGAGAAGATCCCGCTCAGCGCCAGAATGCTGTCGCCGCTTTCAATCAGATCGCGCACGGTATGGTTAACCGGCAGACCCGCGCCAACGGTGGCGTTATACAGCCAGTGACGACCCGTTTTTTCGAACGCGTCGTGGATCTGGCGATATTTGTCAGTGCTGCTCGCGCCCGCCAGCTTGTTGGCGCTGATGACGTGGAACCCGTGGCTGGCGAAATCCAGATACTGATCGGCCAGCTGCTCGCTGGCGGTCACGTCCAGCACCACCAGATCGTCGTACGGGTGCGCGCGCATCCACAGGAACAGCGACTCTTCGTCCTGCTCAACCGCTTCATCGTTAAAGAAGGCCAGCGCCCGGCTGGCGTCCAGCCCTTCGTAGTTCAGCAGGCTACGACGGCTGTCCACCACGCCTGCGAGAATGAATTCAAACCCGGTACGCGCCGAAAGCGTTACCTGCTCGCGGGCGAACAGCTCCAGCCAGCGGGAACCGATATTCCCTTTCCCGAACAGCACCAGCCCGATGCGTTTTTCCGCGCGGAACAGGGAGGTGTGCAGACCCTGAATCAGGCTTTCGGTTGGCCCTTTACGCAGCACGGCAACCAGGCTGATGCCCTCTTCCGACTGCCAGGTGAACTCCACCGGCTGACCTTTCAGCTGCTGCCAGAAGCGGTGGCAGTGCAGCGGGTTACGGGTGACGCCCGCGCCCACCATCGCCACCAGCGCCAGCCCCTGACGCAGGCGAAGCTCACCCGGCAGGCCCGCTTCATCCAGAATTTTCAGGGCGCTGTCCACCACTTCAGCGGTATAGCAGAACTGCAATAGCTGGCGATCGTTATGCACGCCAACGGCCAGCGGACGCACCTGGGCACGTTTCAGGATGGTGTCGATATCTTTGTGCGCCAGTTTGAAATCCTGGCCCGCAGGCACCTGGAACTCGATCAGGCAGATGTCATCATGGCTGGTGACAATGCGCGCGCCCGTACCGGATGCCAGCACGCGTTCAATGCGGGTGGAACCCTGATCCGGCGTGTAGCTACAGCGTAGTTGCAGATCGATGTCACTGCCGGAAACCGGCTGTAGCGTGCGCGCGTGCAGCACCGGGGCCGCCAGACGCGCCAGCTCGCTCGCTTCGTCGAGACGCAGCAGCGGCAGCAGGCAGGCATCTTTTACTTTGCGCGGGTCCGCGCTGTACACACCGGCCACGTCGCTCCAGATGGTGACGCGGGACACGCCCGCCAGGGCGCCAATCTGCGTTGCCGAGTAGTCAGAGCCGTTACGGCCCAGCAGAACGGTTTCGCCCGCGTTGCTGCGGCTGATAAAGCCGGTGACGACAATGCGTTTGCCCGGATGCTGCACCAGCAGCTGTTGCAGCAGCGGGTAAGACAACCCTTCGTCCACCTGCGGCTGTGCGGCGCGTTCGGCACGCAGGAAATCACGCGCGTCGAGCCAGGCGGCATCCACACCAAGATGTTGCAGCACGGCGGCCATCAGGCGCGCAGACCATACTTCACCGTGGCCAACCACTTCCGCATACACCGCATCGGTAATGCCGCTGTCCAGCAGAGCGGCCAGACGCTCAAGGTCGTGCGTAAAAGCGCTAATCAGCCCGTCCGCCACGTCCGCAGGCAGCAAACCGGCAATCAGTTCGCTCTGGTAACGACGTAAGGACTGTTGCACCTGATGCGCAGAGAGGCGATCGGTCTGGCTCAGTTTCAGCCAGCTAATCAACTGGTTGGTGGTGCTGCCCGCCGCAGAGACAACCATCATGTCCCCCGGCTGTGAATACTCGGTCATGATCCCTGCGACACGCAGGTAACATTTCACATCAGCAAGACTACTACCACCAAACTTGTGCAGCTGACGACCCTTCGCCCCTGCCTGCGCTATCACACTCATGATTACCCCTTGGCTGCGACCCGGAAGCCATTTTCCAGATCGGCAATTAAATCTTCAGAATCTTCAATACCGGTCGAGATACGCAGCAGCGTCTCGGAAATCCCGGCGGCGGCACGTGCTTCGGGTGCCATACCTGCGTGCGTCATGGTTGCGGCGTGGGAGATCAAGCTTTCTACTCCCCCTAAGGATTCCGCCAGCGTAAACAATGACAACCCGCTCAGGAAGCGACGCAGTGTTTGCTCGTCACCGTCCAGTTCAAAACTTAACATCGCGCCAAATCCTTTCTGTTGGCGCGCGGCAATCTCGTGCCCCTGGTTTTCCGGCAGCGACGGGTGATAAAGCTTCTTCACCAGCGGCTGGGTTTTCAGGAAATCCACGATCGCCTGGGCATTACGCTGCGCCACGTCCATACGCGGAGACAGCGTGCGGATGCCGCGCAGCAGCAAATAGCTGTCGAACGCGCCCGCGGTGACGCCAATGTTATTGGCCCACCATGCCAGTTCGGTGACAACATCAGGATCTTTGGCAATCACCACGCCCGCCACCACGTCAGAATGGCCATTCAGATATTTAGTGCATGAATGCAATACCAGATCGGCACCCAGTGCCAGTGGGTTCTGAAGGGCCGGACTGAGGAACGTATTATCCACTACACTTATCGCTCCCGCATCCCTTGCGAGCTGACAAATTTTCGCAATATCGACTACGCGCAACAATGGATTGCTTGGACTTTCCACCAGAACCAGCTTCGGCTGCTCGGCAAGCGCCTGTTTCAGCGCCTGTTCGTCGTTTTGATCGACAAACAGCACGCGGTAGCAGCCACGTTTCGCCAGGCTATCAAACAGACGATAGCTGCCGCCGTAACAGTCGTGCGGCGCCACCAGCAGATCGCCAGGTTTCAGGAACACCGTGGTCACAAGGTGAATGGCCGACATGCCGGTATTGGTTAATACCGCCCCTGCGCCGCCTTCCAGTTCCGCCAGCGCGCGCTGGGTGACGTCGCGCGTAGGATTGCCGCGACGCGAGTAGTCATGCGCGCGAGGTTCATTAAATCCGGTGAAATTATAGGTACTGGAGAGATGAATTGGCGGGACAACGCAGCCGTACTGCTCGTCATCATTCAATCCGCTACGCACTGCGATGGTGGCCTGTTTACGCGTCATGGTGAGGCTTCCTGGCGAATGAGGTGAAAAGTCAGGCACCAGAGTAAACATTGAAAGTATGGACGTCAATACATCTGGACATCTAAACTTCTTTGCGTATAGATTGAGCAATGCGCAAATAGCCGTTAAAATTATATGCTTTAGGACACGCTACAGCGGCAATATCCGTGCCTCGGTATCGTCTCTACGGTAAACTACGCAAGATTACGGTTCAAAACCGATGGTTACCGGTTTTGCACCTTTAGATTAATGACTGAGAGGATTAAAGGTATCTCATGGCTGAATGGAGCGGCGAATATATCAGCCCATACGCTGAGCACGGTAAGAAGAGTGAGCAAGTCAAGAAAATCACGGTGTCCATTCCTCTGAAGGTGTTGAAGATCCTCACCGATGAACGTACGCGTCGTCAGGTGAACAACCTGCGTCACGCCACCAACAGCGAACTGCTGTGCGAAGCGTTCCTGCATGCGTTTACCGGCCAACCGTTGCCGAACGATGACGATCTGCGCAAAGAGCGCAGTGACGAAATCCCGGAAGAGGCGAAGGTGATCATGCGTGAACTGGGTATCGACCCGGATACGTGGGAATACTAACAGCGATGCGGTCCCGCTGAGGGTGCTCAGCGGGATGGTTTCTCAGAAGTTGTAGCCTAAGCCGACACGCAGACGCGTTTGTCGGTCGTCAGTGGTAGCGGTGTTATAGCCGGAAGAGACATTACCCACCTCCACGAATGGCACCCACGAATCGATGTTATACGCCACGCGGAAGTTATATTCGTAATCCTCTTTTTTGTTGTTATACAGATCTTCGTTGTCGGCGAATTTATAAATTCCGTTCAGTTCAAACATCCAGTTTTCAATATTATATCCCAGCCACATTTCCGGGCGATATACCAGTCTGTCATCTTTACCGTCTGCATTACGGCGGGTATATTCGGTACGATAACGGAATGCCGTCCACCAGCTGTCATTAATATTATACTGCACGCGTAAATAGGGTTTATAAATAGCCATGTCGTCACCCATCTCAACCGCGACACCCGGCTGCCAGATAAATCCCTGCCAGGTAAACTGGTAGCTGGCAGTATATTCGTTGCTGTTACTCTCCATATTATTGAGCGCATCATTAGATTGCTTTTCGTCTGAGCGTGAGACGGCCTCTACAGCCACACCAAAGCCCGTCCCGAAACGGTGTGACATGTACACACGGTCATAGTTACGTCCATCGTCGTAATACTCGTGTCGGTAATCAACATATCCCGCCTGCGCCGCGCACGATAGTAATGGAAGCACGAACAAAAGTTGCTTCAGTTTCATCTTTTTTCCCTCAACGTAAATACACCCTGAAAGCCATCGCTGTTGAAATGGCAAATAAGAATTTATGTCGAGCGCAGTGTAATTTTACACCCGGAGGGAAACCTTTTATTTATTGCCATATCCGACAATAAAATGGCAAACAGGCCAAGAATACAGAGATAAAGCTCACTATCCGTATAAATAGGAATATATTAAGACACGGTGATTATTTTTCGGAAAAATTAAAATATATATTTGAAGAGGAAATATAAATACAGAATTAATTCAGGTGAGATATTACAGGCACAAAAAAACCGCCCGGAGGCGGTTTCTTCTGGATGCTTATTTAGCGCCCGGGATGCTGAAACGCTTGTTGAAGCGGTCAACACGGCCACCGGTTGCAACATCACGCTGCTTACCAGTGTAGAACGGGTGGCATTTGCCGCACACGTCCAGGTTCAGATCGTGACCCACGGTAGAGCGGATCTGGATAGAGTTACCGCAAGAGCAGTTTGCAGTAATCATTTCGTATTTCGGGTGAATATCTTTTTTCATGGGAGAACCTCAGTTAAGGCCGCGTCGCTCTTCCAGCCCTAACGCCAGACACCACGCGATGTTGAATGTAAGTTCTTTGGCGTAAAATACACCAAAGGCGGCGAATCATACAGAATTTGACCAACGTATGCAAACTGATCCGCACGCCGCTTTCACTAATGTGTATACTAACGCGCCACTTTTCAAGTCAGGAAGATTCGATGCCCGTCGCTCACGTTGCCCTGCCCGTTCCGCTTCCCCGCACCTTTGACTACCTGCTGCCCGACAGCATGAGCGCCAAAGCGGGCTGTCGCGTGACCGTGCCGTTTGGTAAACAGCAGCGCGTGGGGATCGTGGTGTCCGTCAGCGACAAAAGCGAATTGCCGCTTAACGAGCTGAAATCGGTTGTTGAGGTGCTGGACAGCGAGCCGGTTTACTCCACCAGCACCTGGCGACTGCTGCTGTGGGCGGCAGATTATTATCATCATCCGATTGGCGACGTGCTGTTCCATGCCCTGCCCATTATGCTGCGCCAGGGTAAGAGCGCCAGCCACGCGCCAATGTGGTACTGGTTTGCCACCGAGCAGGGCCAGGCTGTGGACATTAACAGCCTGAAGCGCTCGCAGAAACAGCAGCAGGCGCTGGCCGCGCTGCGCCAGGGAAAAATCTGGCGCCATCAGGTCGACGAGCTTGAGGTAAGCGAAACCGCGTTGCAGGCATTAAGGAAGAAAGGGCTGAGCGACCTGGCCAGTGAAGCCCCTGCCCTTCACGACTGGCGCGACGGTTTTTCCGTCTCCGGCGATCGTCTGCGTCTGAATACCGAGCAGGCCACCGCCGTAGGAGCGATTCACAGCGCTGCCGATCGTTTTTCCGCCTGGCTGCTGGCGGGCGTCACCGGCTCCGGTAAAACCGAAGTGTATCTGAGCGTGCTGGAAAACGTGCTCGCGCAGGGCAAACAGGCGCTGGTGATGGTGCCGGAAATCGGCCTGACGCCGCAAACCATCGCGCGTTTCCGTGAACGCTTTAATGCGCCCGTTGAGGTTCTGCACTCCGGTCTGAGCGACAGCGAGCGCCTCAGCGCCTGGCTGAAAGCGAAAAACGGCGAAGCGGCGATTGTGATCGGCACCCGTTCATCGCTGTTTACGCCGTTTAAAAATCTCGGCGTTATCGTGATCGATGAAGAGCATGACAGCTCCTATAAACAGCAGGAAGGCTGGCGCTATCACGCCCGCGACTTAGCCGTGTACCGCGCCCACAGCGAGCAAATCCCTATTATTCTCGGGTCCGCCACCCCCGCGCTTGAAACGCTGCACAACGTTCGCCAGCGTAAATACCACATGCTGCGCCTGACGCGCCGTGCGGGGAATGCCCGCCCGGCCATTCAACATGTGCTGGATCTGAAAGGCCAGCAGGTGCAGGCCGGGTTAGCGCCTGCGCTGATTAGCCGCATGCGCCAGCATTTGCAGGCGGGCAACCAGGTGATCCTGTTCCTGAACCGCCGCGGCTTCGCGCCTGCGTTGCTGTGCCACGACTGCGGCTGGATCGCGGAGTGCCCGCGCTGCGATCACTACTACACCTTCCACCAGGCTCAGCGCCATTTGCGCTGCCACCACTGCGACAGCCAGCGTCCGGTCCCCCGTCAGTGCCCGTCCTGCGGCTCAACGCACATCGTGCCGGTCGGCCTGGGAACGGAACAGCTTGAACAGGCGCTCGCGCCCTTCTTCCCGGACGTGCCCATCTCCCGTATCGACAGGGATACCACCAGCCGTAAAGGGGCGCTGGAGCAGCAGCTGGCGGAAGTGCATCGCGGCGGCGCGCGCATCCTGATTGGCACACAGATGCTGGCGAAAGGGCACCACTTCCCGGACGTGACGCTGGTCGCCCTGCTGGACGTCGACGGCGCGCTGTTCTCCGCGGATTTTCGCTCCGCCGAGCGTTTCGCCCAGCTTTATACCCAGGTTGCCGGTCGCGCTGGTCGGGCGGGTAAGCAGGGCGAGGTGGTGCTGCAAACGCACCACCCTGAACATCCGCTGCTGCAAACTCTGCTGCACAAAGGCTATGACGCCTTCGCGGACCAGGCGCTGGCCGAACGTCAGACGATGCAGCTTCCCCCATGGACCAGCCACGTTATCATCCGTGCGGAAGATCATAACAACCAACAGGCCCCGCTGTTCCTGCAACAGCTGAGAAACCTCCTGCAAGCCAGCCCGCTGGTGGATAATCAGCTGTGGATTTTAGGCCCGGTACCCGCGCTCGCCCCGAAACGCGGCGGCCGTTTCCGCTGGCAACTCTTACTTCAGCACCCCTCGCGTATCCGTTTACAGCAGATCGTCAGCGGCACGCTGGCGCTGATCAATACCCTGCCGGAAGCGCGAAAAGTGAAGTGGGTTCTTGACGTCGATCCGATTGAAGGCTGAAGACGGATCGAAAAATTTAATGCGCCTCACACTTTTTATGAAAATTCTGTAACCGATTCCATTAACTATCTGTAAAAATGGTGCTGTCCGCAGTTCGGTGTTCAGGCGAGGAGAAGACGTTGAAGTCCAGGAAAGAGGTTGCCTCGGCGACCATGAAAGACGTTGCCGAGAAAGCACAAGTCTCAACAGCAACCGTGTCCCGCGCATTGATGAACCCTGACAAAGTCTCCCAGGCGACCCGAAACCGGGTTGAAAAGGCGGCGCTTGAGGTCGGTTATTTCCCGCAAGCCATGGGGCGTAACGTAAAACGCAACGAATCCCGCACCATCCTGGTGATCGTGCCGGACATCTGCGATCCCTTCTTCAGCGAAATCATCCGCGGCATTGAAGTCACTGCCGCCGCCCAGGGCTATCTGGTGCTGATTGGCGATTGTGCTCATCAGAACCAGCAGGAAAAAACGTTCATCGACCTGATCATCACCAAGCAGATTGATGGCATGCTGCTGCTTGGCTCACGCCTGCCGTTTGATGCCAGCATTGAAGAACAGCGCAATTTACCGCCGATGGTCATGGCGAACGAATTCGCGCCGGAGCTGGAGCTGCCAACCGTTCATATCGATAACCTCACCGCCGCGTTCAACGCCGTGAACTATCTTCAGGAACTGGGGCATAAGCGTATCGGTTGTATCGCCGGACCAGAAGAGATGCCGCTGTGTCATTACCGCTTGCAGGGCTACGTTCAGGCGCTGCGCCGTACCGGGGCTATCGTCGATCCGCACTACATTGCGCGCGGTGATTTCACCTTTGAAGCGGGCGGGCAGGCGCTGGAAAAATTGCTGGCCTTGCCAGAACCGCCCACCGCGGTCTTCTGCCACAGCGACGTGATGGCGCTGGGGGCGTTATCCTACGCCAAACGTCACGGGCTGCGCGTGCCGCAGGACCTGTCGATTATCGGTTTTGATAATATTTCGCTTTCGGAGTTTTGCGATCCGCCGCTTTCGACCGTTGCCCAGCCACGGTATGACATTGGCCGGGAAGCGATGCTGCTTTTGCTGGATCAGCTGCACGGTCAAACAGTTAGCAGTGGGTCACGGCTACTGGATTGTGAGCTGATTGTGCGCGGCTCTACCCAGGCATTAACTTAAAGTAAATACCTTTCGACACCCTTATCTGGTCAAAGCCCCGTCGCTTAAGTAACATGGCGGGCTGACGAACGAATAAATACAGCGAAACGATAGTGGCACAACGAGATTATGTACGTCGCGGCCAGCCGGCACCTTCGCGACGCAAAAAGAGTAGTTCAAAAAGCAAGCAACGTAGCCTGTCTGCTGTCTCCCCAGCCATGGTCGCCATTGCTGCGGCCGTGCTGGTGGCCTTTATTGGCGGCCTCTACTTCATTACGCATCATAAAAAAGAAGAGTCTGAAGCCCTTCAGGGTAACAAGGTCGTCGGCAACGGCCTGCCGCCGAAGCCTGAAGAGCGCTGGCGCTACATTAAAGAGCTGGAAAGCCGTCAGCCTGGCGTACGTGCGCCTACCGAGCCTTCTGCCGGGGGTGAAGTGAAGAATGCCGATCAGCTGACGGACGAACAGCGTCAATTGCTCGCTCAGATGCAGGCGGACATGCGCCAGCAGCCTACGCAGCTGAACGAAGTGCCGTGGAACGAACAAACCCCGGCGCAGCGTCAGCAAACGTTGCAGCGCCAGCGTCAGGCTCAGCAGCAAACGCAACAGCAGCAGTGGACGCAGACGCAGCCGGTACAGCAGCCGCGTACACAACCGCAGCAGCAGACGCGTACCGTACAAACTCAGCCTGTCCAGCAGCAACCGAAGGCGCAGCCGCAGAAGCAAACGGCACAGCCGTATCAGGATCTGTTGCAGACGCCTGCGCATACCACTGCGCAACAGCCAAAAACGCAGCAGGCTGCGCCGGTCACCAAAGAGACCGAGGCGCCGAAGCAGACGGCTGAGAAAAAAGATGAACGCCGCTGGATGGTTCAGTGCGGTTCGTTTAAAGGCGCCGAACAGGCAGAAACGGTGCGTGCTCAGCTGGCATTTGAAGGATTTGACTCCCGCATTACCACCAATAACGGCTGGAATCGCGTAGTGATTGGACCGGTCAAAGGCAAAGAAAACGCAGACGGCACCATTTCCCGTTTGAAAGTGGCTGGCCACACAAACTGCATTCGACTCGCCTCCGGGGGTTGAAACCCCCAAATTCCCCCCCATCTATCATTTAATTCAGCCCTGAGCACAGGCTCAGGGCTTCTGTTTCCCGAATCTGTAACCAGGGGGTCTGCTCGTGACAACAATAGTAAGTGTACGCCGTAACGGCCAGGTGGTAATTGCCGGTGATGGCCAGGCCACGCTGGGTAATACCGTCATGAAAGGCAACGTGAAGAAAGTACGTCGTCTTTATAACGACAAAGTGATCGCCGGTTTCGCAGGCGGCACGGCTGATGCCTTCACGCTGTTTGAACTGTTTGAACGCAAACTGGAAATGCATCAGGGTCATCTGGTGAAAGCCGCTGTTGAGCTGGCAAAAGACTGGCGTACCGACCGCATGCTACGCAAGCTCGAAGCGCTGCTGGCCGTGGCTGACGAAAACGCCTCGCTGATCATCACCGGTAACGGCGACGTGGTTCAGCCTGAAAACGACCTGATTGCCATCGGCTCTGGCGGCCCGTACGCCCAGGCCGCAGCCCGTGCGCTGTTGGAAAATACCGACATGAACGCGCGCGATATCGCGGTGAAAGCGTTGGATATTGCAGGTGATATCTGCATCTATACCAACCACAATCACACCATCGAAGAATTACCGTCTAAAGCGTAAGGATCGCCCATGTCTGAAATGACCCCACGCGAAATTGTCAGCGAACTGAACAAACACATTATCGGCCAGGACAACGCCAAGCGCTCCGTGGCTATCGCACTGCGTAACCGCTGGCGTCGCATGCAGCTCGACGAAGAGCTTCGCCACGAAGTGACGCCAAAAAATATTCTGATGATCGGCCCGACCGGTGTGGGTAAAACCGAAATCGCCCGTCGTCTGGCCAAACTGGCTAACGCGCCGTTCATCAAAGTTGAAGCCACCAAGTTCACCGAAGTGGGCTATGTAGGTAAAGAAGTGGACTCCATCATCCGCGATCTGACCGACTCGGCGATTAAGATGGTGCGCGTCCAGGCGATTGAGAAAAACCGCTATCGCGCCGAAGAGATGGCCGAAGAGCGTATTCTCGACGTGCTGATCCCACCGGCAAAAAACAACTGGGGACAGGCTGAACAGCAGTCTGAACCTTCTGCTGCGCGTCAGGCATTCCGCAAAAAGCTGCGCGAAGGCGAGCTGGACGACAAAGAGATTGAGATCGATCTCGCTGCCGCGCCAATGGGCGTGGAAATTATGGCGCCTCCGGGCATGGAAGAGATGACCAGCCAATTGCAGTCCATGTTCCAGAACCTGGGCGGGCAGAAGCAGAAAGCGCGTAAGCTGAAAATCAAAGACGCGATGAAGCTGCTGATTGAAGAAGAAGCCGCGAAGCTGGTTAACCCGGAAGAGCTGAAACAGGACGCTATCGACGCGGTTGAGCAGCACGGTATCGTGTTTATCGACGAAATCGACAAGATCTGTAAGCGCGGCAACGCGTCCGGCCCGGATGTCTCCCGCGAAGGCGTTCAGCGCGACCTGCTGCCGCTGGTGGAAGGGTGTACCGTTTCCACCAAGCACGGCATGGTTAAAACTGACCACATTCTGTTTATCGCCTCCGGTGCGTTCCAGATTGCCAGCCCGTCTGACCTGATCCCGGAACTCCAGGGTCGTCTGCCAATCCGCGTTGAGTTGCAGGCGCTGACCACCGAAGATTTCGAACGTATCCTGACTGAGCCAAACGCGTCTGTGACCGTACAGTACAAAGCGCTGATGGCGACTGAAGGCGTGAACATTGAATTTACCGATGACGGTATCAAGCGCATCGCTCAGGCCGCGTGGCAGGTCAACGAAACCACCGAGAACATCGGTGCGCGTCGTCTGCACACCGTGCTGGAACGCCTGATGGAAGACATCTCTTATGATGCGAGCGACCTTAACGGTCAAAGCATTACCATTGACGCAGACTATGTGGGCAAACACCTGGATGCGTTAGTGGCAGATGAAGATCTGAGCCGTTTTATTCTATAATCGCGTTCAATGCATTTTCATCACTGTTGATGGGGGCTATGGCCCCCATTTTTATTGGCTAAATAACTATGACTGATATCAGCCGTACACAGGCGTGGCTCGAAAGTCTGCGCCCTAAAACGCTTCCTCTGGCTTTTGCCGCCATTATCGTCGGTACCACGCTTGCCTGGTGGCAGGGTCATTTCGATCCGCTGGTAGCAGGTCTGGCGCTCGTCACCGCCGGGCTGCTGCAAATCCTCTCTAATCTCGCCAATGATTACGGCGATGCGGTAAAGGGCAGCGACAAGCCTGACCGTATCGGGCCGCTGCGCGGGATGCAAAAAGGAGTGATTACCCAGGCACAGATGAAACGGGCGCTGATTATCACCGTGGTATTGATTTGCCTGTCCGGGCTGGCGCTGGTGACGGTCGCCTCGAAAACCACCAGTGATTTCATTGGCTTCCTGGTGCTGGGCTTGCTCGCCATTATTGCAGCCATTACCTATACCGTCGGGACGCGTCCTTACGGGTATATTGGTCTGGGCGACATCTCCGTGCTGGTGTTCTTCGGCTGGCTGAGCGTGATGGGAAGCTGGTACTTACAGGCGCATACGGTGATCCCTGCCCTGTTCCTGCCGGCGACCGCCTGCGGTCTGCTGGCGACGGCGGTGCTGAATATCAACAACCTGCGCGACATCGACAGCGACCGCGAAAACGGTAAAAACACGCTGGCCGTGCGTCTGGGTCCGGTGAATGCACGCCGCTATCACGCCTGCCTGCTCATCGGCGCGCTGGTCTGCCTGGCACTGTTCAGTCTGATTTCGCTGCACAGCCTGTGGGGCTGGCTGTTTGTGCTCGCCGCACCGCTGCTGATTAAGCAGGCCCGCTACGTCATGCGTGAACTCAGCCCGGCCGCCATGCCACCGATGCTGGAACGTACGGTAAAAGGCGCGTTGCTGACTAACCTGCTGTTCGTCATCGGGATTGTCTTAAGCCAGACGCTGAGTTAGCTGACAAATATCAATTAACAATTGATGATTTTGCCAACAACGCATTTCGCACGATATACTGAACACATTCGCAGCAACAGAGCGTTAAACCTATGAAATACGATACCTCCGAGCTTTGTGACATCTACCAGGAAGATGTCAACGTCGTTGAACCCCTGTTCTCCAACTTTGGTGGACGGTCGTCGTTTGGCGGACAAATCATCACGGTGAAATGTTTCGAGGACAACGGGTTGCTGTACGATCTGCTCGAAGAGAACGGCCGTGGCCGCGTTCTGGTGGTCGACGGCGGCGGTTCCGTGCGCCGTGCATTGATTGATGCTGAACTGGCGGGAATTGCCGTCCAGAACGAGTGGGAAGGCATTGTGGTGTACGGTTCCGTGCGTCAGGTGGACGATCTCGAAGACCTGGATATCGGGATTCAGGCCATTGCCGCCATACCGGTAGGCGCAGCGGGCGACGGCATCGGCGAAAGCGACGTGCGCGTCAATTTCGGCGGCGTGACCTTCTTCTCGGGCGACCACCTTTATGCTGACAATACCGGGATTATCCTTTCCGAGGATGCGCTGGACATCGAGTAGTTAATCGGTGAGTAAAATTCATAAAAAAACCGCCAACAGCAATGTGGCGGTTTTTTTTGTCCCTCGGGATTCGCGGTCCGTTGGGACGTCTTACAGACTAACACCAAGGAACTTCATCATACTCTCGTCTAAACCTTGGGCAACCTCTCAGAACCTTTATAAAATCCTAATTATCTATGAAAACCTTAACGCCACGGTTGATGCTCTTTATGATACCGCGTCCCTTTCCGCCATCTCGCAAATGGGCATCGGTCCAGGGAAAGGTGTATTCACTACCGTAAAGCAGGCTAACACCAGGGCTTGTGTCCACCGACTTATCACCGGTGGTGAACGGTGGAGCGGTTAGCAGCAAGGACCGCATAATGAAACGCTATTTATGTATCGCGTTCATTGTCGCCAGCGTACTCGTGGTAAAGAGCGATGAACCTGTTGAGTTAGTTGCTTTTGTTACGACAGCGCAGGACAAGTAGCGTTAAGGCCGCCTAGGGCGGCCTTTTTTATGGTTTGATGTCGGTTAGCGAAAACCATAAAAAAGCCGGGTGGCGGCTTCGCCTTACCCGGCCTGTTCAATTCATTCCCTAAGGAAATCAAACTTCTTCCATACGTCCCAGCAGCGCCTGCAAGCGTTCCTGCCAGCCGTTCTGCTGTTCGCGCAGCTGGTTGTTTTCGCGCTCCAGTTCTTCACGGCTGTGCTGAGCATTCTGAACTTCCTGTGACAGGGAGTTGTTCTTCTCTTTCAGCTCTTCAATTTCCATTTGCAGCAGCGTGATGGTGTCAATCGCCTGCTGTACTTTCGATTCCAGTTTCTCAAACACTTCTAAAGACATGATCCTACCTCTCCTGAATTGCAAGGCGACGCTTTAACGTAAACGCGCACAACATATGTTCCGATTGTATGGAGCGCCGTCGCCCCTGTCCAGCGGCATGCCACGCAGATCGCGGTTTGCAACACTTTTCGGCCTCGTCCTGGTGCGTTCGCCGCATATACCCCTAAGTTGTTAACCCATAAGTTAAAGAAATGATTCAGCCCATAATCATTATCTGATGCAAAAACGCGCTTTATGGCGCGAAAACGCTCATTTTATTGACGCAGACCACACATTTCGATTTCGATATTTCTCGCTTGTGCTCGTTAACGATAAATTAACACTATGTCTACAGGGCATCGTGACTGTCACGGGCGGTCACGCAAACAATAAACATTACTCTTTTGCAGGATTCCGATTATGAGTCAGACATCAACCTTAAAAGGCCAGTGCATTGCCGAGTTCCTGGGTACCGGGTTGTTGATATTCTTCGGAGTAGGCTGTGTCGCTGCACTGAAAGTGGCGGGTGCCAGTTTTGGTCAGTGGGAAATCAGTATTATCTGGGGTCTGGGCGTGGCGATGGCCATCTACCTGACCGCAGGGGTTTCCGGCGCACATCTTAACCCGGCGGTGACCATCGCGTTGTGGCTATTCGCGTGCTTTGACGGACGCAAAGTTGTTCCTTTTATTATTTCGCAATTTGCCGGCGCCTTTTGCGCAGCGGCGTTAGTTTACGGGCTTTATTACAATCTTTTCATCGACTTCGAACAGACGCATCATATGGTGCGTGGCAGTGTCGAAAGTCTGGATCTGGCAGGCATTTTCTCAACGTATCCGAATCCGCATATCAATTTTGTGCAGGCGTTCGCAGTTGAAATGGTGATTACCGCTATTCTGATGGGCGTCATTATGGCGCTGGGCGACGACGGAAACGGCATTCCGCGCGGCCCGCTGGCTCCACTTTTGATTGGCCTTCTGATTGCGGTAATTGGCGCATCCATGGGTCCGCTTACCGGCTTTGCGATGAATCCGGCGCGTGACCTGGGTCCAAAAACCTTCGCCTTCTTTGCGGGATGGGGCGATGTCGCCTTCACGGGCGGCAAAGACATTCCTTACTTCCTGGTTCCGCTGTTCGGGCCAATCGTAGGGGCGGCGCTGGGCGCATTCGGCTATCGCAAATTAATTGGTCGCCACTTACCGTGCGACACCTGTGTGGAAGAGGAAAAAGAGACAACTTCCACCACACAACAAAAAGCTTCGCTGTAATCTGACTACGGGACACATACCATGACCGAAAAAAAATATATCGTTGCGCTCGACCAGGGCACTACCAGCTCCCGCGCTGTCGTAATGGATCATGACGCGAACATTGTCAGCGTGTCTCAACGCGAATTTGAGCAAATTTATCCGCGTCCAGGCTGGGTTGAACACGACCCGATGGAGATCTGGGCGTCACAAAGCTCCACGCTGGTGGAAGTGCTGGCGAAAGCCGACATCAGTTCTGACCAGATTGCCGCTATCGGTATCACCAACCAGCGCGAAACGACTGTGGTCTGGGAGCGCGAAACCGGTAAGCCCATCTACAACGCCATTGTCTGGCAGTGCCGCCGTACGTCAGAGATCTGCGAACAGCTGAAGCGCGACGGGATGGAAGAGTACGTGCGCAACGCCACCGGCCTGGTGGTTGATCCGTATTTTTCAGGCACCAAAGTGAAGTGGATCCTCGACCACGTGGAAGGTTCACGCGAGCGTGCACGACGTGGCGAGCTGCTGTTCGGTACCGTCGATACCTGGCTTATCTGGAAGATGACTCAGGGACGCGTTCACGTTACTGACTACACCAACGCCTCGCGCACCATGCTGTTCAACATCAACACCCTGGAGTGGGATGACAAGATGCTGGACGCGCTGGACATTCCGCGTGCGATGCTCCCAGACGTGCGTAAATCTTCAGAAGTGTACGGCCAGACCAACATCGGCGGTAAAGGCGGCACCCGTATTCCTATCGCCGGTATCGCCGGTGACCAGCAGGCGGCCCTGTTCGGCCAGCTGTGCGTCAAAGAAGGGATGGCGAAGAACACCTACGGCACCGGCTGCTTTATGCTGATGAACACCGGCGAGAAAGCGGTGAAATCAGAAAATGGTCTGCTGACCACCATCGCCTGCGGCCCGCGCGGCGAAGTGAACTATGCCCTGGAAGGCGCGGTATTCATGGCGGGTGCCTCCATTCAGTGGCTGCGCGACGAGATGAAGCTGATCAGCGACGCGTTTGACTCCGAATACTTCGCGACCAAAGTGAAAGACACCAACGGCGTATACGTGGTGCCAGCGTTTACCGGTCTGGGCGCACCGTACTGGGATCCGTACGCCCGCGGCGCGATTTTCGGCCTGACGCGCGGCGTGAACTCAAACCACATCATTCGCGCGACGCTGGAATCCATCGCCTACCAGACGCGCGACGTGCTGGAAGCGATGCAGGCGGACTCCGGCATTCGTCTGCACGCCCTGCGCGTGGACGGCGGTGCGGTAGCCAACAACTTCCTGATGCAGTTCCAGTCCGACATTCTGGGCACCCGCGTTGAACGTCCTGAGGTGCGAGAAGTGACGGCGCTGGGCGCGGCGTATTTGGCAGGTCTGGCGGTTGGCTTCTGGCAAAACCTCGACGAGCTTCAGGAAAAAGCGGTTATCGAACGCGAATTCCGTCCTGGCATCGAAACCACCGAGCGCAATTACCGCTACAGCGGCTGGAAGAAAGCGGTGAAACGTGCCCTGGCGTGGGAAGAGCACGACGAGTAAACCTATATTCCCTCTCCCCTGGGAGAGGGTTAGGGTGAGGGGCTCCGACCGCACCGGTCCCCTCGCCCCTCCCCACTCTGTGATAAACTTCGTGCAATTCCTTTTGATTGTACGAGTACCTCATGAAACGTGAACTTGCTATCGAGTTTTCCCGCGTCACCGAAGCTGCCGCCCTCGCAGGCTACAAGTGGCTGGGCCGTGGCGACAAAAATACCGCAGACGGTGCAGCCGTCCACGCCATGCGCATTGTGCTTAATCAGGTCAATATCGATGGCACTATCGTCATTGGCGAAGGCGAAATCGACGAAGCGCCAATGCTCTATATCGGTGAAAAAGTCGGGACGGGCAAAGGCGATGCGGTGGATATCGCGGTCGACCCGATTGAAGGCACGCGCATGACGGCGATGGGCCAGGCCAACGCGCTGGCGGTGCTGGCGGTGGGCGATAAGGGCTGCTTCCTCAACGCGCCCGATATGTACATGGAAAAGCTGATCGTCGGTCCTGGTGCTAAAGGCGCTATCGACCTTAGTCTGCCGCTGAACGCCAACCTGCGCAATATCGCTGCGGCGCTGGGTAAAGCGCTCAGCGAACTCACCGTGACCATTCTGGCGAAACCGCGCCACGACGCCACCATCGCGTACCTGCAAGCGCTCGGCGTGCGCGTATTTGCTATTCCGGATGGCGACGTTGCCGCCTCTATTCTGACCTGCATGCCGGACAGCGAAGTCGACGTGCTTTACGGCATCGGCGGTGCGCCGGAGGGTGTGGTCTCTGCGGCAGTGATCCGCGCGCTGGACGGCGATATGCAGGCGCGTTTGCTGCCACGCCATGAGGTCAAAGGCGACAGCGACGAGAACCTTCGCATTGGTGCAGACGAACTGGCGCGCTGCGCGGCGATGGGCATCGAGGCCAATAAAGTGCTCGCGCTGAACGAGATGGCCCGCAGCGATAACGTGGTCTTCTCCGCAACCGGCATCACCAAAGGCGATCTGCTGGACGGCATCACCCGCAAGGGCAACATGGCCACCACTGAAACCCTGCTGATCCGCGGTAAATCCCGCACTATTCGCCGCATTAAGTCCATTCATTATCTCGATCGTAAAGATCCGGACGTACAGACGCACATTCTGTAAAACCGTTTGATCGATAGAGCTTTCCGGCCCGAATGGGCTGGAAATGTTTCCCACAAGTACGGAAGATAGAAGAGAGAAACAGCACAGGAGAAGATCATGGCGGACTGGGTAACAGGTAAAGTCACAAAGGTACAGTTCTGGACCGATGCGCTATTTAGCCTCACGCTGCACGCTCCCGTTCATCCGTTTACTGCCGGGCAGTTTGCCAAGCTCGGGCTGGATATCGACGGTGAACGCGTACAGCGCGCCTACTCTTACGTTAATGCGCCTGATAACCCGGACCTTGAGTTCTATCTGGTCACCGTCCCGGACGGTAAGCTCAGCCCGCGCCTCGCCGCGCTGAAGCCGGGCGATGAAGTGCAGATTGTTTCCGACGCGGCGGGGTTCTTCGTGCTGGATGAAATCCCCGACTGTGACACGCTCTGGATGCTGGCGACCGGCACGGCCATCGGCCCGTATCTTTCCATTCTGCAATACGGCAAAGATCTGGAGCGCTTTAAAAATATCGTGCTGGTTCACGCCGCGCGCTACGCCGCAGACCTGAGCTATTTGCCGCAGATGCAGGCGCTGGAACAGCGATATGGCGGGAAGTTAAAAATTCAGACGGTGGTCAGCCGCGAAACCGCAGCCGGCTCGTTAACCGGTCGCGTTCCGGCGTTGATTGAAAGCGGCGCGCTGGAAGAGGCGGTGGGTTTACCGATGAATACCGAAACCAGCCATGTGATGCTGTGCGGTAATCCGCAGATGGTACGCGATACGCAGCAGTTGCTGAAGGATACCCGGCAGATGACGAAGCACCTTCGCCGCCGACCGGGCCACATGACCGCCGAACACTACTGGTGATCAGCGGTACTTCACCTCAAGAGTATCTTTTCCGTATTTGTTCTCGCTCTGGGTGCCGATAAACGCGCCCAGTTCGACAACCATCATTACAAAGATAACCGTCGGCAGCAGTCTGCCCACCACCCACGGGAGGATTGAGGGCAGCATTGACCAGTTCCCCGCCACCAGCATCCACGCCAGAATAATCAGGAAAGCCCATGCGCCGGAGCGGCCACGATCGTGCAGACGTTTCACCACTACGGCGGCGGTTGGCCACAGTAAACAGACCAGCGCAAATGCCGCGGTTTGCGTGCTCAGCCATGCGTTGTAGGCAACAAAAAACAGAAGCAGCATGGCGACAACCCACGTTGCAATCCAGATCCAGAAGTCACGGCGTCCAATACGCCCTTTGAATGAAAACAGCCACTGCTGTATGGTCATGTAAGGTTCCTTATTATTGTTTAGCCCGCATTTTACCCTGGAGTTGTGACCTTTTGACAAGCCGACCAGATATCGTTTTAATCATGGGCAATGACGGCCAGGGGCAATGTTGATGAAAAGTTCGGCACACTCTCTTTATTTGTGTTTAGCGATGCTGAGCGCCAGTTTTTCCCTGTACGCCGCGGAAACGGCTTCCCCGGTCACCGCCCCCTATCTTCTGGCGGGC
Organism: Enterobacter cloacae complex sp. IR5403; assembly: GCF_049238705.1. Lineage (NCBI taxonomy): Bacteria > Pseudomonadati > Pseudomonadota > Gammaproteobacteria > Enterobacterales > Enterobacteriaceae > Enterobacter > Enterobacter cloacae complex sp. IR5403. The sequence goes on along the minus strand of NZ_JBMKHP010000017.1, from coordinate 72,049 downwards.
GCTCCCTCTTTCGATCAATCTATCAGCCAGTTCCGCGAAGCCTTCAACAAAGAAAACCCCTCACTTCCGCTGGGAGAGTTCCGTGCGATTGACAGCGCCCGCGATACGCCGACCCTGACCCGCGCGGCCAGCAAAATTAACGAGAATCTGTATGCCTCTACCGCCCTTGAGCGCGGAACGTTAAAAATCAAAAGCATGCAGATCACCTGGCTGCCGATTCAGGGGCCAGAGCAGAAAGCGGCGAAAGCGAAAGCGCTGGAGTACATGAGCGCTATTCTGCGCGCCTTTACCCCCACCTTCACGAAAGCGCAAAGCCAGCAAAAGCTGCAAAAACTGCTTACCGCCGGGAAAAACAAACGCTATTACGCCGATACGGAAGGTGCCGTTCGCTATGTCGTCGCAGATAACGGCGAAAAGGGGCTGACCTTCGCGGTTGAACCGATTAAGCTGGCCCTATCAGACGCACTCGAGGGGGCGAATTAATGACAAAAAGCAAAGCCTTTCGAGGGAAAATCTCTATACTGATTCACAGACCATGCTGCCCGACAGGGCGGCCATATTCCTTAATTCGCTTATTGAGCGTGGAGAATTGAAATGCGACATCCTTTAGTGATGGGAAACTGGAAACTGAACGGCAGCCGCCACATGGTAAACGAACTGGTTGCTAACCTGCGTAAAGAGCTGGCTGGCGTGACCGGCTGCGCGGTTGCTATCGCTCCGCCGGATATGTACCTGGATCTGGCTAAACGTGCCGCTGACGGCAGCCACATCATTCTGGGCGCGCAGAACGTTGACGTTAACCTGTCTGGCGCGTTCACCGGTGAAACCTCCGCTGAAATGCTGAAAGATATCGGCGCGAAATACATCATCATCGGCCACTCCGAGCGTCGTACCTATCACAAAGAATCCGATGAGTTCATCGCGAAGAAATTCGCTGTGCTGAAAGAGCAGGGTCTGATCCCGGTTCTGTGCATCGGTGAAACCGAAGCAGAAAACGAAGCAGGCAAAACCGAAGAAGTGTGCGCACGTCAGATCGACGCTGTGCTGAAAACCCAGGGCGCGGCAGCGTTCGAAGGCGCGGTTATCGCTTACGAGCCAGTCTGGGCGATCGGTACCGGCAAATCTGCAACTCCAGCGCAGGCACAGGCGGTGCACAAGTTCATCCGTGACCACATTGCAAAAGCAGACGCGAAAGTGGCTGAGCAGGTCATCATCCAGTACGGCGGTTCCGTTAACGCATCAAACGCAGCTGAGCTGTTCACCCAGCCAGACATCGATGGCGCACTGGTTGGCGGCGCATCCCTGAAAGCAGACGCTTTCGCGGTGATCGTTAAAGCGGCAGAAGCGGCTAAACAGGCGTAATGCTGTTGCGGCGGGTGGCGCTTCGCTAACCCGCCCTACGGTTCTGTAGGCCCGGTAAGCGTCAGCGCCACCGGGCTTTTTTACAGCCGTCCCAGTAGGCTAAACCACAGATAATCCAGCGGCAGCAGCACCAGATACGTCGCAATCGCCAGCGCCAGACAGAGCAGCATCCCCGCTTTCGCAGGCACTTTCCCTAAGCCCATCGCCACCACAATCGGCGACGCCTGATACGGCAGCAGCGGCGTGGAATACCCCAGCACCTGAATCATGATCACCGACAGCAGCGGGAAGCCGGTCGCGTCCGAGAAGCTCTGCGCCAGCGTGGTGTACAGCGCAGGAACGCCGTTGGCGGTCATAATGAAGTTGAGCGCCGTGGTGATCCCCGTCAGCGCCAGGAAGCTGGTAAACGGGCGGTCTGCATCCAGCGGCATGATATGGAGCAACGCCTCGCCTACTGCCGCACCGATACCGGTCTGCGTCACCGTAATGGCCAGCCCGAGTATACCCGCGACGTAAATACAGGTGCGCATATTCACCCCCGCCGAGAACTCCTCCCCGGTGATAAAACCGATGCGCGGCAGCATAACGATGACCGAGGCCGCCAGCCCCGTCCACGCTGGCCCCACGCCGTGCCAGCTCTCCGTCACCCACATCGTCAACACCACCGCCAGCAGCCAGGCGAGTCGTTTTTCGTCACGCCCCATCGGTTCCGATGGCGCGAGATCCTTCGCCGGTTTTGGGTTGCCGGGGAACAGCCAGCAGATCAGGCCAATCAGAATCAGACCCTTGAGAATACCCAGCACCGGGGTGTGCAGCAGCAGATACGGGACATAGTTGAGGTGGATACCGTATGAGCCTTCCGCCGCGCCGCTCATCACCAGGTTGGGCACGTTGGCGGGCAGGATGGTGGCGGATAGCTGGAAGGTGCCAAACCCGACCGCCAGCGCCAGGCCAAACCAGTCCCGCGAGCCATCAGGAATGCCGGCCCGCTTCGCCATTGCAGCGACAATCGGCATCAGCAGCGCAATACGTCCCATGTTCGACGGCATCACGAATGCCAGGGCATAGCTCAGCAGCACAACGCTCGCCACCATCAGCACCCAGGAGTCGGTAAGCTTTGCCGACAGCGCCCTGGCGGCCCTGTCCGCCAGGCCGGTTTTCCGAATCGCCACGCCCAGCACAAAGCCGCTGAACACCAGCCAGAAGGCAGACGAGGCGAAGCCGCCGAAGATCACTTCCGGCGGGGCGATTCTGGCGGCCATCGCCGCCGTAAAGAACAGCAGCGCGGTGATAAATTCCGGCAACAGCGACGTCGCCCACAGCACGATGGTGACGCCGACGATCAGCGAGGGAAGCAGCAGAGGATGCGATAACCAGAGCGACATACCTGTCTCCTGTAGAATTTTTCAGCAAGTCTACGGCGACAGGCAGGGCGAGTAAACGCTATTTATGGTGGGGTCACTTCAGGATATCGCATTGATGATCCTGCAATTCCTCAGCCGACGCGCGGTTAAAGGTAAGCAGGTTACGCTCTGTCGCCAGCAATACAAACGAGCCGTCCGACTGCTGCGCCATCGCCAGCGCGAAGCGTCCCATATGATCGCGGGCTTCCGGCAGCTCTTCCGCCAGCATCATAAACGGGCTGCGCTGCACCAGTTCGTTCTCCGTCACCCGACGGGCAAGGTATTCATGCCCTTCCAGCCCGCCCGGAAGCGGTAACCACTGGGTGCTGATTTGCCCCTGCGACGCGTTCAGCTTCTCGCGCACGTCCGGGCGCAGACAGGAGATGTGGATATGAAAATGGTTTTGCGTGCGCCCGGTCGGGGAATTGATGGTCAGCGAAACGGCGCTGTCAGGCACGTCGGCCCCCCGCTTCATGCTCATAAAGTTACGCGACTGCCATGCCAGCCAGAAGAAATTCGGTGTCTGCGGCTCAGTCAGCAGCGGGCTTTCGGTGCCGTTGATACGGTACGTGGGCATCAGCAGGTATTGCAGCGGCCCGTTGCGGTCCTTGAACACCACGTAGCCCGCATCTGGCTTCACCTGCGCGCACGGTGCCGGGTTACGGTTGTGCAGCTGGTTGGGCACACACTGGTCGAGAACGATATGACGCAACGCATTCGGATTACCCGCTTTCATCCAGTACACGCCGCCTGCGGCAAGGGCGATAACGATCAGAATCAGTAAGATAATTTTTTTCACAACGCGTTCCCTGTTTTCAATAGAGGCAAAAGAGTAACGCAAAATGATGACCAAATAAAAAACCCGGCGGATTTCTCACACCGGGTTACCGTGTCGTTCTTTGTAAAACGCTTAGCGCTTGCTGATCTGGTCGAAGGTGCCGCCGTTAGAGAAGTGCTCTTTCTGCGCTTTGGTCCAGCCGCCAAACACATCATCAATAGTGAACAGCTTCAGTTTCGGGAAGGCGTTTTCGTATTTCTTCGCGACGGTCTCATCACGTGGGCGGTAGAAGTTTTTCGCCGCAATTTCCTGCCCTTCCGGTGAGTAGAGGTACTTCAGGTAGGCTTCCGCCACCGCTTTGGTGCCCTTCTTATCAACAACCTTATCGACGACGGAGACGGTCGGCTCAGCCAGGATCGATTCGCTCGGGGTGACGATCTCGAACTTGTCTTTACCCAGCTCATTGGTCGCCAGCAGGGCTTCGTTTTCCCAGGCGATCAGCACGTCGCCGATGCCGCGCTCGACGAAGGTGTTGGTTGCGCCGCGCGCGCCGGAGTCCAGCACCTCGACGTTTTTAAACAGTGCCTTGACGAAGTCCTGTGCTTTGGCCTGATCGCCATTGTTGTGGTGCAGCGCGTAGCCCCAGGCTGCCAGATAGTTCCAGCGTGCGCCGCCGGAGCTTTTTGGGTTCGGGGTAATGACAGACACGCCCGGCTTAATCAGGTCGTTCCAGTCCTTGATCTGTTTCGGGTTGCCTTTACGCACCAGGAAGACGATGGTCGAGGTATATGGCGCAGAGTTGTCCGGCAGGCGCTTGATCCAGTTTTTGTCGATACGGCCACGCTCCGCGATCGCGTCCACGTCATAAGCCAGCGCCAGGGTAACCACATCGGCTTCAATACCGTTGATCACCGATGTCGCCTGCTTACCGGAACCGCCGTGAGACTGGCGAACCACCACGTTATCGCCGGTTTCCTGTTTCCAGTGCGCCGCGAAAGCTTTGTTGTACTGGTCGTACAGTTCACGCGTCGGATCGTACGACACGTTCAGTAACTGAATGTCCTTTGCCAGAACGCTGGTTGATGCCAGCAATAATGTTAACCCCACGCCCCATTTATTCATCGCCCAGCTCTCTTGTGTAGTGTTTTGATGAATGCAGCGTGCCAGAAAGCTAACTGATGATTAAAGAATAAAAAAAGATTGGCTATAACGTGGAGGAATAAAAAAAGTGAATGAGCGGCCTGATGCCCTCACCCCAACCCTCTCCCACGGGAGAGGGAGCAACCATAAAAAACGGTAACCCAAGGGTTACCGTTTTGCATTTAACTTGCCGCCACCGGGCAACAGAGCCAATCAGTACAGTTTTTTCGCGCAGTCCAGCCAGTCACCTTTGAACGGACGCTTCATGTTTTCAATGGCGTCGATGATGTCATGGTGAACCAGTTTTTCGTTCTGAATACCGACGCAGCGGCCGCCGTGGCCCTGAAGCAGCAGTTCGATCGCATACGCGCCCATGCGGGACGCCAGGATACGGTCGTACGGGCCTGGGGAACCACCACGCTGAATGTGACCCAGAACGGTCGCGCGGGTTTCGCGTTTGGTTTCGGTTTCAATGTACTTCGCCAGCTCGTCAACGTCACAGATGTGCTCGGTGATAGCAACGATGGCGTGTTTCTTACCTTTCGCGATACCGGCTTTGATTTCAGCGACCAGATCTTCACGGCTGAATTCCACTTCCGGCACCACCACGAACTCACAGCCACCGGCAATTGCCGCCGCCAGAGTCAGGTCACCGCAGTAACGGCCCATCACTTCAACAATGGAAATACGCTGGTGTGAGGAAGAGGTGTCACGCAGGCGGTCAATCGCTTCCACAACGGTACCCAGCGCGGTGAAGTAACCGATGGTGTAGTCGGTGCCTTTGATGTCGTTGTCGATGGTGCCAGGCAGGCCGATGCACGGGAAGCCCATTTCAGTCAGACGTTTTGCACCCATGTACGAGCCGTCGCCGCCGATAACCACCAGCGCATCCAGACCCCGTTTTTTCATGTTTTCGATAGCCACTTCACGGATGTGTTCGTCACGGAATTCCGGGAAGCGCGCAGAACCGAGGAAAGTACCGCCACGGTTGATCATGTCAGACACGCTGTAGCGGTCGAGCTGAACCATGCGGTCTTCATACAGACCCAGGTAACCGTCATAGATACCAAAAACTTCCAGACCTTCCGTCAGCGCTGCACGGACAACCCCACGGATTGCCGCGTTCATGCCCGGCGCATCACCGCCGCTTGTCAACACACCGATTTTCTTAATCATGACTACCTCTGAACTTAGGAATGCAAAATTGAAATCTGCTGCCGGAAGAAACTGTTCAACCGTCGAATACTGCAAATAGTATATCAATCCCTTCCAGCTGAATTGATTCAGGTCAGGCCATATGGTGGTAATTTATCCACAAAATGCTGCTCTGGCTCACTTTTTTACAACGAATTACGAAAGCTCAAAACGCCCTGGGTACGACAGAGCATGGGTCCTGGTGAATAATGACGTCTGACCCAGGGAAACGCTGCAAAATCGCCTGCTCCACCTGTTCAGCGACCATATGCGCCTGAACCAGTGGCAGGTTGTCTTCCATTTCCAAATGAATCTGAATAAAGCGGGTCGGCCCTGACTGCCGCGTACGAAGATCGTGAGCGCCACTGACGCCGGGCCAGTTGATCACGATGGCATAAATTTCATCACGTTCTGCGTCCGGAAGCGCACGGTCAAGAAGCGACTGCACCGCGTCATACCCCATCCGCAACGCGCTGTATAAAATATAGATCCCTATCCCTAACGCAAACAACGCATCGGCCCGATGCCAGCCATACCAGGCCAGACCAAGCGCAATAAGAATAGCCCCATTCATCATAACATCAGACTGATAATGAAGCATATCGGCCCGTACAGCCTGGCTTTGTGTTTTGCGTACAACCCAGCGCTGGAACGTTACAAGAACAAGTGTGCTTATAAGTGCAACTACCGTTACGACCACGCCAACGCCCGGATCGTTCATCGGCGAAGGCGAAATAAGGTGCTGAATGCCGGTCAAAAACAGAAAAAGGGCGGAGCCCGAAATAAACATGCTTTGTGCCAGCGCAGCCAGTGATTCCGCTTTGCCGTGGCCAAACGTATGCTCTTCATCCGCCGGTTGCAGCGAGTAGCGCACCACCAGCAGGTTGGTCAGCGAGGCGGCAATATCCACCAGTGAATCCACCAGTGCCGCCAGAATACTGACCGACCCGGTGTACCACCACGCGAAAATTTTAATGATCAGCAAACACGACGCCATCACCGTCGCGGCTATTGCGGCCCGGCTTACCAGCCGTCCATAGGATTGATTCATAAACACTCCTGTCATGCCATGGCGCTAGTATAACGGATGGTGGTGGAGTGAAAGGATGAATAAAGCGTTAACAAACCTGAACGATGGGCAAAAAAAACCCCCACATCATGTGGGGGAAGACAGGGATGGTGTCTATGGCAAGGAAAACAGGGTTTACTGGTTACTACGGGTACTGCTATTGCTACTGAAAAGCGTCATATCTGAGCTTCGCTGCATCCGTGCAACCTCACGCAACTGATTCATACGTTGCTGATGTATGGTATTCAAAACCGCTTGCTGCTCGGGCGTTAGCAGGTGGAACATCTGGTTGCGAACCTTCGCCATCTCTACCTGGCGGGCAACCTGTTCCTGCGCCATTTTTTCGGCCTGAGCGCGGACAGCGCTTTCGTCAAAATTTTCTGCGGTGACAAGGCGATGCATTGTCTCCATTTCGCTAACATTAACAGGGGGCTGGTCGTGTCTTGCCCTCTGCATCAGATCTCGCATCTGTTGACGCTGATGTTCGGTTAAACTTATGCCGTCAAACATATGGCTTTGGCTGCTGTGCTGCGTTGCGCCCTCTGCTGAGGAACCGTTATCGCTGATGATAGCTACAGCAGCCTGGCTAAACGCACTGAAGGCCAGCGTTGAGGCCATGACGGCAGCGGTAACTTTGCGCATCACTTGCTCCCAAAATCTTTCGTGTCGCGATTCAACGAGAGACAGTCTACGATTCAGGCTGCAAACATGCGTCAGGGGGTGTAAAACAACGTAAAGTCATGGATTAGATAGCCTTGATGTCGTAATTTCTGCCTCGGAGGTATTTAAACAATGAATAAAATCCTGTTAGTTGATGATGACCGAGAGCTCACATCTCTTTTAAAGGAGTTGCTCGACATGGAAGGTTTCAACGTCCTGGTTGCCCATGATGGGGAACAGGCGCTGAGTCTCCTTGACGACAGCATCGATTTACTTTTGCTCGACGTCATGATGCCGAAGAAAAACGGTATTGATACGTTGAAAGAGCTTCGCCAGACACACCAGACCCCCGTCATTATGCTGACCGCACGCGGCAGCGAGCTTGACCGCGTACTCGGCCTTGAGCTGGGTGCGGATGACTATTTACCTAAGCCGTTCAACGACCGTGAACTGGTGGCCCGTATTCGCGCGATCCTGCGCCGCTCTCACTGGAGCGAGCAGCAGCAGAATACCGACAACAGCTCGCCTACGCTGGAAGTGGACTCCCTGAGCCTGAACCCGGGCCGCCAGGAAGCGAGCTTCGACGGTGAAACGCTGGAGCTAACCGGCACCGAGTTCACCCTGCTGTATCTGCTGGCGCAGCATCTCGGCCAGGTAGTGTCGCGTGAACACTTAAGCCAGGAAGTGCTGGGCAAACGCCTCACCCCGTTTGACCGCGCCATCGACATGCATATCTCGAACCTGCGCCGTAAGTTGCCGGAGCGTAAAGACGGTCACCCCTGGTTTAAAACCCTGCGTGGTCGCGGTTATCTGATGGTTTCCGCTTCATGATAGGCAGCTTAACCGCCCGCATCTTCGCCATATTCTGGCTGACGCTGGCACTGGTTTTAATGCTCGTTTTGATGTTGCCAAAACTCGACTCACGCCAGATGACGGAGCTGCTCGACAGCGAGCAACGTCAGGGCGTGATGATCGAGCAGCACGTGGAAGCGGAGCTGGCAAACGATCCGCCGAACGATTTAATGTGGTGGCGCAGGCTGTTTCGCGCTATCGACAAGTGGGCGCCCCCCGGACAACGTCTTTTACTGGTCACCAGTGAAGGCCGCGTGATTGGGGCCGATCGCAATGAAATGCAGATTATCCGCAACTTTATTGGCCAGGCGGATAACGCCGATCACCCACAGAAAAAGAAATATGGTCGGGTAGAGATGGTCGGACCTTTCTCGGTGCGGGATGGGGAAGACAATTACCAGCTCTATCTGATTCGACCTGCGAGCAGTTCCCAGTCCGACTTCATCAACCTGCTGTTTGACCGTCCGCTTTTGCTGTTGATTGTCACGATGCTGGTCAGTTCCCCGCTGCTGTTATGGCTGGCGTGGAGCCTGGCGAAACCGGCGCGTAAGCTGAAAAATGCGGCGGACGAAGTGGCGCAGGGCAACCTGAGGCAGCATCCGGAGCTGGAATCCGGGCCGCAGGAGTTCCTGGCCGCCGGAACCAGCTTTAACCAGATGGTCAGCGCGCTTGATCGGATGATGACGGCCCAGCAACGTCTGCTGTCGGATATCTCCCACGAACTGCGGACGCCGCTCACGCGCTTACAGCTGGGTACCGCCCTGCTGCGCCGTCGCAGCGGTGAGAGCAAAGAGCTGGAGCGTATTGAGACGGAAGCGCATCGCCTGGACAGCATGATCAACGATCTGCTGGTGATGTCGCGCAATCAGCAGAAAAACGCGCTGGTGAGCGAAACGGTGAAAGCCAATCACCTCTGGCATGAGGTGCTGGACAACGCGGCGTTCGAAGCGGAGCAGATGGGCAAATCGTTCACCGTCAACTTCCCGCCGGGCCCATGGCCGCTCTACGGTAACCCCAACACGCTGGAAAGCGCGCTGGAGAATATCGTGCGTAACGCCCTGCGCTATTCGCACACGAAGATTGAAGTGGCGTTTTCGGTGGATAAAGACGGGATTACGGTCATTGTCGATGACGATGGTCCCGGCGTCAGCCCGGAAGATCGCGAGCAGATTTTCCGTCCGTTCTACCGCACCGACGAGGCGCGCGACCGCGAGTCCGGCGGTACGGGGCTGGGTCTGGCGATTGTTGAAACCGCCATGCAACAGCACCGTGGCTGGGTGAAAGCCGATGACAGCCCGCTGGGCGGGCTGAGGTTAACGCTGTGGCTGCCGCTGTATAAGCGTTCGTAACCGTATGTGCCGGGTGGCGGCTTCGCCTTACCCGGCCTACTTTCTGCGGGAACTATTTCCCCCACAATCTCCGCGAACTGCTCTCGATCTTGCCGCTTAACCGCCGCTTCTGCATCGTTCTGGTCCAGCTGGTGGATAATCCCGCCGCTGACAGCAGGCGGTGATACTGCTCGTCATCAAACGGCATATGCCAGGCAATTGCGCAGGCCTCGAACACCGACACCTCACTCAGGCGCGAAGCCAGCTCAAGCGGCGCATCCGCCGAAACCTGTCCCGCCTGCACAACGCGATACAGCCAGCCGGTTTTACCCGTGTTTTGCAGCTGGGCCGACATATCCTGAATGCCGAAATGGTAGTTAAGCTTGAAGCACGGTGAGCGCGGCTGGGTGACCTGAATCAAAGCATCGCCCCAGCGGTAAATATCGCCGATAAAGACGTTCTTCTCCGTCAGCCCCTCCGTTGAGAGATTTTCGCCAAACGCGGGGGCGACGAAGAGGTCCGCCTGTTCAGGAAATTCGGCTTTCCAGTGCTGATAGTGCTCGCGCGGATAGTGGCACAGCGCGCGATCGGGCCCGCCGTGGATTTTCTTTTCAGCCTGCTGGTCACCCGCAAGCCCGAGATCGGTCAACGTCAGCTCACCGTCGACCTGCACTTTGGCGATGGCGCTCGGGCGGCTGCCTTCGTACTCCCTTACCTTGCCTGTAAACACATTCACCGGGTAATGCATCTCCACTCCTTCAGATACAAAAAAAGCGAGTCATCAGACTCGCTTCTCACAGGCGTCAATGCAACCTTATTTTTTAGCGGCGAAACGCGCTGCTGCTTCGTCCCAGTTCACTACATCCCAGAAGGCTTTGATGTAGTCAGGGCGACGGTTCTGGAACTTCAGGTAGTAAGCGTGTTCCCACACGTCCAGACCCAGAATTGGGAAGCCGGATGCGCCAGAGATAGCTTCACCCATCAGCGGGGAGTCCTGGTTAGCGGTAGAAACGACCGCCAGTTTGTCACCTTTCAGGACCAGCCACGCCCAGCCAGAGCCGAAACGGGTTGCAGCGGCTTTTTCGAATTCCGCTTTGAAGTTGTCAACGGAACCGAAGTCACGCTCGATAGCCGCTTTCAGGTCGCCCTGAAGGGTGGTGCCGGTTTTCAGGCCTTTCCAGAACAGGCTGTGGTTAGCGTGACCGCCCGCGTTGTTGCGCAGTACGGTTTTCTTGTCTGCTGGCAGCTGGTCCAGTTTGGTGATCAGCTCTTCAACAGGCAGATTAGCGAACTCTGGCAGGCTTTCCAGCGCAGCATTCGCGTTGTTCACATAGGTCTGGTGGTGTTTAGTGTGATGGATTTCCATCGTCTGCTTGTCGAAATGCGGTTCCAGTGCGTCGTAGGCATACGGCAGGGATGGCAGTGTATAACTCATAATCCTCTCCATTATTGTCGGGCGGCACAGCTGTTAATGCCGCGTAAGCAGTTGGTTCATTATAGTTAATTAAATGATATTGAAAATGATTATCAATGCCGTAGTTTTTATAAGGTTATTCGCTTTTTGATAAATGGCAAAATTGTGAGTCTGCTCACGTGCTTAACGTGCTGATTGCCATCCTGAACAAAAGTGCGGCAACCTTCTGAAGGTTCCCAAACCGCCTCATTTTTACACTCATCAAGTCGGCGGGAAGCCTCCGGCTATAAAAACGATGAGGATGTAAAAATGAATCATGCGATTACGATGGGTATCTTCTGGCATTTGATAGGCGCGGCCAGTGCAGCCTGTTTCTATGCCCCGTTTAAAAAGGTGAAAGGCTGGTCATGGGAAACCATGTGGTCCGTTGGCGGTACCGTGTCCTGGCTGATTTTGCCGTGGACAATCAGCGCCATGCTGCTGCCCGATTTCTGGGGCTACTTCTCCTCCTTCAACGCCTCCACCCTGCTGCCGGTATTCCTGTTCGGCGCGATGTGGGGCATCGGTAATATCAACTACGGCCTCACCATGCGCTACCTCGGCATGTCGATGGGGATTGGCATCGCGATTGGCATTACGCTGATTGTTGGCACCCTGATGACGCCAATCCTCAACGGCCACTTCGACGTGCTGATCAACACCCAGGGCGGGCGAATGACGCTGCTGGGCGTGCTGGTGGCGGTGATCGGCGTGGGCATTGTCACCCGCGCAGGCCAGCTGAAAGAACGGAAGATGGGCATCAAAGCCGAAGAGTTCAACCTGAAGAAAGGGCTGCTGCTGGCGGTGATGTGCGGCGTCTTTTCGGCGGGCATGTCGTTCGCCATGAACGCCGCCAAACCAATGCACGACGCCGCTGCGGCGCTGGGCGTCGATCCGCTGTACGTTGCCCTGCCAAGCTACGTGGTGATCATGGGCGGCGGCGCGCTGATAAACCTCGGCTTCTGCTTCATTCGTCTGGCAAAAGTGAACAATCTGTCGGTAAAAGCCGACTTCTCGCTGGCAAAACCGCTGATCGTCACCAACGTCCTGCTCTCTGCCCTCGGCGGCCTGATGTGGTATTTGCAATTCTTCTTTTACGCCTGGGGTCACGCCAGTATTCCGGCGCAGTATGACTACATGAGCTGGATGCTGCACATGAGCTTCTACGTGCTGTGCGGCGGGCTGGTTGGGCTGGTACTGAAGGAGTGGAACAACGCCGGGCGTCGTCCGGTTGGCGTGCTGAGCCTGGGCTGCGTGGTGATTATCATTGCGGCCAATATCGTCGGCCTCGGCATGGCGAACTGATTACGCCGCCTTTCGACTGCGATGACGCCACTGAACCGGCGTCATCCCCACCTCACGGTTAAACACCACCGAAAAGTAGTTACTGTCCTCAAAGCCGCAGCGCATCGCCACTTCACTCACCATCAGCTCCGTATGCTGTAACAGGTACTGGGCGTGGCAGATGCGCAGCTGGCGCAGATAGTGGTTGACCGTCATCCCCGTCTGGGTGCGGAACTGCTGGCGCAGCGCGCGCTCGCTGCACTGCTCCTGCTCGCAGAATTTTTCCAGCACGAAACTCTTGTTCAGACTGCCCGCAAGCCGGGTGATAAGCTTATCCAGCAGCGCTTCCTGCGTGGTGGCGGAGGGATTATCCGTGGCGTAACGATGGCGCTTCAGGGTCATCACCAGTTGGGCAAAAAGCAGCTCCGACATCTGGTTTGCCACCGGATCGCTCTTCTGGCTCTCCTGCTCCAGCTGGGAAATCGTCTGGCGCACCTGCGCCATGCCGTTACTGCTTAAGCGCCAGTGCGGTTCGCCTCTGGCATCATGAAAACCGGGGATATTGCCCGCCCAGTCGACATTCAGTTTAAGCCTGTCGGGGCAGTAGATGACGTTCTGCAACACCAGATCGTTAACCGAGGCGTAGGAGTGTTTATCTTCAGCGCGAATGTAAAACAGGTCTCCGCGCGTGATGCGGTAGGGACGGTCGTTGAGGACGTGCAGGCCGTTGCCCCGCCACACCAGCACCAGCTCGCAAAACTCGTGGGTGTGCTCGGCAAAGACGTTTTGCGGGTAGCGGTCGGCCACCGCGACGGCCTGACTCGCGGAGGCAAAAAAATCATCTTTGCGAAGAATGAGCTGAGCAGCCACACCACAACCTCTACGGCGAATAACCGGACATTATTAGCCTTTTTGCAGCAAAAAAACGGTGACTGCCCTCGCGTTACTGAAGCAACGCGTCTTTCCCCTGACGAATATCGCGCGGCGACCAGTTAAATTCCCGGCGAAACAGCGTCGAAAAGTGGTTACTGTCGCCGAAACCGCAGCGATAGGCGATATCGGTGACGCTTTCGTCGGTATGACGTAAAAGGTGACGCGCTTTGATCAGGCGCAGACGGTTGAGGTAGCGCTGCGGCGTCAGCCCGGTATGCTGCTTAAGCTGACGATGCAGCGTGCGCAGCGAGAGCGAAAAGTCATCCGCCAGCGTTTCCCAGCAGACATCTTCGGCAAAATGATCTTCCAGCCAGGCCATCAGTTGATTCAGGCGCGCGTCGTTATTTTCCAGCCCTTCCACCAGGCTGCTGCGCCGCAGCAGCACCAGCAGTTGCATAAACAGCAGCTCGCGGGTGGCAATGGCGTGCGTCTCCTGTCCATCCTCGCTCTGCTCCATCTGGCTCACCAGCTGACGCACCTGCTGCAACGTGGACTGATTCACCCGCCAGTGCGAGGGGTAGTGGCCGTCCTTCTCCTGCGGCAACAGCTGATTCAGCCCGGAAAGAAACTGGAACGCATCCGGAGAACGATAGAGCACATTGGTCAGGCACAGGTTGTCGGTATGTTCATACAGGTGCCTGTCGTGATCGCGCACGAAGCACACCGTACCGCCGCTGATGGTATACGGCTGACCATTAAACACGTGGATGCCCGTTCCGTGCTCAACAATCACAATTTCATGAAAATCATGATGATGCTCCGGGAACGCAGCCTGAGGCAGCCGTGGCTCAATCGCGACCGGCGAAGCCCCCGAAGGAAAAAAATCGACGCTGTGCAGTACGGTCATAACGGCCCCCACCAATGAGAAAAGTTCTCAAAATAGTAATTAAGGCCTTCCACGCTCACCTTAAATTTTTGACAGCAAACCGCGCAAAAGCTGTCAGTTTTTCAAGAAACAGACGGAAAGATCAGGAAATGCGGTCAGCGTCACACTGCCTGCAAACCCCGCCATTACTGGAAACTGTGAACTCCCTCACGTTCATCTTTGCTTTCTTGCCAGCGCGAGATTTGGGCTGTCAGTGGCGAGAAGGTGGCTATTTCTTCCCTTTCTTACACTCCTCGCTAATGACTTAAGAAAGGACCCGACCATGACTTTTCGCCATTGTGTGGCTGTCGATTTAGGCGCATCCAGCGGCCGTGTAATGCTCGCCACCTGGGACTGCGACCTGCACACCCTTACGCTTCGCGAAATGCACCGTTTCGCCAATTGTCTGCAAAAACAGGACGGTTTTGTTACCTGGGATATCGACGCCCTGGAAGCAGAGATCCGCACCGGACTTCACAACGTCTGCAAAGACGGTATTCGCATCGACAGTATCGGCATTGATACCTGGGGTGTGGATTACGTACTGCTGGACAGTCACGGCGGACGCGTCGGCCTGCCCGTCTCCTACCGCGACAGCCGCACCGATGGGCTAATGGCGCACGCCATCGCCCAGCTTGGCAAGGAGAACATCTATGGTCGCAGCGGCATTCAGTTTCTGCCGTTTAACACGCTGTATCAGCTGCGCGCGCTGGTTGAGCAACAGCCAGAGCTGGTCGAAAAAGTGGCGCATGCGCTGCTGATCCCGGACTACTTAAGCTACCGTCTGACCGGCAACATGAACTGGGAATACACCAACGCCACCACTACGCAGCTGGTCAATATCAACACCGATAACTGGGATGAACACCTGCTGGCCTGGACGGGCGCCTCGCCGTCCTGGTTCGGCGCGCCAACCCATCCGGGCAATGTGATCGGCCACTGGCTTTGCCCGCAGGGGAATGAAATCCCTGTTGTCGCCGTCGCCAGTCACGACACCGCGAGCGCGGTCATTGCCTCGCCGCTCGCTGGCAAAGATGCTGCCTACCTCTCTTCCGGCACCTGGTCGCTGATGGGCTTTGAGAGCAAAACCCCGTACACCAGCGATGCTGCGCTGGCGGCGAACATCACTAACGAAGGTGGCGCGGAAGGGCGCTACCGGGTGCTGAAGAACATCATGGGCCTGTGGCTGCTCCAGCGGGTGCTGAAAGAGCAGGCCATCACCGACCTGCCCGCGCTTATCGCGGAAACTGAAACGCTGAAGGCCTGCACCTTCCTGATTAACCCGAACGACGACCGCTTTATCAACCCGGCGCACATGAGCGCTGAAATCCAGGCCGCCTGTTTTGAAGCGGGGCAGCCAGTACCTTCCCGCCCCGCCGAGCTGGCGCGCTGCATTTTTGACAGTCTCGCCCTGCTCTATGCCGACATTCTGAGCGAGCTGGCTGACCTTCGCGGCAAACCGTTCACGCAGCTGCATATCGTGGGCGGCGGCTGCCAGAACCAGCTGCTGAACCAGCTCTGCGCGGATGCCTGCGGCATTACCGTGGTGGCAGGTCCGGTTGAAGCCTCCACGCTCGGCAATATCGGCATTCAGCTGATGACCCTGGACGAACTGTCCAACGTTGACGATTTCCGTTCGGTGGTGACGGCGAATAACAGCCTGACCACCTTCACCCCCCATCCCTGCCATGAAATTGCCCGCTACCGGGCGCAGTTTCAGCAAAAACGACTGACTAAGGAGCTTTGCGCATGACCACTCAACTTGAACAAGCCTGGGACCTGGCTAAACAGCGTTTCGCCGCCGTCGGCGTGGATGTCGAAGAGGCGCTGCGCCAGCTCGACCGTCTGCCCGTCTCCATGCACTGCTGGCAGGGTGATGACGTTGCTGGCTTCGAGAACCCGGGCGGTTCCCTGACGGGGGGTATTCAGGCCACGGGTAACTATCCGGGCAAAGCGCGCAACGCCACCGAACTGCGTGCGGATCTGGAGCTGGCGCTGAGCCTCATCCCCGGGCCAAAGCGCCTGAATCTGCACGCCATTTATCTCGAATCCGACGAGCCGGTGGCGCGTAACGAGATCAAACCAGAGCACTTTACGAACTGGGTGGCGTGGGCGAAAGCCAATAAGCTGGGCCTGGACTTTAACCCCTCCTGCTTCTCGCACCCGCTGAGCGCGGACGGGTTTACCCTTGCGCACGCCAACGACGAAATCCGCCAGTTCTGGATCGACCATGTCAAAGCCAGCCGCCGCGTCTCGGCGTATTTCGGCGAGCAGCTTGGCACGCCGTCGGTGATGAACATCTGGATCCCGGACGGCATGAAGGACATCACCGTGGACCGACTGGCCCCGCGTCAGCGCCTGCTGGCCGCGCTGGATGAGGCCATCAGCGAGAAGCTGGACCCGGCGCACCACATCGACGCCGTCGAGAGCAAGCTGTTCGGCATTGGCGCAGAGAGCTACACCGTGGGCTCAAACGAGTTCTACATGGGTTATGCCACCAGCCGCCAGACCGCGCTGTGCCTGGATGCCGGTCACTTCCATCCGACCGAGGTGATCTCCGACAAAATCTCCGCTGCCATGCTCTACGTGCCGCGCCTGCTGCTGCACGTCAGCCGCCCGGTGCGCTGGGACAGCGACCACGTGGTGCTGCTGGATGACGAAACCCAGGCGATTGCCAGCGAAATCATCCGCCACGATCTGTTCGACCGCGTACACATTGGCCTCGACTTCTTCGACGCTTCCATCAACCGCATCGCGGCGTGGGTTATCGGCACCCGCAACATGAAGAAAGCCCTGCTGCGCGCGCTGCTGGAACCTGTCGCCGCCCTGAAACAGCTGGAAGAAAACGGCGACTACACCGCGCGCCTGGCGCTGCTGGAAGAGCAGAAATCCCTGCCGTGGCAGGCGGTGTGGGAGATGTACTGCCAGCGTCACGATGCGCCTGCGGGCAGCCAGTGGCTGGACAACGTGCGGGCATATGAGAAAGACGTTCTTGCCGCTCGTCAGTAAAAAACATTGCCCGGCGGCGCGTTGCTTGCCGGGCCTACAGGTAAAAGTAGGCCGGGTAAGCAACGCGCCACCCGGCATTTTCAAAGGAAACACAGTATGCAGACCATCACCACCTCCTGGTTCGTCCAGGGCATGATCAAAGCCACCTCCGACGCCTGGCTGAAGGGCTGGGACGAGCGCAACGGCGGCAACCTGACGCTACGCCTGGACGACGCGGATATCGAGCCATTTGCCGCCGATTTCCACCAGAAGCCGCGCTATATCGCCCTGAGCCAGCCGATGCCGCTGCTCGCCAACACGCCGTTTATCGTCACCGGCTCCGGGAAGTTCTTCCGCAACGTCCAGCTCGACCCGCAGGCCAACCTCGGCGTGGTGAAAGTGGATAGCGACGGCGCGGGCTACCACATTCTGTGGGGGCTGACGGATGAGGCGGTGCCCACCTCCGAACTGCCAGCGCACTTCCTCTCCCACTGCGAGCGCATCAAGGCGACCAATGGCAAGGACCGCGTGATCATGCACTGCCACGCCACCAACCTGATCGCCCTGACCTACGTGCTGGAAAATAATTCTGATTTCTTCACCCGCAAACTGTGGGAAGGCAGCACCGAGTGTCTGGTGGTGTTCCCGGACGGCGTCGGCATTCTGCCGTGGATGGTGCCGGGCACCGACGAAATCGGCCAGGCGACCGCGACGGACATGCAGAAGCACTCACTGGTGCTGTGGCCGTTCCACGGCGTCTTTGGCAGCGGCCCGACGCTGGATGAAACCTTCGGCCTGATCGACACCGCCGAGAAATCCGCGGAAGTGCTGGTAAAGGTCTATTCCATGGGCGGCATGAAGCAGACCATCACCCGGGAAGAACTGATCGCCCTGGGTAAACGCTTTGGCGTCACCCCCATGCAGTCGGCGTTAGATCTGTACCAATAACAACATCGCGCCCCGCTCACCGAGACGGGGCGAAAACCACCTGCAATCCCTACAACTAACTCAAGTCAGTGGAGTAAAAGCAATGAAAATAAAAGCAAGCTTGATCCTCACCGTTGCCGCTCTGGCGTTGTCCGGTTCCGCTTTAGCAGAAGTGAAAATCGCCCTGGTGGCGAAGTCCTTAGGGAATGGATTCTTCGAGGCAGCGAACGTCGGCGCGCAGGAGGCGGCCAAAGAGTTAGGCGATGTAAAAGTGATTTATACCGGCCCGACCACCACCACGGCGGAAGCGCAGATCGAGGTGCTGAACGGGTTGATCGCCCAGGGGGTGGATGCGATCGCAATTTCCGCGAACGATCCGGACGCCGTCGTGCCGGTGCTGAAAAAAGCGATGCAGCGCGGCATCAAGGTAGTGTCGTGGGATTCCGGGGTGGCGAAAGCCGGGCGTCAGATCCACCTCAACCCGTCCAATAACGCCCTGATTGGCGAAACCAACGTCAAGCTCGCCGCCGATGCCCTGAAAGCGCTGAACGTGGAGAAAGGCGATGTGGCGGTGCTGAGCGCCACGCCAACCTCCACCAACCAGAACACCTGGATTGCGGAGATGAAAAAGGTGCTGCCGAAGTACCCGTCCGTCAATCTGGTGACCGTGGCCTACGGTGACGATCTCTCTGATAAAAGCTACCGCGAGGCGGTCGGCCTTCTGAAAACCTACCCTGATTTGAAAGTGATCGTTTCACCGTCGTCCGTGGGCATTGTCGCTGCCGCGCAGGCGGTGAAGGACCAGGGCAAGATTGGCAAAGTGTACGTCACCGGGTTAGGCCTGCCGTCTGAGATGGCGGGCGCGGTGAAGTCTGGCGCAAGCAAGAGTTTTGCCATCTGGAACCCGATTGACCTCGGCTATGCCGCAACCTACCTGGCGGATGACCTGGTGAAAGGCACGGCCACGAAAGGCGAGGCCAGCATGGGCAGACTGGGCAAAGTGAAGCTGGATGCCGACGGCAACGGCGCGATGGCCGAGCCGTTCGTTTACGATGCCAGCAATATTGATAAGTTCTCGAAAATCTTTTGATGCGATTTGTAGGCCGAATAAGCGTAGCGCCATCCGGCAAAAGGCGGGTGGCGCTGCCGCTTACCCGCCCTACAAATTCCCCTGTCCAGGAGAACTATCATGACCCCATTGCTACAGCTTTCTGGCATCACCAAGGTGTTCCCCGGCGTGCGTGCTCTTGAGAACGTGCAGCTTGCGCTGTGGCCCGGCAAAGTGACGGCGCTTATCGGCGAAAACGGCGCGGGCAAGTCGACGCTGGTCAAAGTGATGACCGGCATATACCAGCCCGACGAGGGCGAAATTCTCTACAAGGCGATCCCCGTTCACCTTCCGACGCCGGAGTCGGCGCATAAAATGGGCATCACCGCCATTCACCAGGAAACCGTCCTGTTCGATGAACTCTCGGTCACCGAAAATATCTTTGTCGGTCAGTACCTTCACAAAGGCTTCCTGAAAAAGCTCGACTGGCCGGAAATGCACCGCCGGGCGCAGGCTATTCTCGCCCGCCTTGAGGTGCAAATCGACCCGCGCGCAACGCTGAAAACCCTGAGCATCGCCCAGCGTCACATGGTGGCAATTGCCCGCGCGCTGTCGTTTGAGGCGCAGGTGGTGATCCTCGATGAACCGACGGCGGCGCTGTCACAGCATGAAATCCTCGAGTTTTACCAGATTGTGGAACGCTTAAAGCAGGAGGGAAAAGCCATCCTGTTTATCTCCCACAAGTTCGACGAGATTTTTGAGCTGGCCGATCACTACACCATTTTGCGCGACGGCGTGTTCGTCGGTGCAGGGGCAATAAATGAGATCACCGAGGAGCGGATGGTGTCGATGATGGTCGGGCGCGCCATTACCCAAACCTTCCCGAAAATCGACTGCGAAAAAGGCGAGACGGTGCTGGAGGTGAAAAACCTCTGCCATCCGACCGAGTTTGCGCATATCTCGTTCTCCCTGCGTAAAGGGGAGATCCTCGGCTTTTACGGGCTGGTGGGTGCCGGGCGTACCGAGCTGATGCAGGCGCTTTCCGGCGTCACGCGGCCATCGTCGGGGGAAATTATCCTCAACGGACAGCCCCGGCGCTTCCGCCAGCCTGCGGATGCGATCAAAGCCGGTATCGTCTGTGTGCCGGAAGAAAGGCAGAAACAGGGGGCGATTATCGCCCTGCCGATTGCCCAGAACATCAGCCTGCCTCAGCTCAGCAGGCTCAATCCGAACGGCGTGCTGCATGACGACCGCGAATGGAAGCTGGCGGACGAGTACGCCAAACGCCTGCAAGTGAAAGCCTTCAGCTGGAAGCAGGCGGTGGAGACCCTCTCTGGCGGCAACCAGCAAAAAGTCGTGATCGGCAAATGGCTGGCGACGCACCCTGACGTGATCATCCTCGATGAGCCGACAAAAGGCATCGATATCGGCTCAAAGGCAGCCGTGCATCAGTTTATGTCCGAGCTGGTCAGTCAGGGGCTGGCGGTGATTATGGTCTCGTCCGAACTGCCGGAAGTGATGGGCATGGCGGATCGCATTATCGTCATGCACGAGGGGCTGATGGTGGCCGAATACCAGGCGGGAGACGCGACGGCGGAAACCATCGTCAGCGCCGCCAGCGGTGCAAAACAGGAGGCGGCATAAATGATTAGCTCACTCTTAAAACATCGCGAAGCTCTGCTTGGCGCGGTGATTGTGCTGATGGTCGTCGCCATTGGCAGCCGCGTGCCATCGTTTATCGCGCCGGGCAACCTGGTGGAGATGTTTAACGACACCGCCATTCTGATCGTCCTCGCGCTCGGGCAGATGATGGTGCTGCTCACTAAAGGCATCGACCTGTCGATGGCGGCTAATCTGGCCCTGACCGGGATGATTGTCGCCCTGATTAACTTCCATTACCCGGACGTGCCCGTCTGGGCGCTGCTGATCCTCGCCAGCGCGCTTGGGCTGCTGATGGGCGCGATTAACGGCCTGCTGGTGTGGAAGCTGGGCATTCCGGCGATTGTGGTCACGCTCGGCACCATGAGCATCTACCGCGGAATGATCTTTTTGCTCTCCGGCGGCGGCTGGGTGAACGCCAACCAGATGGGTGCAGACTTCCTCGGCCTGCCGCGTGCGTCAGTGCTGGGCTTGCCGGTGCTGAGCTGGTGCGCCATCGCCATACTGCTGCTGGTGGGCTACTTCCTGCGCTACAGCCGCACCGGACGGGCGCTCTACACCGCAGGCGGGAACGCCACGGCAGCGTACTACACCGGGATCAACGCCGGGAAAATGCAGTTCATCAGCTTCTGCCTTTCCGGTCTGCTGGCCGGGTTCTGCGGCTACCTGTGGATCTCGCGCTTTGCCGTTGCGTATGTTGACGTCGCGAACGGTTTTGAATTGCAGGTGGTGGCCGCCTGCGTGATTGGCGGGATCAGCACCATGGGCGGCACCGGCCGCGTGCTCGGCTGTCTGTTCGGGGCGCTGTTCCTTGGCGTCATCAACAACGCCCTGCCGGTGATCGGCGTCTCCCCGTTCTGGCAGATGGCGATTTCCGGCACGGTCATTGTCATCGCTGTGCTGCTGAACGAGCGCGGCAACAAGCGCAAAGGCAGGCTGATCCTGCGCGACGCGGCGTTGGCACGTCAGAAACTGGCGGTGAAATCATGAGCAAAATGATGACATCTGAAGAGTTTAAACCCACTTCTGCGACGGGCATCTTCCAGCGCCTGCTGTGCTGGGAGGGCTTCCTGCTGGCGGTGACGCTGGCGGTGTTTGTGGTGAACGCGCTCGCCTCGCCCTACTTCCTCAATATCTGGAACCTCTCCGACGCGACGTTCAACTTCACCGAAAAGGCGATCATCGTGTTGCCGATGGCGATGCTGATTATCGCCCGGGAAATTGACCTGTCGGTGGCCTCCACCATCGCACTCAGCTCCACGGTGATGGGCTTTTGCGCGGCGGCGGGCGTCGATACGCCGCTGCTGGTCTGCGTGGGATTAGGCGTCGGGCTGCTGTGCGGGCTGTTCAACGGCATTCTGGTGACGCGCTTTAACCTGTCGTCCATCGTCATCACCATCGGCACAATGAGCCTGTACCGCGGGATCACCTACATCCTGCTCGGGGACCAGGCGCTGAACAGCTATCCGGAGAGCTTCGCCTGGTTCGGCCAGGGCTACGTCTGGGGCGCGCTGTCGTTTGAGTTCGCGCTGTTTATCGTGCTGGCCGCTCTGTTTGCCTTTGTGCTGCACCGCACCAACTTTGGCCGCCGCACCTACGCCATCGGCAACAACCCGACCGGCGCGTGGTACTCCGGCATCAACGTGAAGCGCCACAACCTGATCCTGTTTGCGCTGGTGGGGCTGATGTCCGGCCTGGCGTCGGTGCTGCTCACCTCGCGTCTGGGCAGCACCCGCCCGACCATCGCGATGGGATGGGAGCTGGCGGTGGTGACGATGGCGGTGCTCGGCGGCGTCAATATTCTCGGCGGGTCCGGCAGCATGGTGGGCGTGATTATCGCCGCCTTCCTGATGGGGCTGGTGACCTTCGGCCTGAGCCTGCTCAACGTGCCCGGCATTGTGATGTCAGTGATTATCGGCGCGATGCTGATCGTGGTGATTTCGCTGCCGATTATTACCCGCCGGATTATGCAGCGAAGACGGATCTCATAGCCGGGTGGCAATGCGTTTACCCGGCCTGCTTAACCGTAGGCCCGCGCAAGCGCAGCGCCGCCGGGCATAAAAATCACAGCAATTAAGGAGAATTATCATGAGCTTTATGTTGGCGCTTCCAAAAATCAGCCTGCACGGCGCGGGCGCGATCGGCGATATGGTCAATCTGGTGGCAAACAAACAGTGGGGAAAAGCGCTGATTGTCACCGACGGCCAGCTGGTGAAGCTGGTCCTGCTCGACAGCCTGTTTTCCGCGCTCGACGCCCATCAGATGTCGTATCACCTGTTCGATGAGGTATTCCCGAATCCGACGGAAGCGCTGGTGCAAAAAGGCTATGCGGCATATCAGGATGCGGAGTGTGATTACCTGATTGCCTTTGGCGGCGGCAGCCCGATTGATACCGCCAAGGCAATCAAAATCCTCACCGCCAACCCAGGTCCGTCAACCGATTACTCCGGCGTCGGCAAGGTGAAAAACGCGGGCGTGCCGCTGGTGGCGATCAACACCACCGCAGGCACGGCGGCGGAGATGACCAGCAACGCGGTGATCATTGACGCCGCGCGACAGGTGAAAGAGGTGATTATCGACCCGAACATCATCCCGGATATCGCCGTGGACGATGCCAGCGTGATGCTCGATATTCCGGCCTCCGTGACCGCCGCAACCGGCATGGATGCCTTGACCCACGCCATTGAAGCCTACGTGTCCGTCGGCGCGCACCCGCTGACCGATGCCAACGCGCTGGAGGCGATTCGCCTGATCAACCTCTGGCTGCCGAAAGCGGTCGACGACGGTCACAACCTGGAAGCGCGCGAGCAGATGGCTTTTGGTCAGTATCTGGCGGGCATGGCGTTTAACAGCGCCGGTCTGGGGCTGGTACACGCTCTGGCGCACCAGCCGGGCGCGACGCACAACCTGCCGCACGGCGTGTGCAACGCCATTCTGCTGCCGATCATCGAAAACTTTAACCGCCCGAACGCGGTTGCCCGATTTGCCCGCGTGGCGCAGGCGATGGGCGTTGACACGCGCGGCCTGAGCGATGAAGCGGCCAGCATGTCAGCCATTCAGGCGATTCGCGACCTGAGCGCCCGGGTCGGCATTCCGTCCGGCTTCAGCCAGCTTGGCGTCACCAAAGCGGATATTGAAGGCTGGCTGGATAAAGCGCTCGCCGACCCGTGCGCGCCGTGCAACCCGCGCACCGCGAGCCGTGACGAGGTCCGCGAACTGTACCTGGAGGCATTATGATCCGCAAAGCGTTTGTGATGCAGGTAAACCCGGACGCGCACGAGGAGTATGCGCGCCGCCACAACCCGATCTGGCCTGAACTGGAGGCGGTACTGAAAGCCCATGGCGCGCACCACTACGCCATTTACCTCGACAAAGCCCGCAACCTGCTGTTTGCGACGGTGGAGATTGAATCGGAAGAGCGCTGGAACGCGGTGGCAAACACCGATGTCTGCCAGCGCTGGTGGAAATATATGGGTGACGTTATGCCGTCGAACCCGGATAACAGCCCGGTGAGTGCGGCGCTGAAAGAGGTGTTTTACCTGGCGTAAAGGCAAAGCAGGTGATGCAACACAAGCGTCACCTGCTTTTAGCGCAAGGTCCGCAGACCATAAACGACTCTATCATGCTCCCATATGATGGTTTCGTTTCTCTCTTTTGCAGCACGACAGGGCGGTTCAATGACTGAAATCTGCTCGGGCGATAGCGCGCAATACGGTTTGATATAGCGATAAATATCAAGCTCTTCCACTGAACAAACGCGTCTGGCATTTTCAAACAGCCCAACCTTTTTCATCACGTTCAGCAGGTTGAGATCAAGGGCTTCAAGGACAAGCTCAATTTTATTTATCTTGATTCTAATCGTATCGATGGCCGTTCTTGCATCATTCACATTCGGCGCTTTAACCCAGATAGGTTCGTGATGGGAAATACGGTTTCGATACTCTCTCAGTTCGAAGATGAGATCGATCAACTCCTTTCTGACTTTTTGCGGATTGGCGCTGATTTTAGCGTAATTTTTAAAGACCTTACTCAAAGACTTAGGCCATAAATACTGCTGGTTTTCTCGCGGTGCAGGGGCACTAAACTCATTATTTAATACATAATGCCAGGTACTAAAATCCGTGGATGCAACGATCCGATCGTGAGTCCAGTCCGGAACAGGTTGTGCATGCGCTCCAGCGCCTCGTCTGCGTCTCATCTCTTTTTTGCGCCATTCCCGGGTAAGGCAATCTTTAGCCTTTTCGATGTTTTTATAGAAATGACACTCATCCCGATCTTTTGAAGTGTGGATATTTTCCCACCACATTTCGCCAAATCTTGCCCTTGCCTCTTTATCAACGGCATTTCTTAATGAAATCTCAAGGTTCTGAAGTAATGGATAAATAGACGCTGCTGCATGCTGAGACCAGATATAAACCCCGTATAATTCGCATTCATCAGCTGGGCGAAAAGTCGTACGGTAACTGTCCAGACGTATTGATGAGATCAATGAAATAATTGGTTTATAATTAGTCTCTTGCGGCATTTTTCTTACTCCCATCACAATGGGACGAAGCATACCATATGCGCGAAGAAACGGTTGACTGAGGATCCCCCAGCCTTTAGTATCTGCTCTCAACAGCCTGTACTGTCTACTTCCCCTTTCATAGGTTCTAGTTGCGTACATCTTAGGCAAAGCGATTTATGAAACCCACCTCTGGTGGGTTTCGTCGTTTTAAACGGTATCTAAACTTTTTCCTTAATTCACCTCCACCGCACCCCGGCTTGCAGCAATCTCCCGCCTGCCACTCAGCGTAAACGCCGACACCACCGTGATCGCCAGCACGAAGCAGCCCAGTATCAGATACGTCTCCTGGAAGCCGACCCGGTCATACATATTTCCGGCAAAGGCGGAGAGGAAGATCGCCGCCGACTGTTTGGCAAACTGGAAGCCAATCAGGTAGATGGTGGCCGACAGGCGCGTATCAAACACCCCGGTGATGTACTTGAATGCCCCCACCAGCAGGAACGGGACTTCCAGCGCGTGCAGCATCTTCAGGGCAATCACCTCCACGGCAGTGGTGGCAAACGACGAGCCGATAATGCGCGTCGCCATGATCACCCCGGCAATCAGCAGCGTGTTTTTCGCGCCGATGCGGTTAATGATCCACGGCGAGCAGAACATGATGATCGCGTTACAGATTTCCCCCGCCGTGGTGGCGAAACCAAAGGCGCGGGTCCCCTCCTGCGGCGTGGCGAAGAAGGTTTTGAAGAAGGTGGCAAACTGCTGGTCGAAGACGTCATACACGCAGGCCACGCCAATCACGTACAGGATGAATATCCACATTCTGCGCTGGCGGAACAGGGTAAAGACGGTTTTAGCGGTGATCTGCGGCTGATTCGCACCCAGGGCATTCATCACCTGCGCCGTCTGGTTGGGCTTCGGTTTCGCGACCACCAGCAGCAGCATCAGCAACAGCGCCGCTCCCGACCCCATCCAGAATACATACGACGGATCGATGCCGAACAGGATGCCGCCCGTTGAGGCGCAGAGCCCCCAGCCGAGACAGCCAAACATACGCGCCTTGCCGTACTCAAAAAAGCTGTTGCGGCTCACGCGCTCAATGTAGGCCTCAATCGCCCCCGAACCCGCTGAAAAGACAAAGCCGATATAGATCCCACCGCTCAGCGCGCCCAGCCAGATATTGGTTTTCAGCAGCGGGGCGAAGACGTACAGGAAGAACGGCGCGAACAGGAACAGCAGCACCGAGATGATCCAAAGCAGATGTTTTTTCAGCCCCAGCTTGTCGGAAATGACCCCCAGCACCGGCTGGAAGGCAATGGCCGACAGCGAGATGCAGGAGAAAACAATCCCGGTATGGGTTTTGTTCAGGCCGATGATGTCCGACAGCCAGATCGGCAGGAACGGAAAGCAGGTGGCCATGATGAAGAAGTAGAGAAAGAAGAACAGCCCGAAGATCCAGAAGTTAGGGTTGTCTTTGTGGGTACAGGTTGTTGTGTTCATTATTTTTATCCTCAACGGAGGGCCGGTCGCCCGGCCCGTCACCCTTACACGCGTTCCACACCAATCAGAATGGCGGTTTCCGGATCCAGAATCGGCAGCGCAATACCCGCTTGCATCAGCCACTCACCGCTTACCGTTTGCGGCGCGTCCATCCACGCCGGGAGCTTGCGCATGGTGTGCCCGCCCTCGCCCGTAATCTGAATGTTCGGGTGATCGAGCAGCGTGATGCGGTACTGCGCGCTGGCGTCTAACCCCGGCATGCGCAGCGGCATCATCAGGGTGTAGTCCGGCATCGCGAGCTGGCTGACCAAAAACAGCCCCTGCGCCTTGTCTTCGCTCACTATACCCTGCGCCAGGGTGGTGGCGTCCGGCATATCCACGCGCCACTGGGTGCCGCGATGAATGATCTCGCGCCACCGCTTATACAGCGCGGCGTAATGGCGATAGCCTTCACGCTCCTGCGCGTCGACGGTGAGCGGATCCAGCTCCAGCCCCATGTGACCAAACAGCGCCGTCAGCCCGCGGAACTGAATGCTGTGCTGGCGGAAGGTGGCGTGACATTTATGATGACCGATATGCGCCCCCATCACCTCCGGCGGGAAGAAGTAGCTCATGCCGCGCTGGATAGTGTTGCGCTCCAGCGCGTCGTTGTTGTCGGACGCCCAGAAGCGGTGGCAGCGGGTCAGCACTTCATAATCGATTCGCCCGCCGCCGGAGGAGCAGGATTCAAATTCAATGTGCTGGAAACGCTCGCCCAGCACGTCCAGCAGGCGATAAAACTGACGCGTCTGGGCATCGGCGGCGGCTTTGCCCTTGTGCCCTGGCTGCACCAGCTCGCGGTTCATGTCCCACTTCACATAGTCGACCGCGTGTTCGCCCAGCAGCCAGCTCATGCGCTCGACCAGATAATCAAAGGCCTGCGCAATATTGAGATTGAGCACCAGCTGGTGTCGCCCGGTCGCCTGGGCGTAGCCCGGCAGCGCCAGCACCCAGTCAGGGTGCGCACGATACAGATCGGAATCCGGGTTAATCATCTCCGGCTCAACCCAGATACCAAACTCCATGCCGAGCTGTTTAACGTGATCGATCACCGGCTTAAGGCCGTTCGGGTATTTTTTCTCGTCCAGATACCAGTCGCCCAGCGCGGCGTGGTCGTCGTTGCGGCCTTTGAACCAGCCGTCGTCAATGATAAAGCGCTCCACGCCCAGCGCGGCGGCCTCGTCGGCCATGCGCATGATGTAGTCCGGATCGTGGTTGAAGTAGATCCCCTCCCAGGTGTTGAGATGCACCGGGCGCGGTTTATCTTCCGGGAAGCGGATAACGTTATCGCGCAGGTAGCGGTGGAACTGCTGGCTCATGCCATTCAGCCCGTGCGGGGAGTGGCTGGCATACAGGCGCGGCGTCCAGAGCGTTTCCCCCTCTTCAATCGCCCTTTCACCCGGCAGGTAGAGCGCTTCGGCCTGCATATAGCGGCGGCCATCGGTTTTCGCCTCCGCGCGCAGGCGGTGGTTGCCGCTCCAGCCCAGATGCACGCCCCAGACGTGGCCGTGCATTTCACTGAATGACGGCGTACCTGAAATCAGCGCCGGGAAATGTTCATGGGAGGTTTTACCCCGGCGGTTTTCAATCACGAAGCTGTCATGTTCAAGCATCACGCGGTGCGGCTGAAACTCCCTGATCCAGCGTCCGTGGAAGGCCATCACCTCCTGCGCGCGTTCGGCCACCGGCAGCGTCACGGCAAAGCGATCCACCTGCCACGCCTGCGTTTTCAGGTTGGTTAAGCCATGGCGCACCACCAGTACGCCGCTGGCATCCAGCGTTAATTCACTGGTCAGGCGCAGGCCCGCCTGTTTATCTTCTGCCGTTACCGTCAGGGTTTGCCCCTGCTGTTGTACGCCTGTGGTGGTGAAGACAGGCGATCCGTCCAGCCCCTGGCGATGCCCCTCAATGCCGGGCGAACCAAACAGGCCGTGCCCCAGCTCTGCCATCAGCGTGACGGGGGAGTCCACGTCCAGCCTGCCATTCGCAACCGGGCGCGCAATACTCAGCGCATCCTGCGGCGAAAAATGCTGAAGGTGCGGCCCCCAGTAGAGAATTTCGGCGAACGGGTGGGTTTTTAGCACCACGTCAACCGTATTGCTTTCAAGTCGAAAAATGGCATCTTGCATCGGACATCTCCTGTCATCGGGATGTCCTGAGTGTTGATCCGAAACGTTTCGGATACAAACCAAAACGTTTCGGATCTGTGATCGGGTTTTGAATTTTTGGTGTAATCAGGCCGTCTGGCCTGGGGAAAATTCCGGCTGCCAGAGCACCTGAAGGGTGTCGATGTCGTCGCCGTTAATCAGCTGGCGCACCATATCGGCAATCTGTTTCCCGACACCCTGACGGGTAGACTGGATCACCGCCGCGACGTCGATATCGACAATGCTGTCCTGCGGTAAACCGTCATAGACCACCAGCGAGACGGCATTTTCACCGGTTAAGCGCCCCATCTGCGCCAGGGCCATCGCTGCGCCGTCGCCGTGGGTGTTGCAGTCGGTAATGATGGCCGTGGGCGGCTGCGGCAGGGAGAGAAGTTCTTGCGTGGTGGCATACCCCACGCGGCGCGAAGGGGGCATGGCGCGCAGCCATTCGCTGGAAAGTCCGGCTTCCCGCAGCGCGTCCAGATAACCCTGGCGGCGCTGGGTGATGAATGCCTGGTTGTTGCTTTCGCCCAGCAGCGCAATGCGCTGATGGCCTTTCTCGATCAGCCAGCGGGTGGCCTGATACGTACCGGCATAGTTGTCGAAATCGAACCACGCGTACGGCTGCGGGAGCTGGCTGCGGCCGAGCGCCAGGAACGGGAACCCGGCGGCCTGAAGCTGCTCAAGACGCGGATCGTGATCCAGCGTATGCGCCACTATCAGCGCATCCACGCGTCGGCTCTGCACCATGCGCATATAGCTGTGTTTGTCCGCCAGATCGTCGTCAGCGATGAGCAGCAGGTCAATCTCATGTCGCGCCAGTTCGTGGCTAATTTCGCCGACCATGTCCATAAAAACGCTGTTATTGAGCGGAACAGGATGCACCGGAAACACCAGCCCGACGGCGTCGATTTTTCCCATCTTCAGGCGGCGGGCAAAGGTGTTTGGTCGGTAGCCACGGCGCTGGGCCTCCGCTTCCACGCGGGCCCGCGTCTCAGCAGAAACGTCGTCATACCCGTTGAGGGCGCGGCTGACGGTGGTAACAGACAGCCCCAGTTCTTTGGCAATGGCTTTAAGCGACATGATTTTCCGTATCTTCGTTAGTTTTGTTCCGCCACCAGCAGCGCGTGCGTATCCGGCTCCAGCGCCTTAAAGATATGCGGCTGGTCAGCGGGGTAGCAAATGTAATCTCCCGGGCCGAGCTCTTCCGCCGCGTCGATCAGGCCGACCATCGCCCGCCCCTGGGTCACGATAATATGCTCAACCGACCCAGGCGGATGGGGCTGGGAAATACGGTCTGCCCCCGGCTGAGTCAGCAGCAGATAGATATCACGACGCGCGCCAGGCGGACACGCCGCGAGCAAAATCGCCTCGTAGTTCGCCTGCCCGGCGACGACTTTTGTGCCCTCGCCGCGGCGGATCACCTGCGTGACGGGTTGTTGCGGCTCCAGTAACCGGGCAAACGGAATATCCAGTGCCACGCAAAGCGACCACAGCGTTTCCAGGCTAGGATTGCCGTTGCCAGATTCCAGTTGTGAAAGCGTGGATTTGGCGATCCCGGCACGGCGGGCAATTTCCGCCAGTGAGAGCCCGGTTCGCAGGCGTTCTCGTACCAGGCTTTTGGCGATCACGCTGATTGGCTGCGTCATAATAACGGCCTCTGTCTCTCTATAACGAACGAATCGTTCGTCTTGTAAAACGCTTCTGATGCGTTCATTATAATGGAAATACGTTCGATATGGCTAAAATGGTATGAAGAATCACCTCTCTTGCCTGAAAGGCGACACGATAAAAGCGATCGTCCTGGTCTGCCTCGCGGTGGGCGTGGTCGGCATGTCTTATGGCTCACTGGCGATGGCCTACGGTTTCCCGCTGTGGGTGCCGTTTGTCCTCTCCCTCACGGTGCTGGCAGGCGCATCCGAGTTTATGTTTATCGGCATCGTCGCGAGCGGCGGCAATCCGCTGGCAGCGGCCGCAGCCGGTTTACTGGTTAACGCGCGCCATGTGCCGTTCGGCGTAACGGTGCGTGACCTGGTGGGCAAGCGCGGCCTGAGCTTTCTGGGCTGTCATATCATGAACGATGAAAGCGTGGTGTTCGGCCTGTCGCAAAAAACCGCCGAGCAGCGTAAAGCGGCCTACTGGCTGTGCGGCCTGGGCGTAGCAATCATCTGGCCGCTGGGGGCGGTGCTGGGCGCGATGGTCGGCAAGCTGCTGCCGGACCCGGAAACCATCGGGCTGGACGCGGTGTTCCCGGCGATCCTGCTGGCGTTAGTGGTGCCGGCATTTAAAAACCGTACCACGCTGATCCGCGCCTGTAGCGGCGCAGTGTTGTCGCTGGCCGCCGTACCGTTTGCGCCGGTGGGTCTGCCGGTGCTGCTCTCTTTGCTCGGCCTTGCCGCGAGGAAAAAATAATGGAAAACATGACGGTCTTTATTCTCGGCATCGCCATTCTTTCTGCCGGAACCTATCTGATGCGTCTTGGCGGAGCGAAGCTTGGCAACCGGCTGGCGCTTTCAGAACGGTCGCAGGCGCTGCTTTCAGACGCGGCTACCGTTTTGTTGTTCTCCGTCGCGCTGGCGACCACGTTTTATGAAGGGGACCATTTTGCCGGGATGGCGCGCGTGCTGGGGGTGGGGTTCGCGGTGTTTCTGGCCTGGCGCAAAATGCCGTTAATCGTGGTGATCGTCGCGGCGGCGGTGGTGACTGCTCTGCTGCGTCTGGCGGGCATAAACTAAAAAGCGCCCCAGGGGCGCTCTTTCGACGGTATAGCGGAATTATTTGTTCAGTTCAGCGGTCATGTGTACGCGGTTACCGGTGAATGCCTGGGTAATTTTGTAGGATGACGCGCCCGCTTCCTGAGCCTGTGCAGCGATTTTAGCTTCTGCACCATCCAGCGTAGAGGCGGATGCGGTCACTGTCTGCGCAGCGAAAGAACCAAAAGAGGTAGCCAGAGCAATTACAGCGACAAAAGTTTTGATGCTTTTCATGAGATAAACCCTTTCGTTAAGTTGTTTAGATAAGGCGCCGTGCCTTGATGAGATAAATATTAGACCTCATCATGAACAACTAAAAGCGGAAGGATTTGCTATACTCATTCAAAATTACTGATCAATTATCAATCGCTGCGGATGGGTGTAAATTGTCGCCCTTCCCGGCTTGCAGAACCCCACCAGCGTCAGGTTGCAGCGCTCCGCCACCTCCACCGCCAGCGTGGTTGCCGCTGACACCGCAAACAGAATTTCCACGCCGCACATGGCGGACTTTTGCACCATCTCATAGCTGGCGCGGCTGGAGACTAACGCCGCGCCCTGCTGCCAGACGTTGCTTTCCCGAGCGCGGCGACCTAGCAGCTTATCCAGCGCGACGTGGCGGCCCACGTCTTCATGACCGCCGGCAATGTTGCCTGACGGCAATATCCATGCCGCCGCGTGGGTACAGCCGCTGAGCTGACCGATGGGTTGCACGTCGTTCAGGTGCTCAAGCGCCCGGTCAAGATGCGTCAGATTGAACGTCTGGGTGAACGGCAGCGGGATAATGGGTTTGCCGATATCATTAAGCTGTTCAACGCCGCACACGCCGCAGCCGGTACGTCCGGCCAGCGCCCGGCGGCGCTCTTTCAGCCCCATAAAGCGACGGCTGGAGAGTTCGATTTGCACTTCAAGACCATTACAGACCTGAACCACATCCATGCCGTAGATCTCCTGCGGATGCGCAATGATGCCTTCCGAGAGGGAAAAACCTATGGCGAACAGCTCCAGATCTTTCGGCGAGGCCATCATCACCACATGCGAAATCCCGTTGTAAACCAGGGCAACGGGGACCTCTTCCGCCAGAAAATCCGGCGTGGCATGTGAAATGTGAGGCGGTCTGTGCACCGACAGTTCCACAATGCCCGCAGGCAGTGGCGACGCGTGGGCAGCACGGTTTTGTTTAGACACAACGGTATTCCTGAACAACCACGGAAGTGAGCCTGCTATTGCAACACAAACGGCAGGCCTTACGCATAGTATGGATCAACTTTTCAGCAACCATTCTCCTACTCAATCCGGAGAGGTGCAACCGATCACCTGCTACACCTCTTTAACATGCACGGGGTAAAATGTGATTGATATCACATTTTATAATCAATGCCGTGATAATACGTTCACTTTGTTTTAACGCCGTTGGAACAGGCGTACCGACATTGTGGTATTCTGGGCTTATCCCTCGGAGAAATGAGGGATTAACGCAAATTTTTCTCCTTTGCGGTTAATTCTCAACCGCAGAGTAAAACTACATAGCAATGTCGTAATGAACCAAGGAGTGACCCATGCAGGTCAGCAGAAGGCAGTTCTTTAAGATCTGCGCTGGCGGTATGGCAGGCACCACGGCGGCGGCACTGGGCTTTGCACCCGGTGTAGCGCTGGCGGAAACACGGCAGTATAAACTGCTGCGCACCCGCGAAACCCGTAACACCTGTACGTACTGCTCCGTCGGCTGTGGGCTGTTAATGTATAGCCTCGGCGACGGTGCGAAAAACGCCAAAGCATCCATTTTCCACATCGAAGGCGATCCGGATCACCCGGTCAACCGTGGTGCGCTGTGTCCGAAAGGGGCCGGTCTGGTAGATTTTATCCACTCCGAAAGCCGCCTGAAGTTTCCTGAGTATCGCGCTCCCGGCTCTGACAAATGGCAGCAAATCAGCTGGGAAGAAGCGTTCGATCGCATCGCTAAGCTGATGAAAGAAGACCGCGATGCCAACTTTATCGCGAAGAATGCCGAAGGCACCACCGTTAACCGCTGGCTCTCCACCGGCATGCTGTGTGCTTCTGCGTCCAGTAACGAAACCGGCTATTTAACCCAGAAATTTACGCGCGCACTCGGTATGCTCGCGGTCGACAACCAGGCGCGTGTCTGACACGGACCAACGGTAGCAAGTCTTGCTCCAACATTTGGTCGCGGTGCGATGACCAACCACTGGGTCGACATCAAAAACGCCAACCTCATTGTGGTGATGGGCGGTAACGCCGCTGAAGCGCACCCTGTTGGGTTCCGCTGGGCGATGGAAGCCAAAATCCACAACGGCGCGAAGCTGATTGTGATCGATCCCCGCTTTACGCGTACGGCGTCAGTGGCGGATTTCTACACCCCTATTCGTTCAGGTACTGACATCACTTTCCTGTCAGGCGTATTGCTGTACCTGATGACCAACGAAAAATATAACCGCGAGTACACCGAAGCCTATACCAACGCCAGCCTGATCGTGCGTGAGGATTACCACTTCGAAGATGGCCTGTTCAGCGGTTATGACGCCGAAAAACGCAAATACGACAAAACCAGCTGGAACTACGAGCTGGACGAAAACGGCTTTGCGAAGCGCGACACCACCCTGCAACACCCGCGCTGTGTGTGGAACCTGCTGAAAGAGCACGTTTCCCGCTATACGCCGGAGGTTGTCGAAAACATCTGTGGGACGCCGAAGGCGGACTTCCTGAAGGTGTGCGAGCTGATTGCGGAAACCAGCGCGAAAGATAAAACCGCGTCGTTCCTGTATGCGCTCGGCTGGACGCAGCACTCCATCGGCGCGCAGAACATCCGCACCATGGCGATGGTTCAGCTGCTCCTCGGCAACATGGGGATGGCAGGCGGCGGCGTGAACGCCCTGCGCGGTCACTCCAACATTCAGGGTCTGACCGACCTCGGCCTGCTGTCTCAGAGCCTGACGGGTTACATGAACCTGCCGAGCGAGAAACAGACCGACCTGCAAACCTACCTGACGGCCAGCACGCCAAAACCGCTGCTCGAAGGCCAGGTGAACTACTGGGGCAACTATCCGAAGTTCTTCGTCTCGCTGATGAAAGCCTTCTACGGCGACAAGGCGACGGCGGAAAACAGCTGGGGCTTTGACTGGCTGCCGAAGTGGGACAAAGGTTACGACGTACTTCAGTACTTCGAAATGATGCACCAGGGCCAGGTCAACGGCTATATCTGCCAGGGCTTTAACCCGGTGGCGTCGTTCCCGAACAAGAACAAGGTTGTCGAATCTCTGTCGAAGCTGAAGTTCCTGGTGACGATTGACCCGCTCAATACCGAAACGTCGACGTTCTGGCAGAACCACGGTGAGTCGAACGATGTCGATCCGTCGAAGATTCAGACCGAAGTGTTCCGTCTGCCGTCAACCTGCTTCGCGGAAGAGAACGGGTCTATCGTCAACTCCGGCCGCTGGTTGCAGTGGCACTGGAAAGGCGCGGATGCCCCGGGCATCGCCTTGAACGACGGCGAGATCCTGGCCGGTATCTTCTTACGCCTGCGTAAAATGTACGCGTCTGAAGGCGGCGCAACGCCTGAGCCGGTGCTGAACATGACCTGGAACTACTCGACGCCAGAGAATCCGTCTCCGGAAGAAGTGGCGATGGAGAGCAACGGTAAGGCGCTGGCGGACGTTATCGACCCGGCGACCGGTGCGGTGCTGGCGAAGAAAGGCGATCAGCTCAGCACCTTTGCGCACCTGCGCGATGACGGTACGACCTCCAGCGGCTGCTGGATCTTTGCCGGTAGCTGGACGCCGAAAGGCAACCAGATGGCCAACCGCGATAACGCCGACCCGTCGGGCCTCGGCAATACGCTGGGCTGGGCATGGGCGTGGCCGCTTAACCGCCGCATCCTCTATAACCGCGCCTCTGCTGACCCGCAGGGCAACCCGTGGGATCCGAAGCGTCAGCTGCTGAAGTGGGACGGCGCGAAATGGGGCGGCGTGGATATTCCGGATTACAGCACTGCCGCACCAGGCAGCGATGTCGGGCCGTTTATCATGCAGCCTGAAGGGATGGGCCGTCTGTTTGCTATCGATAAGATGGCGGAAGGGCCGTTCCCGGAACACTACGAGCCGTTTGAGACGCCGCTGGGTACTAACCCGCTGCACCCGAACGTGGTCTCTAACCCGGCAGCCCGTATCTTCAAGGGCGACTTTGAAGCGCTGGGTAAAAAGGACAAGTTCCCGTATGTCGGCACCACTTACCGTCTGACCGAGCACTTCCACTACTGGACCAAGCACGCGCTGCTGAATGCCATCGCGCAGCCGGAACAGTTTGTGGAGATCGGTGAGAAGCTGGCGAACAAACTCGGCATTGCCCATGGCGATACCGTGAAGGTCTCCTCTAACCGCGGCTACATCAAAGCCAAGGCGGTGGTGACCAAGCGTATTCGCACGCTGAACGTTCACGGTCAGCAGGTGGATACCATCGGCATCCCGATTCACTGGGGCTATGAGGGCGTGGCGAAGAAAGGATTCATTGCGAACACCCTGACGCCGTTCGTCGGTGATGCGAACACGCAGACGCCGGAGTTTAAGGCCTTCCTCGTGAACGTGGAAAAGGTGTAACGGAGACGACTTATGGCTTATCAATCTCAGGATATTATCCGTCGTTCCGCGACTAACGGTTTCACGCCCGCGCCTCAGGCGCGGGACCACCAGCAGGAAGTGGCCAAGCTTATCGACGTGACCACCTGTATCGGCTGTAAAGCCTGTCAGGTGGCCTGTTCAGAGTGGAACGACATCCGTGACGAAGTGGGTCACAACGTCGGGGTGTACGACAACCCGGCGGACCTGACCGCCAAGTCCTGGACGGTAATGCGTTTCTCGGAAGTGGAGCAGAACGACAAACTGGAATGGCTTATCCGCAAAGACGGCTGTATGCACTGTGCGGATCCGGGTTGCCTGAAGGCGTGTCCGTCAGAAGGGGCTATCATTCAGTATGCCAACGGCATCGTCGACTTCCAGTCCGAGCAGTGCATCGGCTGCGGCTACTGCATCGCGGGCTGTCCGTTCGACGTGCCGCGCCTGAACCCGGAAGACAACCGCGTCTACAAATGTACGCTGTGCGTTGACCGCGTAAATGTCGGCCAGGAGCCAGCGTGCGTGAAGACCTGTCCAACCGGCGCTATCCATTTTGGCTCCAAAGAGGATATGAAAACGCTGGCGGCAGAGCGTGTGGGCGAGCTGAAAACCCGTGGTTACGATAACGCGGGCCTGTACGATCCGGCCGGGGTTGGCGGTACGCACGTCATGTACGTGCTGCACCACGCCGACAAGCCGAATTTGTACCATGGCCTGCCGGAGAACCCGGAAATCAGCGCCACCGTGAAGTTCTGGAAAGGCATCTGGAAACCACTGGCCGCGGTCGGTTTTGCGGCCACCTTCGCAGCGAGCATCTTTCACTACGTCGGCGTTGGTCCGAACCGCGCGGAAGAGGAAGACGACAACCTGCATGAAGAGAAAGACGAGGTGCGCAAATGAGAAAACGTGACACCATCGTGCGCTACACCGCGCCGGAACGCATCAACCACTGGGTCACCGCCTTCTGCTTCATGCTGGCGGCGATAAGCGGGCTGGGGTTCTTCTTCCCGTCCTTCAACTGGCTGATGCAGATCATGGGGACACCACAGCTGGCGCGTATACTGCACCCGTTTGTGGGCGTCATCATGTTCGCGTCGTTCATCATCATGTTTTTCCGTTACTGGCACCATAACCTAATCAATCGGGATGATATCTTTTGGGCGAAGAATATTCGTAAGATCGTCGTCAACGAGGAAGTGGGTGATACCGGGCGTTATAACTTCGGCCAGAAATGCGTATTCTGGGCGGCGATTATCTTCCTGGTCCTGTTGCTGGTGAGCGGCGTGATCATCTGGCGTCCGTACTTTGCGCCTGCTTTCTCAATCCCGGTGATCCGATTTGCGCTAATGCTGCATTCATT
Organism: Enterobacter cloacae complex sp. IR5403; assembly: GCF_049238705.1. Classification (NCBI taxonomy): domain Bacteria; kingdom Pseudomonadati; phylum Pseudomonadota; class Gammaproteobacteria; order Enterobacterales; family Enterobacteriaceae; genus Enterobacter; species Enterobacter cloacae complex sp. IR5403. The sequence continues at coordinate 34,181 of NZ_JBMKHP010000017.1, read as the reverse complement.
TGCCGCAGTAGCGTTAATTGTGGTTATCATGGTGCATATTTACGCCGCCCTCTGGGTGAAAGGCACCATTACCGCGATGGTGGAAGGCTGGGTCACCAAAACGTGGGCGAAGAAACATCACCCGCGCTGGTACCGTGAAGTCCGCCAGAAACAGGAAAAGTCATCTGAATGAGTATTCGCATAATCCCGCAAGATGAGCTGGGGTCGAGCGAGAAACGTACGGCGGAGTATATTCCGCCGTTGTTATTCCCCAGACTCAAGAACCTCTACAACCGCCGCGCAGAGCGTCTGCGCGAGCTGGCAGAGAACAACCCGCTGGGCGATTTTCTGCGTTTTGCCGCGCTGGTCGCCCATGCGCAGGAAGTGGTGCTGTACGACCATCCGCTGCAAATGGACCTGACCGCACGCATCAAAGAAGCCAACGAGCAGGGCAAGCCGCCGCTGGATATTCACGTCCTGCCGCGCGACAAGCACTGGCATAAGCTGCTGCATTCCCTGATCGCCGAGCTGAAGCCCGAGATGAGCGGCACGGCGCTGGCGGTCATTGAGAACCTGGAAAAAGCCTCCGATCAGGAGCTGGAAGAGATGGCGAGCGCGCTGTTTGCCTCCGACTTCTCGCTGGTGAGCAGCGATAAAGCCCCGTTCATCTGGGCTGCGCTGTCGCTCTATTGGGCGCAAATGGCGAGCCTGATCCCAGGCAAAGCCCGCGCCGAATACGGCGAAGCGCGCCAGTTCTGCCCGGTGTGTGGTTCAATGCCGGTCTCCAGCATGGTACAGATTGGTACGACGCAGGGGCTGCGCTATCTGCACTGCAACCTGTGTGAAACCGAGTGGCACGTGGTGCGCGTGAAGTGCAGCAACTGCGAGCAGACCCGCGATCTCAACTACTGGTCGCTGGAAAATGAAGACGCGGCGGTGAAGGCCGAAAGCTGCGGCGACTGCGGGACCTACCTGAAGATTCTGTATCAGGAAAAAGACCCGAAAGTCGAAGCGGTGGCCGACGATCTCGCCTCGCTGATTCTGGATGCGAAGATGGAGCAGGAGGGCTTTGCCCGCAGCTCGATCAACCCGTTCCTGTTCCCGGGTGAAGGGGAGTAATCTCCTGTGAGAGTGCCGGGCGGCGCGAGCTTGCCCGGCCTACAGCTGGTAAGGCGTAAGGACCTCGTCAATACCCGCAAAATCTTTCGTGTTGCGAGAAATCAACGGACATTTTCTGCTCTGCGCTGTGGCCAGAATGATAGCATCAGGCAGTTTCATTCCATGCTTCTCACGTAGTAAAACGCTTCTTTCCGCAATATCCCGAGACACATCAATAATTTCAAAAGCGCCCATAACGGCTGCCGTTTTCGCTTCATGACCATGCCTGCGAGCGCCCACCATTACTTCCATCCAGGTAATTAAGCTGATGGCACGATGCGACGCGGTATGCTCAATCGCATCCGCAGCTTCAACACGGTTGTTGAAGAGATCAATGAGAATATTGGTATCAAACACTGCCATGTGCTCCATGATTACCACTCCTCACGCAACTTGCGTTCATACTCAAGCCCGTCCTCTTTTCTGTCTCCCCACAGACCAAGCGCATTTCGGATAACAGAAGAACTCTGCTGGTCGAGATACAGTTCTATCGCTTCCCGAAGCAGTTCAGCACGTGGTTGATTTCGCAATTGCTTGAGATTATCCAAACGTTGAATCACGTCATCAGATAAATCGATAAGTATTCTGCCCATATCAAGTTCCGCTAAAACGCTCATATATCACCTTAGTATATCATCTTTGGTTAATTTTCAGGCAAAATACTCTTTATCAATTTAGGGTGAAAGGACGTTTTTTAGGGAATGATCGATTTTGCGAGCCGCTTTCCACAATATGCACCTCTCAACATTTCTCTGTTTTCATCTGCTCTAAACCAGGCTATAAACTGTATAAACACACAGTAAAAGGACGTAACCATGGCTCTGGAGAAGGGTATTGATAAGCTGGTACAGGAGTTTATTACCGCAGGACGACCTTCCTCACGAAAGCAGAGTATTGATGACCGGAGAAGCGGGTATGTCGCCAGCACAGCGCTGGCCGGGGAAACAGAAAAGCGTATCCAGGTTGAAACGCTTGTTCTTGAGAATATGACCTTTCGGGTCTTTTCGCCTTTCAATGCCCCTGAAATGTTACCTTCTGCCCTCTACTATCATGGCGGTTGTTTTGTCAGCGGTGGGTTTGAAACCCATGATAATCAGCTTCGCCAACTGGCGTTTTACGGTAACTGTCGGGTCATTGCGGTTCAGTACAGACTCGCACCCGAGCATACTTTCCCCGCTGCGCATGACGATGCAGAGAGAGCGGCAGATCTTGTCTGGCAAAATGCTGAACTATTAGGCGTGGATAAAAACCGGATTACACTTTGTGGAGACAGCGCGGGAGGTCATCTTGCGCTGGTAACGTCATTGCGGCTTAAAGCCAAAGGTCTCTGGGATCCCGCGCAGCTCATTCTTATCTACCCCATGCTCGACGCTACGGCCAGTTTTGAAAGCTATACCCTCAATGGCATGGATTACGTGATTACTCGCGATACCCTTTTGAGCGGCTATGAAATGTATCTGGCTGGAGCCGACCGTCAGCATCCTGACGTCAGCCCACTGTGGCGCAACGACTTTAGCGGTCTGCCGAAGGTCCATATTGTTACCGCTGAGTATGATCCGTTACGCGACGAAGGCGAGGCGCTTTATCAGCGCCTCACGGAGCAAGGCGTGAAGTGTACCGCTCAACGATGGCGGGGTGTAATTCACGGCTTCTTCCAGTTGGGTGGAATTAGCCAGTCAGCGCGAGACGTTATGCGAGATATTGCCTGGCGCATTAACCATGCCGGGCGAGAGTGAGAAGGAGACTACTCCTCCTCGTTCCCGCCCTCTTCATACGCGCCATAAGGCTTCGCAGGCAGAACGATATAGGTGCCTTCAAACACCGCGCCTGGCGTTTCATCGCCGAACAGCTCAACCTGCATCTGTACGCGCGCTTTACGTCCACGCGCCAGACGGTCGAGATCGCCGCCCAGTGCGCCCAGGTCAGCTACCGCGCTCGGCTTGCCGCTGATCGGTGCGCTGTAGCGGATATGGGCATCGGCCAGAATAATGGTGCCGCCGAGATGACGTTCGCGCAGCATCAGCCAGATCAGCCCCCAGCCGGTGAGCGTGGCGAGTGAAAACAGGCTGCCGGCAAACAGGGTATGGTGCGGGTTCTGGTTGCCGGTTTCCGGCATGGTGGTAATAAATTTTTGCCCGGTGTACTGCTGAATACGCACACCCATTTTTTCACTGAGCGGAATGTGCTGATACCACGCCTGCTGGAGCTGCCCGCACCAGTCGGCGCGATGGAGAATATCGTCCAGCGTGGCGATGGGTTTGATCATCAAAAAGTGACGAATCGGCGTAGTTTGCGGGGCGGTGATTTCCCCCTGATTCACGAAACCAAGCTTGGCAAAGAACTCAACGGCATCTTCGCGGGCGCTACAGGTGACGCGCTTGACCCCTTCCTGACGGGCGACGGATTCCAGCGTCATTGCCATCAGCGTTCCGAGGCCTTTGTCCTGCACGGAGGGGTGAACGGCCATAAAGCGGATTGAAGCTTCGTTGTCGGCATTGATATACAGACGTCCCACGGCAACGAGGTTGCCCTCTTCATCAACCACCATCTGGTGGTGCGCCATCGCGTCCCAGGCGTCGCGTTCAGACCCTTTTGGTTGATGCAGTGGCTTGCGCAGCATTTCCCAGCGGAAATGGTAATAAGCGTCTAATTCTTCTTCCGTTTGCGGTACTCGAAGGTGATACATAGCTGTACTCTCTCTTGTTACCCGCGGCCATGCCGCCAGTTGGCTCATACCTGGAGCCAGAATGTGACGGGGCCATCGTTCACCAGCGAAACCTGCATATCCGCAGCGAATCGTCCGGATTGTGTATTCATGTCCTGTTGGCGACAACGCTCAACAAAGTACTCGTAAAGGGCTTCTGCGCGATCCGGTGCCGCGCCCTTCGAAAAACTCGGCCGCATGCCGCGTTCGGTATCCGCAGCCAGCGTAAACTGGGAAACCACCAGCACGCTGCCGCCCGCCTGCTGAACGTTCAGGTTCATCTTGCCTTCCGCATCGCTGAAAATGCGATAGCCCAGCACGCGCTCACATAAGCGGTTGGCTTTTTGTTCGTCGTCATCCTTTTCGACACCCAGGAGCACCAAAAGTCCTGGGCCAATTTCACCCGTCACCTCATCCGCCACGGTGACGCTGGCACGGGTTACGCGCTGAATCAATGCAATCATGGTTGGTCTGCTTCTTGTTGTTTTTCAGCTTCTGCTGCTTTTTTGAGTTCGCGGTAGACCCCGAGAGTGACAGTTATTTCGGCGCCAAGCAAGACGATACACCACGTCCAGTAGACCCAGACAAACAAAATGGGGATCACCGCCAGCACGCCATAAATCAGCTGATAAGAGGGGAACATGGTGATATAAAGCGCGAATCCTTTCTTGCCCAGCTCAAAGAGCAACGCCGCGACCAGCGCACCCACCACGGCATCCCGGTTGGGTACGCGCGTGGTTGGCACCACGCTGTAGAGCAGCCAGAACGAAAGCCACGATAAAATCAGCGGGAAGATACGCAGCACGTTATCGATCACGCTGTTTAAGTCTGTCGCCCAGCGCAGCGAAAGAAGGTAGGAACTGATCGCCAGGCTTGCCCCCGCCAGCAATGGGCCAAGGGTTAAAATCATCCAGTAGACGGCAAAGGAGTAAACCTTCGGGCGGACTTTTTTGCTCCGCCAGATGGTGTTGAGCGCACTGTCGATGGAGTACATCAGCAGCAGCGCGGTAACAATAAGCCCACACGCCCCCACCGCCGTCATCTTGCTGGAGTTTGCGACAAACTGTTCAATGTAGTTCTGGATCACATCGCCGGTGGCCGGAATAAAGTTCGCGAAAACAAAATGGCGAAGCTGCATGCTCACATCGGCAAACATCGGAAACGCCGAAAAAAGCGCAAAAATCACCGCCACCAGCGGCACCAGCGAGAGCAACGACACGTAAGCGAGATTGCCCGCCAGCGTGGTCATGTTGTCCTCGTCAATGCGATGCCAGAGGAGTTTCAGCCACGCCCTCAGCGGGCGCGTGTGGTGATTGGCTTTTTGATGCACGGTTTTTAGCATAACTGCTTCGCAAAGTAGTTCGGTATCGTCTCTTTTCCGGTCACCAGAATGGAGGTGATACCTAACTGATTAGCCCCTTCTATATTATCGGCGTTGTCGTCAAAAAAGACCGCATCCGCCGCCGTGAATCCTTCTTCCTGCAATACCGCCTGATAGATGCGCGCCTCAGGTTTACGCATCCCCATCTCCTGGGAGAGATACACTTTATCTGCCGCTGCGTGGATTTCCGGGTATTCATCCGGCCAGAAGGTGGTATGCAGGCGGTTGGTATTCGACAGTACGACGACGCGATGCCCCTGCTCGCGCAGCTTGTGCATGATGTCGATCACTTCGGGGCGGATCGCGACAAAAACCGCCTGCCAGCCGTGGGAAAACTGCTCGTAGCTTAACGAGAGACCCATTTCCTGACAGAAACGCTCTGCGAACGCTTCATCGCTGATCTCACCGCGCTCGTGCAGATGGAAAGTCTCACCCATCGCGAAATTCTGCTTTAACGTCGCCAGCGGAACACGGCTAAAATCGCTCCATGCACCCAGCACCCGGTTAAAATCGATATCGACGATTACATTTCCTAAGTCAAAGATATAAAGCATGTTTATCTCCTTTCGCCGTGGAAAAGTAACTGTAGCGGGAAAGAGAAACTTTAGCTATGCGCCAGATTCAGCTTAGAGAAAGGAAAGGCCCGAATCGCAATATCGGGCCATAAGAGGATCAGCCAGCCTGCTGCTCTTCTCCGGAATTGACTTCGACAACCTCAACCTTGCTGGATTTGAGGTGATTTTGCAGCGCCGGGCCGGGCAGCTCATCGGTGAACAGCGCCGTCGCCTGCGCCACGTTGCCGATTTCAACCGCCGCGGAGGCGTGGTATTTCGTATGATCGGCCGCCAGTAAAATGTGGCGGGAGTGGGCAATCATGGTTTTCACCACACTGGCTTCGTTAACGTCAAATTCCATCATCGCACCGTCGTGTTCAATCGCCCCCACGCTGGTCACGAGGTAGTCCGCCCGGAAGCCCGACACAAACGCCGTTGCCGCAGGACCGATAATGCCGCCGTTATGCGGGCGCAGCGTACCGCCAGGCACCATCACCTCAAAGCGCGGGTTCTTATAAAGAATGTGCGCCACCCGCAGGCTGTTGGTGATGATGCGCAGATGATTATGGTTAAGCAGTGCCCGGGCAACGTGCTCCACGGTCGTCCCGATAGTGATAAAGATAGTCGAACCGTCGGGAATATAGTCCGCAATGGCTTCGGCAATCGCCCGTTTCTCTTCGGTAAGCGAGACTTCACGCTGTTCAAACGCCGTGTTGACCACGCTGGATGCCCTGCCCGCGCCGCCGTGATGACGGGTGATCAGCCCCTGCTCGCTGAGCTTACGGATATCCCGGCGCACGGTTTGCGTCGACACATCCAGCAGCTGCGCCAGTTCATCAATGTTCATATAGCCGCGATCGGCAATCAGCGTCAGCAGCTGATCGTGACGCGGGTTGCCGGTCAGTTCGGTAAGGCTCATGGGCTGTCCTCTGAAAACCATCACGCCCCGCATTTTATACAAAAAGTGACAAAAAAGAGCGGGTTTGATCACAGTCGGGTATACCCGCGCGCCCGCCGGGCTTTGTGCATTTCAGTGCTGCGACGGCGCTGGCAAAACGCACGGCGTCTGCGGCGGGCAATTTCTGCCCCAGGCTGACCGCCAGCGCACCGTGGAATACGTCTCCCGCCCCGGTGGTATCAATGACGTTCACTTCAAAACCAGGCTGATGACATAGCGCGCCGTTTTCCAGCCAGAAACAGCCGTCTCGCCCTTGAGTGACATACACATGTCCATTTGTGAGCGTTTGTGCTTTCTTCAGCGCATCTTCGGTTTCATCCCGCTGCGTTAACCGCCGCAGTCCCGGCGCGGAGAAGGCCGCGTGGTCGCTTAAGGCGATCAGCTCCGCGATATCCTGCGGGGTGACATCCGCATCCAGCAACGTCGGAACACCCTGCTGACGGGCCAGGGTGAATGCCTGTTTTGCCCCGTCATGCCAGCGCACGTCGGCTAAGACAATGTCCCACTGAGAGAAGTCGATTTCTTGCAGCCAGTCTGCCGACGCAGGGAGATCGGGGCTGGGATAGTTCGCTATAACACGCTCCCCGCTGCCGTCCACCAGCACCGCCGACTGTGACGAACGAGCCCCCTTAAACACGCGCGTATAGCGTGTGTTCACCCCCAGGGATTCCAGCTCCGCGAGCAGCCGTCTGCCGGTATCGTCGTCCCCCACCCGGCCAATAAAATCCACTTCCGCATCCAGTTTCGCGGCTGCCACTGCCGCCGTTGCCGCCGGTCCGCCGCCCACTTCCGTATAATCTTTTGCGACATATTTCCCACCTTCTTTCGGTAAATCATCGAGATACCAGATGCGATCCAGCACGGTAATGCCGACACAAACGATGCGAGTCATGGTGATTCCTTCTGCGATTTCTGATGCCTTCATTTTAATTTCACCAAATGTTTAAAAAGTGACCCGTGTCAATTTTTTGACTATAAATTACAAATACGATCAAAAACAGACACCACAAACGCGCAAAAATTGACACGATGTGACAGGAGAGAGGCATGTCAGCAATCGCATTTATCGGCTTAGGACAGATGGGCGCGCCCATGGCGAAGAATCTGTTGAAACAGGGCCACCAGCTTAACGTTTTTGATGTGAACCCGCAGGCGGTTCAGGCGCTGGTAGAGAGCGGCGCCCGGGCGGCGGCTACGCCCGCACAGGCAGCAACGGATGCCGAATTCGTGATCACTATGCTGCCAAACGGCGACCTGGTGCGCAGCGTGCTGTTCGGCGAGCACGGCGTGTGCGAAGGGTTATCCCGCGACGCGCTGGTGATTGATATGTCCACCATTCACCCGCTGCAAACCGACGCGCTGATCCGCGACATGGCTGAGCAAGGCTTCAGCCTGATGGACGTGCCCGTCGGACGCACCTCTGATCATGCCATCGCCGGTACGCTGCTCCTGCTGGCGGGCGGTACGGCGCAGCAGGTTGAGCGCGCCACCCCCGTCTTAATGGCGATGGGCAATGAACTGATTAACGCTGGCGGGCCGGGCATGGGCATCCGCGTGAAGCTCATCAATAACTACATGAGCATCGCCCTGAACGCCCTTTCCGCCGAGGCCGCCGTACTGTGCGAAGCGCTTGGCCTCTCCTTTGACGTGGCGCTCAAGGTGATGAGCGGCACACCGGCGGGTAAAGGCCACTTCACGACATCCTGGCCGAACAAGGTGCTGAAAGGGGATCTTTCACCCGCCTTCATGATCGACCTTGCGCATAAAGATCTGGGGATCGCCCTGGACGTGGCCAACCAGCTCCACGTTCCGATGCCGCTGGGCGCGGCGTCCCGCGAAGTATACAACCAGGCACGCGCCGCCGGGCGCGGGCGCGAAGACTGGACGGCCATTCTTGAACAGGTTCGCGCATCTGCCGGGCTGAAAAAATCACACTGATACGAAAGGACTGAGGAATGACGATGTACACCCTGAAAGATATCACCCGACCTTCCGGCGGTTTTGCGATGCTGGCCGTGGATCAGCGCGAAGCGATGCGCCTGATGTTTGCTGCCGCAGGCGCGCCGGTGCCGGTAACCGACCAGCACCTGACGGATTTTAAAGTCAATGCGGCGAAAATTCTGTCGCCGTACGCCTCTGCGATCCTCGTCGACCAGCAGTTCTGCTACCGCCAGATTGTCGAGCAGCAGGTCGTGGCCAAAAGCTGCGCAATGATTGTCGCCGCCGACGAGTTTATTCCGGGGAACGGCATTCCGGTCGACAGCGTGGTGATCGACAAGAACGTCGACGCGCAGGCGGTCAAACGCGATGGCGGTAAGGCGCTGAAGCTGCTGGTGCTGTGGCGCAGCGATGAAGATCCACAGCAGCGCCTGGAGATGGTGAAGGCGTTCAATACGCTGTGCCACGACAATGGTCTGCTGAGCATTATCGAGCCAGTGGTGCGTCCGCCGCGTCGCGGAGCCGAATTTAACCGCGAACAGGCGATTATCGATGCGGCCAAAGAGCTGGGCGACAGCGGCGCCGACCTCTACAAAGTGGAAATGCCGCTGTTTGGCAAGGGCACACAGCAGGAACTGCTGACGGCCTCGCAGAAGCTGAACGAGAACATCGCCATGCCGTGGGTAATCCTCTCCTCCGGCGTGGACGATAAGTTATTCCCGCGTGCCGTTAGCGTCGCTATGCAGGCGGGGGCATCAGGCTTTTTAGCCGGTCGCGCCGTCTGGTCATCGGTGATTGGCCTGCCGGACACCGAGCTGATGCTGCGTGATATTTCAGTACCAAAACTTCAGCGTCTGGGTGAGATCGTCGACGAAATGATGGCTCGCCGTTAAGAAAGGACCCGAACATGAAATGGTTTAACACCCTGAGCCATAACCGCTGGCTCGAACAAGAGACCGACCGCATTCTCAATTTCGGTAAAAAAGCCGCCGTACCGACCGGCTTTGGCTGGCTGGGCAATAACGGGCAGGTGCGCAGCGATATGGGCACCCATCTGTGGATCACCGCCCGCATGCTGCACGTTTACGCGGTGGCGGCGAACATGGGACGTCCCGGCGCGTACGCCCTGGTTGAGCACGGCATTAATGCCCTGAACGGTCCGCTGCGCGACAAACAGCACGGCGGCTGGTACGCCTGCGTAAACGATGAAGGCGTGATTGATGCGTCCAAACAGGGCTATCAGCATTTCTTCGTCCTGCTGGGCGCGGCGAGCGCCGTCACCACCGGCCACCCCGAGGCGCGCAAGCTGCTGGACGACGCCATCGAAGTGATTGAGCGCTACTTCTGGAGCGAACAGGAGCAGATGTGCCTGGAGTCCTGGGACGAAGCCTTCAGCAAGACGGAAGATTACCGCGGCGGTAACGCCAATATGCACGCCGTGGAAGCCTTCCTCATCGTCTATGACGTGACCCACGACCGTAAATGGCTCGACCGCGCCCTGCGTATCGCCTCGGTGATTATTCACGACGTGGCGCGCAAAGGGGAGTACCGCGTTAACGAGCATTTCGACACCAACTGGAACCCGATCCGCGATTACAACATCGATAACCCCGCCCACCGCTTCCGCGCTTACGGCGGCACGCCGGGGCACTGGATCGAGTGGGGCCGCCTGATGCTGCACCTGCGTGCCGCGCTGGAAGCCCGCTTTGAAACCCCGCCGGAATGGTTGCTGGAAGATGCGAAAGGCCTGTTTCACGCCACCATCCGCGACGCCTGGGCACCCGACGGGGCTGACGGCTTTGTCTATTCCGTGGGCTGGGACGGCAAGCCTATCGTGCGCGAACGCGTGCGCTGGCCAATCGTCGAGGCGATGGGCACGGCTTACGCGCTATACACCGTCACTGGTGAGGCGCAGTACGAAGCCTGGTATCAGAAATGGTGGGATTACTGCATCAAGTACCTGATGGATTACGAAAACGGTTCATGGTGGCAGGAGCTGGACACCAATAACGAAGTGACCACCAAAGTCTGGGACGGCAAGCAGGATATTTACCATCTGCTGCACTGCCTGGTGATCCCCCGCCTGCCGCTGGCGCCGGGCTTAGCCCCTGCCGTCGCCGCCGGATTACTGGATAGCCTGGCCAAATAATAAAGACGGAGTTTTTATGCGTACCCTACACAATATTGACCTGAAAAATAACGAAAGTGGTTTCACCCTGCGCTGGCAGGACCGTCTGATTTTATCCCACTCTGCGGATGCCCCTTGCCTGTGGATCGGCGCAGGTGAGGCGGATATCGAGATGTTTCGTGGCAACTTCAGCATCAAAGACAAGCTCAACGAAAAGATTGCCCTGACGAACGCGACCGTTACGCAGCAAAGCGCGGGCTGGGCAATCCGCTTTACCCGCGGCGACGCGGTGAGCGCCACGCTGCTGGTGGGCGTGGATGGTGAGGGCCGTCTGGAGCTGAAGCTGAAAAATGACGCCGCCAGCCATAACCGCATCTGGCTGCGGCTGGCAGCTCAGCCTGACGATCATATCTACGGCTGCGGCGAGCAGTTCTCGTATTTCGATTTGCGCGGCAAGCCGTTCCCGCTGTGGACCAGCGAGCAGGGCGTGGGCCGCAATAAGCAGACCTACGTCACCTGGCAGGCCGACTGCAAAGAGAACGCGGGCGGCGATTACTACTGGACCTTCTTCCCGCAGCCTACCTTCGTGAGCACCCAGAAGTATTACTGCCACGTGGATAACAGCTGCTACATGAACTTTGACTTCAGCGCGCCGGACTTCCACGAACTGGCGTTCTGGGAAGATAACGCCACGCTGCGCTTCGAATGCGCAGAAACCTACGTCGATCTGCTGGAAAAACTGACCGGCCTGCTGGGGCGTCAGCCTGAACTGCCGGACTGGGTTTACGATGGCGTGACGCTGGGTATTCAGGGCGGCACCGAGGTGTGTCAGCAGAAGCTCGACGCCATGCGCAAGGGCGGCGTGAAGGTGAACGGCATCTGGGCGCAGGACTGGTCCGGCATCCGCATGACCTCCTTTGGCAAACGCGTAATGTGGAACTGGAAGTGGAACAGCGCGCTCTATCCGCAGCTTGATGAGCGGATTGCACAGTGGAAAGAAGAAGGCGTGCAGTTCCTCTCCTACATCAACCCGTACGTCGCCAGCGATAAAGATCTCTGCGAAGAGGCGTCGAAGCGCGGCTATCTGACCAAAGATGCCGACGGCAAGGATTACCACGTTGAGTTCGGCGAGTTCTACGCGGGCGTTATCGACCTGACCAACCCGGAAGCCTACAGCTGGTACAAAGAGGTGATCAAAAAGAACCTGATCGAACTGGGCTGCGGCGGCTGGATGGCCGATTTCGGGGAATATCTGCCGACCGATACCTTCCTGCACAACGGCGTGAGCGCGGAGATCATGCATAACGCCTGGCCTGCCCTGTGGGCGAAATGTAACTACGAAGCGCTGGAGGAGACCGGCAAGCTCGGGGAGATCCTGTTCTTCATGCGCGCGGGCTACACCGGCAGCCAGAAGCACTCGGTGATGATGTGGGCGGGGGATCAGAACGTCGACTGGAGCCTGGACGATGGTCTGGCGTCCGTCGTACCGGCGGCGCTGTCGCTGGCGATGACCGGGCACGGGCTGCACCACAGCGACATTGGCGGCTATACGACCCTCTTCGAGATGAAGCGCAGCAAAGAGCTGCTGCTGCGCTGGTGCGACTTCAGCGCCTTTACGCCGATGATGCGTACCCACGAGGGCAACCGCCCTGGCGACAACTGGCAGTTCGACGGCGACGCGGAAACTATCGCCCACTTCGCGCGCATGACCACCGTCTTCACCACCCTGAAGCCGTATATCAAAGCTGCGGTTGCGCAGAACGCGAAAAGCGGCCTGCCGGTGATGCGTCCGCTGTTCCTGCACTATGAGGACGACGCGCGCGCCTACACGCTGAAATACCAGTACCTGTTTGGCCGCGATCTGCTGGTGGCGCCGGTCCATGAAGAGGGACGCCGCGACTGGTCGCTCTATCTGCCGCAGGACACCTGGGTCAATGCGTGGACCGGAGAAACCTGCCAGGGCGGTGACATCACCGTTGATGCCCCGCTCGGCAAACCGCCGGTCTTCTATCGCCAGCAAAGCGAATGGGCAGATCTGTTTAGCACCTTACGTCATATCTGATAAGGCTCGCCCGCAGGGAAACCTGCGGGCAGACGGAGAACAATAATGAGTCAACATACTTCTGATCCGGCAACCCTGCGCCTGCCGTTTAAAGAAAAACTCGCCTACGGGATGGGCGATCTCGGCTCTAACATCCTGCTTGATATCGGCACGCTGTATCTGCTGAAGTTCTACACCGACGTGCTGGGGCTGCCTGGCACCTACGGCGGGATTATCTTCCTGATTGCGAAGTTTTTTACCGCCTTCACCGATATGGGCACCGGGATCATGCTCGATTCCCGGCGCAAGATCGGCCCGAAAGGGAAATTCCGCCCGTTCGTGCTGTATGCAGCCTTCCCGGTAACGTTGCTGGCGATTGCCAACTTCGTCGGCACACCGTTTGAAATCACCGGTAAAACGGTGATGGCGACGGTGCTGTTCATGCTGTACGGCCTGTTCTTCAGCATGATGAACTGCTCCTACGGCGCGATGGTGCCCGCTATTACCAAAAACCCGGACGAGCGTGCTTCGCTGGCCGCCTGGCGCCAGGGCGGCGCCACGCTGGGTCTGCTGCTCTGTACCGTCGGTTTTGTCCCGGTAATGAACCTGATTGAGGGCAACGATCAGCTAGGCTACATCTTTGCCGCTACCCTCTTCTCGCTGTTCGGGTTGTTCTTTATGTGGTGGTGCTATAAAGGCGTAACCGAGCGTTACGTCGAGACGCAGCCTGTTAACCCGGCGCAGAAACCGGGGCTGTTGCAGTCGTTTCGCGCCATCGCCGGGAACCGTCCGCTGTTTATCCTGTGCATCGCTAACCTGTGCACGCTGGGCGCCTTTAACGTCAAACTCGCCATTCAGGTCTACTACACGCAGTACGTGCTGAACGACCCGATCCTGCTGTCGTATATGGGCTTCTTCAGCATGGGCTGTATTTTTATCGGCGTCTTTATGATGCCCGGCGCGGTGCGCCGCTTCGGTAAGAAAAAGGTCTACATCAGCGGGCTGATGATTTGGGTGGCGGGCGATCTGCTTAACTACTTCTTCGGCGGCGGCTCGGTGAGCTTCGTGGCGTTCTCCTGCCTGGCGTTCTTCGGCTCCGCGTTCGTGAACAGCCTGAACTGGGCGCTGGTCTCCGATACCGTGGAGTACGGCGAGTGGCGCACCGGCGTACGCTCCGAGGGGACGGTCTATACCGGCTTTACCTTCTTCCGTAAGGTATCGCAGGCGCTGGCGGGCTTCTTCCCGGGGATCATGCTCACGCAGATCGGCTATGTGCCCAACGTGGTGCAATCCGCCGGCACGGTTGAAGGGCTGCGGCAGCTGATATTTATCTATCCGAGCCTGCTGGCGGTCATCACTATCGTGGCGATGGGCTGCTTCTACAACCTTAACGAGAAGATGTATGTGCGCATCGTGGAAGAGATCGAACTGCGCAAACGTACGGCATAAATGACGTGATTGAGCGCCTTGCGGGGCGCTTTGAGGATCGACCATGACACATAATACTGATCCGTTAACCCTGAAATTGAGCCTGCGAGAGAAGTGCGCCTACGGAATGGGCGATTTTGGCTCGAATCTGATGCTGTGTATTGGCACGCTGTACCTGCTGAAGTTTTACACCGATGAACTGGGCATGCCGGCGTTCTATGGCGGCATTATTTTCCTCGTCGCGAAGTTTTTCACCGCGTTTACCGACATGCTGACCGGGGTGCTGCTGGACTCCCGGCGTAACATCGGCGCGCGGGGGAAATTCCGGCCATTCATTCTCTACGCCTCCGTTCCGGTGGCGCTGGTGGCCACGGCGCAGTTTATGGCCAACGACTTTAGCCTGACGGTGAAAACGGCCCTCGCCACCGTGCTCTTCATGATGTTCGGCCTCTGCTATAGCCTGATGAACTGCGCCTACGGTGCGATGGTCCCGGCCATCACCAAAAACCCGAACGAGCGCGCGCAGTTGGCGGCCTGGCGTCAGGGCGGCGCAACGGTGGGGCTGTTACTCTGCACCGTCGGCTTTATGCCCATTCAGGCGCTGTTCGTCCACCAGCCCTCCCTCGGCTATCTGGTAGCCGCGCTGGTGTTCGTCACCGGTGGTCTGTTCTGCATGTGGTGGTGCTACAGCGGGGTGAAAGAACGCTACGTGGAGCTCACACCCGATCACCATAAGCCCGGCATTCTGAAATCGTTCTGCGCGATTTTCCGTAACCCGCCGCTGCTGGTGCTGTGCATCGCCAACCTGTGTACCCTCGCCGCGTTTAACATCAAGCTGGCGATTCAGGTCTATTACACCCAGTACGTGCTGAACGATCTGCATCTCCTGTCGTGGATGGGCTTTTTCAGCATGGGCTGCATTCTGATTGGCGTGTTTCTGGTGCCTGGCGCGGTGAAGCGCTTTGGCAAGAAGCCGGTCTATCTGGGCGGGCTGACGCTGTGGGCGGTGAGCGACGTACTGAACTTCGTCTGGGGGACCAGTTCCCTGCTGTTCGTGCTCTTTTCCTGCATGGCCTTTTTCGGCACCGCGTTTGTGAACAGCCTGAACTGGGCGCTGGTGCCGGATACGGTTGATTACGGCGAGTGGAAAACCGGGATCCGCGCCGAAGGGTCGGTGTATACCGGCTATACCTTCTCGCGCAAAATCTCCGCGGCGCTGGCCGGTTTTCTGCCCGGCATCATGCTGACCCAGATTGGCTACGTTCCCCATGCCGTGCAGAGCGCGGGCACGCTGCTTGGGTTGCGTCAGCTTATTTTCCTCTGGCCGTGCGGCCTGGCGATCGTTGCCGCCGTGACCATGGGGCTGTTTTATAAACTCAACGAAGCGCGCTTCGCCTTTATTATCGAGGAGATTGGAAAACGGAAAAAACAGACAGCAAATACCCCTGAGATAACCACCAACAATAAAGCGTCAGCAGTCACTTTATAACAATAAATCCGGCCACTATGTCCTTCCTGTTTATCAAGAGGGAGGCCTTTCTGTACCTGATACATGGACAAATTATGAAAAGAATCATTACTGTACTGATCGTGTCGTCTGTGTCCTGCCCGGTTTTTGCCGGGGCCTATGTCGAAACGCGCGAAGCCTACAACACCGCCTCTGAGCTGCACGAAGTGATCCTGCGTGCGGGCTATAACTTCGATATGGGCGCGGGACTGATGTTCACCAATGCTTATAACGTGGGGAAATGGGACGAACTGAAGCACAGCTATAACGAAATCGAGGGGTGGTATCCGCTCTTCAAACCGACCGACAAACTGACCTTCCAGCCCGGCGGCTTAATTAATGACAGCAGCGCAGGATCAGGTGGCGCGGTTTATTTAGATACCAATTACAAATTTACGGACTGGTTTAATCTGACGTTCCGCTATCGCTATAACCATAACAATTACGATACGCCGGACTATAACGGGCAGATGGATAAGAACGACACGCATGAATTCGCCAACTACTGGAATTTCAAAGTGACGGATGCGTTTTTCTACACCTTTGAACCGCACTTTTTTCAGCGGGTGAATGATTACCACAGCAAAAATGGTAAAGATCATCACTGGGAAATTACCAACAAGTTTAGCTATAAAATCGACAGAAACTGGCTGCCGTATCTTGAGCTACAGTGGCTGGACCGATGGAATGATTACAACCGCGAGCAGTACCGGATCCGGTTAGGGTTGCGGTATTCGTTCTAATAAAAAAGCCGCTGATCGCTCAGCGGCTTTTTCGTTGCCGGGTGGCGCTTGCGCTTACCCGGACTACGGCATAACCGAATTAGTCTTCTTTCGCACCGCGCATAGCACGTTTACGATCGTTCTCGGTCAGGTGACGTTTACGGATACGAATTGACTGAGGCGTCACTTCGACCAGTTCGTCATCATCGATGAATTCCAGAGCCTGCTCCAGGGTCATCTTGATCGGTGGAACCAGAACCGTTGCTTCGTCAGTACCGGACGCACGCATGTTGGTCAGTTTCTTACCGGTCAGGCAGTTTACCGTCAGGTCGTTAGAACGGCTGTGAATACCGATGATCTGGCCTTCGTAAACTTCAGCGCCGTGGCCCAGGAACAGCTTACCGCGATCCTGCAAACCGAACAGCGCAAACGCAACCGCTTTACCCTGACCGTTGGAGATCAGCACACCGTTGTTACGCTGGCCCACTTCGCCCGGACGAACGTCGTCGTAGTGGCTGAAGGTGGAGTACAGCAGACCAGTACCGGAAGTCATGGTCATGAACTCAGAACGGAAGCCGATCAGGCCACGACTTGGGATCACGTAGTCGAGACGTACGCGGCCTTTGCCATCTGGATTCATGTTTTTCAGGTCGCCTTTACGCTCACCCAGTGCCTGCATCACAGAACCCTGGTGCTGCTCTTCAACATCCAGCGTTACGTTTTCGAATGGCTCTTGTTTACGGCCATCGATTTCGCGGAAGATAACTTTCGGACGGGAAACCGCCATCTCGAAACCTTCACGACGCATGTTCTCAATCAGAACAGACAGGTGCAGCTCACCACGACCCGAAACGCGGAATGCATCAGCGTCTTCGGTTTCTTCAACGCGCAGCGCAACGTTGTGCACCAGCTCTTTGTTCAGGCGGTCAAGGATCTGACGAGAGGTAACAAACTTACCCTCTTTACCACAGAACGGAGAGGTGTTGACGTTGAAGAACATGGATACGGTTGGTTCATCAACGGACAGGGCTGGCAACGCTTCGACGTTCTGCGGATCGCAGATGGTGTCGGAGATGTTCAGTTCACCCAGACCGGTGATGGCGATGATGTCGCCCGCTTCAGCGATGTCGCTCTCGATACGCTCAAGACCCAGGTGAGTCAGAACTTTACCGACTTTACCGTTACGGGTTTTGCCTTCGCTATCGATGATAGTGACCTGCTGGTTAGGCTTCACTTTACCGCGCTTGATACGACCAATGCCGATTACGCCAACATAGTTGTTGTAGTCGAGCTGGGAGATCTGCATTTGCAGGGTGCCTTCCAGGTCAACGTTTGGCGCAGGAACGCGGTCAACAATCGTCTGGTACAGCGGAGTCATGTCTTCCGCCATGTCTTCGTGATCCAGACCGGCGATACCGTTCAGCGCAGACGCATAAACGATAGGGAAGTCCAGCTGTTCGTCGGTCGCGTCGAGGTTAACGAACAGGTCGAAGACCTGGTCAACAACCCAGTCAGGACGCGCGCCAGGACGGTCAACCTTGTTGATCACAACGATAGGTTTCAGGCCGTGGGCAAATGCTTTTTTGGTCACGAAGCGCGTTTGCGGCATAGGGCCATCAAATGCGTCAACCACCAGCAGCACGGAATCCACCATGGACATCACGCGCTCAACTTCACCACCGAAGTCGGCGTGCCCTGGGGTATCAACGATGTTGATACGGTAGTCATTCCATTTGATAGCGGTGTTTTTGGCGAGGATGGTAATCCCACGCTCTTTCTCCAAATCGTTGGAGTCCATCACACGCTCTTGAGTTTCGGCACGAGCATCAAACGTACCGGACTGCTGTAGCAGCTTATCAACCAGGGTAGTTTTACCATGGTCGACGTGCGCGATGATGGCGATATTACGCAATTTTTCGATCACAACTTTGCCTCAGGCATTTAGAAATAGCGCGTTATTGTACACGGATTAATCGCACTACAAAACAGGATCACAAACATCCCCCGCAAACAAGTATTGCAGAGATGCTTTGTGATCGCTTTCACGGAGCGGTAAAAGGGCACTTTAACGTAAATTGCACCAATATGGTGCTCGATGTTCACACAGAAGCACTATAATGGTGCAACAAATCCAATGTGGTGCAGCCCTTCTGCACTATGGTGCGCATGATAACGCCTTTTTGGGGTGTTTTAAAAGTTGGCACAGATTTCGCTTTACAGAAATACAGTAAAAATATGGCAGCCCAGCCGATTTGAAGACCTCGTTACCACGACGACAATGACCAATCTGGAGAGTTAAGTATGTCCGCTGAACACGTTTTGACGATGCTGAACGAACATGAAGTGAAGTTTGTTGATCTGCGCTTCACCGATACCAAAGGTAAAGAACAGCACGTCACGATCCCTGCTCATCAGGTGAACGCCGAATTCTTTGAAGAAGGCAAAATGTTTGACGGCTCCTCCATTGGCGGCTGGAAAGGCATTAACGAATCCGACATGGTTCTGATGCCAGATGCAACCACTGCGCTCATTGACCCGTTCTACGAAGAACCTACGCTGATCATCCGCTGCGATATCCTGGAACCTGGCACGCTGCAAGGCTATGACCGTGACCCACGCTCCATCGCAAAACGCGCTGAAGAGTACCTGCGCTCTACCGGCATCGCAGACACCGTTCTGTTCGGGCCAGAGCCAGAGTTCTTCCTGTTCGACGACATCCGTTTTGGCGCTTCCATTTCTGGTTCCCACGTCGCTATCGATGACATCGAAGGCGCATGGAACTCTTCCACCAAATACGAAGGTGGTAACAAAGGTCACCGTCCGGGCGTGAAAGGCGGTTACTTCCCGGTTCCTCCGGTCGATTCTTCACAGGACATCCGTTCTACCATGTGTCTGATCATGGAAGAGATGGGCCTGGTTGTTGAAGCGCACCACCACGAAGTGGCAACGGCTGGCCAGAACGAAATCGCAACCCGCTTCAACACCATGACTAAGAAAGCGGATGAGATTCAGATCTACAAATACGTTGTGCACAACGTTGCGCACCGTTTCGGTAAAACCGCGACCTTCATGCCAAAACCCATGTTCGGCGACAACGGTTCCGGTATGCACTGCCACATGTCCCTGTCCAAGAACGGCACCAACCTGTTCTCTGGCGACAAATACGCAGGTCTGTCTGAGCAGGCGCTGCACTACATCGGCGGTGTTATCAAGCACGCTAAAGCGATCAACGCCCTGGCGAACCCGACCACCAACTCCTACAAGCGTCTGGTTCCAGGCTACGAAGCACCGGTAATGCTGGCGTACTCTGCCCGTAACCGTTCTGCTTCTATCCGTATCCCGGTGGTGGCGTCTCCGAAAGCGCGTCGTATCGAAGTGCGCTTCCCGGACCCGGCGGCTAACCCATACCTGTGCTTCGCAGCACTGCTGATGGCCGGTCTGGACGGTATCAAGAACAAGATCCACCCGGGCGAAGCCATGGACAAAAACCTGTACGACCTGCCGCCAGAAGAAGCGAAAGAGATCCCACAGGTTGCCGGCTCTCTGGAAGAAGCCCTGCAAGCGCTGGACGCAGACCGTGAGTTCCTGACCGCTGGCGGCGTGTTCACCGATGAAGCGATCGACGCTTACATCGCGCTGCGTACCGAAGAAAACGACCGCGTTCGCATGACGCCGCACCCGGTTGAGTTCGAACTGTACTACAGCGTTTAATTGATTTGTTTTACCCGGCGCATACGCGTCGGGAGTAGTTGCCGTGGAAACTTTAGCCCATCTTCGGATGGGCTTTTTTCACCACCAACAACCTGATCTCACGCGCTTTTTATCTCTAAAACGCTATACTGCACTAAAATAGTGCAACGACTCCAGGAGACTGCTGAATGGCAACTGGCACGCTGCCCGATGCTGGGCAGATCCTCAATTCTTTGATTAACAGTATCTTGCTGGTCGACGACGAGCTGGCGGTGCATTACGCCAACCCGGCGGCGCAGCAACTGCTCGCCCAAAGCGCCCGTAAACTGTTTGGCACGCCGCTGCCTGAACTGCTGAGCTATTTCTCGCTGAATATTGGCCTGATGCAGGAGAGTTTGCAGGCGGGTCAGGGCTTCACCGATAACGAAGTGACGCTGGTGATTGACGGACGCTCGCATATTTTGTCCCTCACCGCACAGCGCCTGCCGGATGGCATGATTCTGCTGGAAATGGCGCCGATGGATAACCAGCGTCGTCTCAGCCAGGAGCAGCTTCAGCATGCGCAGCAGATTGCGGCGCGCGACCTGGTGCGCGGGCTGGCTCATGAAATTAAAAACCCGCTGGGCGGCTTACGCGGTGCGGCACAACTTTTGACCAAAGCGCTGCCTGACCCTGCCCTGGCGGAGTATACCAACGTCATTATCGAGCAGGCGGACCGTCTGCGTAATCTGGTCGACCGCCTGCTCGGGCCGCAGCAGCCGGGGATGCATGTTTCAGAAAGCATTCACAAGGTCGCGGAGCGGGTGGTGAAACTCGTCTCTATGGAGCTGCCGGATAACGTCACGCTGGTGCGTGATTACGACCCAAGCCTGCCGGAGCTGGCGCACGATCCGGACCAGATTGAACAGGTGCTGTTGAACATTGTGCGTAACGCGTTGCAGGCGCTGGGCCCGGAGGGTGGCGAAATTATTCTGCGTACCCGCACCGCGTTCCAGCTGACGCTGCACGGCGTGCGTTATCGTCTGGCGGCACGTATTGATGTGGAAGATAACGGGCCGGGGATCCCGCCGCATCTCCAGGACACCCTGTTCTACCCGATGGTCAGCGGTCGCGAAGGCGGCACCGGGCTGGGGTTATCCATCGCCCGTAATTTGATTGACCAACACTCCGGCAAAATTGAATTTACCAGTTGGCCGGGACATACCGAGTTTTCGGTTTTCCTGCCGATTAAAAAATAAAGGTGACGTTTATGCAACGAGGGATAGTCTGGGTAGTCGATGACGATAGCTCCATCCGTTGGGTGCTTGAACGCGCGCTCACAGGAGCGGGATTAAGCTGCACGACGTTTGAGAGCGGCAGCGAGGTGCTCGACGCACTCACCACCAAAACGCCGGACGTTCTGCTCTCGGATATTCGCATGCCGGGCATGGACGGACTGGCGCTCTTAAAGCAGATCAAACAGCGCCACCCCATGCTTCCGGTCATCATAATGACCGCTCACTCCGACCTGGATGCCGCCGTCAGCGCCTACCAGCAGGGGGCGTTTGATTACCTGCCAAAACCGTTTGATATCGACGAAGCCGTTGCCCTGGTCGAACGCGCCATCAGCCACTATCAGGAGCAACAGCAGCCCCGCCACGCGCCGGATTTCGGGCCTACGACGGACATCATCGGTGAAGCGCCAGCCATGCAGGACGTGTTTCGCATCATCGGGCGTCTGTCGCGCTCGTCTATCAGCGTCTTGATTAACGGTGAATCAGGGACCGGTAAAGAGCTGGTTGCGCACGCCTTGCATCGCCACAGCCCGCGGGCGAAAGCCCCCTTTATCGCCCTGAACATGGCGGCGATCCCCAAAGATTTGATTGAATCTGAGCTGTTCGGCCACGAAAAAGGGGCGTTTACCGGGGCAAATACTATTCGTCAGGGACGCTTTGAACAGGCTGACGGCGGAACGCTATTCCTGGATGAAATCGGCGATATGCCGCTGGATGTGCAGACCCGACTGCTGCGCGTGCTGGCAGATGGCCAGTTTTACCGCGTGGGCGGCTATGCGCCGGTGAAGGTGGACGTGCGTATTATTGCCGCGACGCACCAGAACCTGGAGCTGCGCGTGCAGGAGGGGAAATTCCGTGAGGATTTATTCCATCGTCTGAACGTGATCCGCGTCCATCTGCCGCCGCTGCGCGAGCGTCGGGAAGATATCCCGCGTCTGGCGCGCCATTTCCTGCAAGTGGCGGCCCGCGAGCTGGGCGTGGAAGCCAAGCAGCTTCATCCGGAAACGGATGCCGCCCTCACCCGTCTGGCGTGGCCGGGCAACGTGCGTCAGCTGGAAAACACCTGTCGCTGGCTGACCGTGATGGCCGCCGGACAGGAAGTGTTGATTCAGGATCTCCCTGCCGAGCTGTTTGAAGCAACCGTGCCCGAAAGCACCACCGGACATGCGCTGCCAGACAGCTGGGCGACGTTGCTGGCGCAGTGGGCAGATCGCGCGCTGCGTTCCGGTCATCAAAATCTGCTCTCCGAAGCGCAGCCTGAGATGGAGCGCACGCTGTTAACTACCGCGCTTCGTCATACCCAGGGCCACAAACAGGAAGCGGCTCGCCTGTTGGGATGGGGTCGAAACACCCTGACGCGCAAGCTGAAAGAGCTGGGAATGGAGTGATCTTACTCCGCTGTGTAAAGGTTACTAATTGAGCGCAAAGTGCCGTTATTTTGCGCTTTACTGTTCCGATGAGTTTTGTATGATCGTGCCCGGAAACAGGGGGGAGCATCATGCTGGAATCATTAGTGACTTTGCTTTCGAGCGGAGCAGCAGAAAGCCACACGCCACAAACTGCCGTTGCGGCGGTATTGTGTGCGGCACTGGTTGGGCTGTTTAGCTAACGAGCTGTCGATGAAAAGCCGGGTGGCGCTTCGCTTACCCGGCCTACATCTCGCACTTAAGTAGGCCGGGTAAGGCAAAGCCGCCACCCGGCATTACAGCTCAAATCACCCGCGAGAACTGCTGTAAACGCGCCTTCTGACGCAGATAGGCATCGAAGCACATGCAGATATTACGAATCAACAGACGTCCTTTCGGCGTGACGACAACCGCACTCTCCGACACATCCACCAGCCCGTCTTTCGCCAGCGGCGCCAGAAGCTTCAGGTCTTCGGCAAAGTAATCGCTGAATTGCAGATCCCATTGCGACTCCACCTCGCGAAATTCGAGACGGAAGTTGCAGATAAGCGCCTTAATCACGTCCCGACGGATGCAGTCGTCGCGCGTTAGCGCAATGCCGCGCCACAGCGCGTTGCCGGTTTCGTCTATCTGCTGATAGTACAGCTTCAGCTCTTTCTGATTCTGGGCGTAGCAGTCGCCAATCATGCTGATGGCGGAGACGCCCATTCCGAGCAGATCGGTATCGCCCTGGGTGGTGTAGCCCTGGAAGTTACGGTGGAGAACACCTTCGCGCTGGGCAATCGCCAGTTCATCGTCAGGGCGGGCAAAGTGATCCATTCCGATAAACTGATAGCCGGTTTCGGTCAGCGAGGCGATGGTCTCCTGCAAAATGTCCAGCTTCTGCTGGGCGGAAGGCAGATCCGCATCTTTGATTTTGCGCTGAGCGGCGAACAGCGTCGGCAGGTGCGCATAGTTAAAGACGCTCAGACGGTCCGGGTTAAGCTCAGCCACGCGTTTAAGCGTGTAGGCGAAGCTCTCCGGCGTCTGCTTCGGCAGGCCGTAAATCAGGTCTATATTCGTTGAGGTAAAGCCGATTTCACGCGCATGGTTGAGTAAGGCAAAGATAAACGCTTCGTCCTGCTCGCGGTTTACCAGGCGCTGTACTTCTTTGTTGAAGTCCTGTACGCCCATACTCAGGCGGTTGAAACCTTCGGCGCGTAAATGATCCAGCACATCCAGCTCGATTTCACGCGGATCGACCTCGATCGAAATTTCGGCGTCGTCGTTAAAACTAAAATTGCCGCGCAGCAGCGCCATCAGGCGGCTGATCTGCGCTTTATTCAGATAAGTTGGCGTACCACCGCCCCAGTGAAGCTGGCTGACGTGACGCCCTTTAAACAGCGGTGCGCGGTGCAGAATTTCCTGTTCGAGCGCATCGAGGTATTGATCGGCTTTGTGCTGCTGGCGGGTAACGATTTTATTGCAGCCGCAGAAGTAGCAGAGCTTATGGCAGAACGGAATATGGACGTAGAGCGACAGCGGGCGCTCGGGATAGCGCGCCACAGCTTGCTGAAAATGCGCCTCGCCGAAAGCGTCAGAAAACTCCAGCGCGGTGGGGTATGAGGTATAACGCGGCCCGGAATAGTTATATTTCTGGATCAGGGCCAAATCCCAGTCGATAGATGGTACAGACATGCTCACTCCTTCCGTTGGTGTCGCGTTCGTATACGGCGGCCCGTTCTGGTCCCGTTGCGGGCCATCATTCGGGTGCGCAGCCACTTCTGTCGCCGCGACAACCGCCGTAGTTTAACGAATAACCACACCAGATAACATATAACCGGAAGGGTTATAAGCAGGACGAGTGTACCTGCCGGGTGCAAATGTTAGTTTCCACCTTTCAGCAGACGCATCATATCTTCCTGCTTTTCGTCTTCCTCTTCGTCTTCTTCATCATCGTAGGACAGACCCAGCTTCTGCATCAGTTCATCAATGCGGTCCAGTTTGGCATCCACCCAGGACTGCTCTTCAGCAGTCAGGGTTTCACCCTCTTCAAGACGTTCCAGCAGCGCGTCCAGGCGCTCATCGTTCTCCAGCATATCCAGCTCAGCCTGCGGTGAAAGCATAGGTTTCTCGCTCTTTGGTTTGTGCTGCTTAGTGACCGGCGTGTCTGTCACGCCCAGTGGAATGGGAGTTTTACTGCCGATACGAGGATCTTTCTGCTGTTTGCCTTTTGCAGAAGCGCCTGCGGCACCGCCACCGTTAGCACGGCTACCCGCAGCATGACCACGATGTTTTTTATCGCGTTTGCGATCGCGCGCTTCCTGATTCAATTCTTCGCGCGTTTTGCGGCGTGCTTTTGCAGGGCGTTTCGCGCCCGCAGCGGAGGTCGGTTTTTTCATGATGTTTTATCTTTAAGTCGTTTTCTTCAGTATAGAATTGCGGCGAAATCTAGCAGAAAGCAAGCAAAGAAAAAAGGCGACAGAGCAATCTGTCGCCTTTTTTCCTGACTCACAACCCTTAACGGGTCAGACATTCCCTGTTTGCCTGCAACAAACCCTGTTTATCCCTTGGCTACTACCGTCCGTGATACGGTTCCGTTTCCTGTTAAAAACGCCTCCAGGCGCCGGTCGTCCTGACAATCCTGAGTCTTCGCCTCCTGGCGCTCCTGACCCTTATCCTTAAGTCGTTATCCTGTTGGCATCCTCGCCCTGGCACACACTTTACCTTGTTCCCTTAAACTAACAAGCTATGAAAAGGTAAAAAACCGGATTTTCAGATAATTACTCATTAATAACTCTTTGAATTTTAATATTTTGAGTTTTTTAGCGCCTGCGATTTCTCTTAAATTTCTCATACGCTTAAGAGCAGATCTCTTACATTCCGTAGGGCTTTCACTTACATGTCAATGACGAAGGGAAAAGCCTTTTGCCCGCATTCAGGTATAATCCCCGCAGATTACGATTTTTGGAGACGACCACGTGACTACCTGGAACTACCAACAGACGCATTTTGTCACCAGTGCGCCCGATATTCGCCACCTGCCCTCAGATACAGGGATTGAAGTGGCATTTGCTGGCCGCTCCAATGCGGGAAAATCCAGTGCCCTGAATACGCTCACCAATCAGAAAAACCTGGCGCGTACCTCAAAAACACCTGGCCGTACTCAGCTGATTAACCTGTTTGAAGTGGCTGAAGGCAAACGCCTGGTCGATTTACCGGGCTACGGTTACGCGCAGGTACCGGAAGAGATGAAGATCAAATGGCAGCGTGCGCTGGGTGAATACCTGGAAAAACGCATGTGTCTGAAAGGTCTGGTGGTGCTGATGGATATTCGTCATCCGCTAAAAGATCTCGACCAGCAGATGATTGACTGGGCGGTGGCAAGCGATATTGCGGTGCTGGTGCTGCTGACAAAGGCGGATAAGCTGGCGAGCGGCGCGCGCAAGGCGCAGGTGAACAAGGTTCGTGAAGCGGTGCTGGCATTCAACGGTGATGTGCAGGTTGAACCGTTCTCCTCGCTGAAAAAGCAGGGCGTGGATAAACTGCGACAGAAGCTCGACAGCTGGTTTAACGATCTGGAACCGGCGACAGAAGCGGAAGCAGAGTAACAACAGGCGCGGCGATGACCGCGCTTTTTTCGCCTGAAACTTTCTTTGCCGCAATAAAAAACGCCCCAGTCATTACTGACTGGGGCGGCTAAAATATTCAGCCAAATCCGATTACGTGAAGTAAAAGGTCTGAAAGATAGAACATCTTACCTCTGTACCCTACGTCGTTAACTCTACTCTTTTTTTATCGCTGGACAAAGCACTTTTTGTAGTTTTTTTTCATTCTTTACATAGGGAATTCTAATGATCGTCACAAAACGCGCGTACTTATGTTGCTTACTTACATAAAACGCGCGTTATTCCGTTAACCCTTAGTGAGCCTGATCCCAGTTTTCGCCGCTACCCACTTCCACCAGCAACGGAACGTCCAGCTTCATGCTGTTTTCCATCAGTTCATGGATCTTCTGAGAGACCTTTTCCAGATCGTCTTTATGAACTTCAAAGACCAGTTCATCGTGTACCTGCATGATCATTTTCACGCGCGGCTTCTCTTTTTCGAGCCAGGCATCGACGGCGATCATTGCGCGTTTAATGATGTCCGCCGCAGTGCCCTGCATGGGGGCGTTGATCGCAGCACGTTCAGCACCCGCGCGACGCGCGGCGTTGCTGGATTTGATATCCGGAAGGTAGAGACGACGCCCATCCAGCGTTTCAACGTAGCCTTTCTCTTTCGCCTGCGCGCGGGTACGTTCCATATATTCCAGCACGCCCGGATACCGCTCGAAGTAGAGATCCATATACTTCTGCGACTCTTTACGCGGAATATTGAGCTGGCGTGAAAGACCAAAGGCACTCATGCCGTAAATCAAACCGAAGTTGATCGCTTTTGCGCTACGACGCTGCTCGTTTGTTACGTTCTCCAGCGGCAGCCCAAACACTTCGGCAGCGGTTGCCCGGTGGATGTCCTTGCCTTCGGCAAAGGCCGTCAGCAGGCCTTTGTCGCGTGACAGGTGCGCCATAATACGCAGTTCGATTTGCGAGTAGTCTGCGGAGACAATCAGATAATCCTCTGGCGCAATGAAAGCCTGGCGAATACGACGGCCCTCTTCATTACGCACCGGAATGTTCTGAAGGTTGGGATCGGTTGACGAAAGTCGCCCGGTCGCCGCCACAGCCTGATGATAGGAGGTGTGCACGCGGCCCGTTTTCGGGTTAATCATCAACGGCAGTTTGTCGGTATAGGTCGATTTCAGCTTAGCCAGACCGCGGTATTGCAGAATAACTTTTGGCAGCGGATAGTCCAGCGCCAGCTCTTCCAGCACCTCTTCAGACGTTGAAGGGGCGCCGCCCGGGGTTTTCTTCAGCGGCTTGATACCCTGTTTTTCAAACAGGATGGTTTGCAGCTGTTTCGGTGACGACAGGTTAAATGCCTCGCCAGCAAGTTCATGCGCTTTCTGTTCAAGCTCGGTCAGGCGCTGCGCCAGCTCACCAGAGTGGTTATGCAGCACCGTTGGGTCGATTTTAACGCCGTTACGCTCAATACGAGACAGCACAGGCACCAGCGGCATCTCAATGTTCTGGAACACATTCAGCGGCCCTTCGTGCTTCTGCAATTTCGGCCACATTTTGAGATGCAGCTGTAGCGTGACGTCAGCGTCTTCCGCGGCGTAGCGGCCTGCTTCTTCCAGCGCGATCTGGTTAAAAGTCAGCTGATTTTTGCCCTTACCGGCAATTTCTTCAAAGGTGATGGTTTTGTGTTTCAGCCAACGATCGGATAAGGAATCCATATCATGGCGGCCCGCCACGCTGTCCAGAATGTAAGATTCCAGCATGGTATCAAAAGCGATACCACGCAGCTCAATGCCGTAGTTTTGCAGAATACCGCGGTCATACTTCAGGTTTTGCCCGACCTTCAGCGCTTTCTCGTCTTCCAGAATCGGCTTTAGCAGTTCTAAGGCGCGCTCGCGGGAGATTTGCTCCGGCGCATCCAGATAGTCGTGAGCCACCGGAACATAGGCGGCAATACCCGGCTCCGTCGCGAATGACAGGCCCACCATATTAGCCGTAATGTTATCGAGGCTGTCCGTTTCGGTATCGAAAGCAAATACTGGCGCTTTTTTTAGCTTTTCAATCCAGGCGACGAGCCGTGACTCTTCAAGGATGGTTTCATAGTTGTCGAAGGAGAGCGCTACCGCCTCTTCTTCTGCCTGCTCTTCGGCATCGACAACGATGGTCTCTTTCGGCTTCGCCGCAGGTTTAGCCCCTTTCGCCTGAAGCCATTTCCCGGCTTCAACATCCGCGGTCCAGCGTTTAAATTCGTATTTTCTGAACAGGCCAAGCAGTTCGTCGGCGGCGGGTTCCTGCACTTCCAGCTGCTCGCAGGTAAGCTCCAGCTCTACGTCAGTTTTGATGGTAGCTAACTGATAGGAGAGATAAGCCACCTCTTTGTTATCGGCAAGCTTTCCGGCCATGGTTTTTGCGCCACGGAAGGTAAGACCGGCAATTTTGTCGGACTCTGCATACAGCGTATCCAGCCCGCCCAGCCCTTGCAGCAGCGCCTGAGCTGTTTTTTCACCCACGCCCGGTACGCCAGGAATGTTATCCGAGGAATCGCCCATCAGGGCGAGGAAATCAATAATGAGCTCTGGCGGCACGCCATATTTGGCGACCACTTCTTCCGGGCCAAGAATGGTGTTGGTCATGGTGTTGATCAGCGTGATCCCTGGCGTTACCAGCTGCGCCATATCTTTATCACCGGTACTGATCAGAACCGGGCGGCCTGCTTTTTCCGCTTCGCGCGCCAGGGTACCAATTACGTCGTCAGCTTCAACGCCTGAGACCGCCAGCAGTGGCAGCCCCATCGCTTTCACCATAGCGTGCAGCGGTTCAATCTGCGCGCGCAGATCGTCAGGCATAGGGGGACGGTGAGATTTGTAATGCTCAAATAATTCATCGCGGAAGGTTTTACCCTTCGCATCAAACACCACGGCCGCATGGGTTGGATGGTATTGCAGAATCAGGCTGCGCAGCATATTCAGCACGCCGTACATTGCGCCGGTAGGTTCCCCTGCGCTGTTGGTCAGAGGAGGAAACGCATGATACGCCCGATACAGGTAAGAAGAGCCATCGACGAGTATAAGTGGGTTTTCTGGGATCTGAACCATAATGTCCGTGCCTTTTATGAATTTATGGGTAAAGGATGCCACAGAAGGATGAAAACATCAGGTTTTAGCGCTTTATACAGAAAAAGATTTTGCGATCGTGAAGATCGCTCGCAAAACAAAACTGTGGATAAGTTTGTGCATATTTTTAATGCAGGTGAATAACAGCTTTATAAAAGTGATACTAAAAACTTATTTATCTAGTTAAATCAAACCATTAACACGAGATCAATTAAGATCGCGCCTCACTGATGATTATTTCGTCTATGTGGATATAAGACTTAAGCACCCTGTCTATAGGGAAAAATTCGCGGCCTGGCAGGAAAAGCCGCGGCCTCCTGGTGTGAAAGCGCCCTGGTCTGAGCGAATTTCTGATAAGATCGGCGCCCAGCACCGGATAGCCGGCTGCTCAATTACAGCTAACTATCTGAAAAAATTCATCATGTCGAGAATACTCGCTGCGATAACATTATTGTTAAGCGTCATTTTAACTATTCTGGTTACCATCGCCTGTTCTGTGCCAATCATCGTTGCCGGAATAATTAAGCTCCTGCTGCCTGTCCCTCCGGTATGGCGCGCGGTGTCTGCTTTTTGTAATTTTATGATGTACTGCTGGTGTGAAGGCCTGGCGATCCTGTTGCATCTGAACCCCTGGCTGAAGTGGGACGTTCAGGGTCTGGAGAAGCTGAACAAAAAGAACTGGTATCTGCTGATCTGTAATCACCACAGCTGGGCCGACATCGTTGTATTGTGCGTACTGTTTCGCAAACACATTCCGATGAACAAATACTTTCTGAAACAGCAGCTGGCCTGGGTGCCTTTCATTGGTCTGGCCTGCTGGGCGCTGGATATGCCGTTTATGAAACGCTATTCACGCAGCTATTTGATTCGTCATCCGGAACGCCGCGGTAAGGACGTGGAAACCACGCGCCGTTCTTGCGAGAAGTTTCGCGCGCATCCCACCACCATTGTTAACTTCGTCGAAGGATCGCGCTTTACCGAAGAGAAGCGCCAGCAAACTCGCTCTCATTATCAGAACCTGTTGCCGCCAAAGGCTGCGGGTATCGCAATGGCGCTCAACGTGCTGGGTGAGCAGTTCGATAAATTGTTGAACGTAACGCTCTGCTATCCGGAAAACGACAGGACGCCGTTCTACGATATGCTCAGCGGCAGGCTGACGCGTATCGTTGTCCGCGTTGATCTGGTGCCCGTCAATACTGAACTGCACGGGGATTACGTCAACGATAAAAACTTCAAACGTCGTTTCCAGCTTTGGCTTAATACACTCTGGAAAGAGAAAGACAAGCAGATAGCGAAGATTAAATCTTCATACAAAAACGCCGGTCAGTGACCGGCGTTTTTCTTTGTGGTTGTTACTTTTTCTCAACCAGGTATTTCACGGTATCAGCGTACTGTTGTACGAAGATATCCATGCTGGTCGTGTCCATACCACGCATATTCACCTGGTATTTGCCGTTAACATACATCGCCGGCACGCCCTGCAACTGGAGGTCAGCGGCAGCTTTTTCCTGCTGTGCCACGAGAGATTTCACCACGAAACTGTTCCAGGCAGCGTCGTAGTCTTCACCTTTCACACCGGCATCCACGAATACTTTACGGATATCTGCCGTAGTTTGTACGGTCTGGGTTTTCTGTACGGCTTCAAACATAGGCGCGGTGATCTTATCTTCCACACCCAGCGCAATCGCGACCGCCCATGCCTGAGTCAGGTCTTTACCCAGTGGGCCAAGGAACTCAACGTGGTATTTCGTCATTTTGGTGCCTTCCGGCAGCTTTTTCTTCACGTTGTCAGAAACATGAAGTACCTGCTCAAACTCGTAGCAGTGCGGGCAGTAGAAGGAGAAGAACTCCAGCACCTGAGGCTCGCCAGCAACAGGCTTGTCCAGCGTTATGTACTGCTTGCCGTCGGTAAACTGCGCAGCAGTTGCGCTAAATGCCAGAATCATACCAGCCAGCGCCAGCCAAATTTTTTTCATGATCAACTCTCTCCTGGGTGTGTCCAATTAATACATCGGCGTTAATTGCAGAGGGGGTTCCTGTAGAACCTTAACCTGCTCGGTAAATGTGGATATCTGGTTGCGCCAGTAATCCTCCCCGGGAAGCCAGGGGAAATTTCGGGGAAAAGCCGGGTCTTCCCAACGCCTGATTAACCACGCGAGATAATAAACAAATCGCATCGCACGTAAAGGCTCTATCAAGGCAATTTCGTCTGAATTAAAGGGGCTAAATTCTTCATAAGCTTCAATTATGGTCTCAAGCTGCATGCGCTGCTCGGCTTTATCACCGTTGAGCAGCATCCACAGATCCTGCACAGCGGGTCCCATACGTGCGTCATCAAGATCGACAAATAGCGGCCCATCACGCCAGAGAATATTCCCGGCGTGGCAGTCACCGTGCAGGCGCAGAGTAGTAATATCATCCCGCCAGCAGGCTTTTACAGCATCAATAAGCTTATCGGTCGCCGTGAGGAAATTATCCTTTAGCGCATTCGGGATCAGCGCCGATGTTTCGAATACCTGTCGCGGCTCAACAAGATATTCCTGAACACCAATCGTCGGACGGGCAACAAACGGTTTTTTACGTCCCGTCTGATGAATGCGCCCCAGATAGCGGGCAACCCATTCCATCTGATCGATATTATCTGCCTCAAACTGTCTTCCGCCCAGGCTCGGAAATACCGCGTAGTAAAAGCCCTGATGGGTCAGCAGCGTTTGGTTATTGAATTTGAGCGGTGCCGCAACGGGAACATCGTCATCCAGCAGATCGTGGGCAAACTGATGCTCTTCCTGAATTTGTTCTGCGGACCAGCGCTGTGGACGGTAAAACTTTACGACAAAGCGCTGGCGCTCTTCGTCCTGAAATTGGTAGACACGGTTTTCGTAGCTGTTTAAAGGGGTTAACCCGGAATCCACCCGAATACCCTGTTCGAACAGCGCATCCATTATGGTATCCGGGTGTAGTGTCTGGAAAGTAAAAGCCTGGTCGTTCATCCGATCATCCGGAAATTATACGAATGATTCAGGATATCATCTTGTGGCGATTTCGGTGGCTCCGCTTACAAGCTTTTACTCTTTAATTACGCCTCGGGCACGCAGTAATGCGGTTTTAAAATCCTCTTCATAATCTTTCTGAATGCCAGGAATAACAGCATCTTTAGCCGAGTCACGCATTTTCAGGTGGTAGATCAGGATGTCGTCAGAAAGGTCTGCCAGTTCGCCATCAAAACCTGACTCTTTCGCCAGTTTCTGTAAAAATTGCATCAGATTCAGCTCTGGCTCTTTTTGCCAGGCCGGCTGGAGAAGCTCAATGACTTCATTAAGACGTTTACATTTCATGGTAGTGCTCCTTTCATTTAGAGAGACACGTTAGCAGGGTCAATCCCACAATAAAAGAGGCGATATTCGTGAATCAATGCCAGGAAATCATCGGAGTTGTTCTGGCCGGGGGCAGGGCAATGCGAATGGGCGGAAAGGATAAGGGGCTTCAGCTCCTGAACAACACTCCATTATGGCAGCATGTTGCTGATACGCTTGCAGATCAGGTGTCGTCGATAGCGATCAGCGCTAACCGACATGTTGATATTTATCAGCGCAGCGGGTATCCGGTTTATCAGGATAACCTGGTGGACTACCCCGGTCCGCTGGCGGGAATGCTTTCCGTTATGCAGCAGTCGTACGGAGAGTGGTTTCTCTTTTGTTCCTGTGATACGCCCTTCATCCCGTCCTGTCTGGTTGAACGTCTGGTGCAGCGGCGCGGTGATGCTCCCGTCGTCTGGGTACACGACGGTGAACGCGACCATCCGACTATCGCATTGATCAATCGCTCGTTAATATCCGCGCTGGAAGATTACCTGGCCGCAGGAGAGCGACGCGTCATGGTATTTATGCGCCGGTCAGGAGGGCATTCCGTTGATTTCAGCGACATGAAATCGGCGTTTGTGAATGTAAACACGACGGAAGATTTGCAGATGATGCAGGAGAAGAAATGATACCCGTATTAGCGATCTCAGCCTGGAGTGGCACCGGGAAGACTACGCTGCTAAAAAAACTGATACCTGCACTTTGCGCTAAAGGCATTCGGCCCGGATTGATTAAGCATACGCACCATAATATGGATGTCGATAAGCCGGGGAAAGATAGCTATGAGCTGCGTAAGGCTGGCGCTGCACAAACGATGGTGGCGAGTAACCAGCGCTGGGCGTTAATGACAGAAACACCGGATGAAGCACCGCTGGATCTCGCTTATCTTGTCAGCCGGATGGATCACTCCACGCTGGATCTGGTGCTGGTTGAGGGGTTTAAGCATGAGGCTGTTGCGAAGATCCTGCTATTCAGAAGCGATGCCGGACATGACGTAAGTGAGTTAACGCTGGATGAACATGTGATTGCCGTGGCCAGTGACGTTGCGTTGACGCTGGAAGTACCGGTTCTGGATTTGAATAATGTGGAGGGGATTGCAGAGTTTATTTTGGCGTGGAGTGCAGTCTGAGTTGCAGGGTGACGGCTTCGCCTTACCCGGCCTGCCGTTTTTCAGCAAATAAACGCAAAAAGGCCATCCTTGCGGATGGCCTCTTCACTTGTTTGATGCCTGGCAGTTCCCTA
>NZ_JBMKHP010000016.1:0-99325 GCF_049238705.1 Enterobacter cloacae complex sp. IR5403 | reverse complement strand
AAAGTGAACGGAATGACCACCAGAGCCGTATGTTCCCCCTCACCCCAGCCCTCTCCCTCAAGGGAGAGGGGGCCGTCTGTGCAGGCATTATTTTGTGGGGAACCCTCTCCCCGTGGGAGAGGGTTGGGGTGAGGGCATAAGGCCGCACTATGCTTAACGGCCTCAGGCTTTCCCCGCTTTCGCCAGCTCCTTCACCAGCGGCAGCATCACCTTCACGACATCCCGGCTGCGGTGCTCAATCCGCTGCGGCAGCGCTTTATCAATGTGCTGCTGATTATCCAGCCGCACATCATGCCAGCTGGTCCCGTCCGGGAACGCTTTCGATTTGCTGCGCTGCTGATAGCCATCTTTTTTGCCCAGCGCCCAGTTCGTTGCCTCGACGTACAGCACCGGAATGCCCGCCTTATCAAACACTTCACCGTCATTACAGCAGCCTGTGCCTTTAGGATACTGCGGGTTACCGCCCGGA
Organism: Enterobacter cloacae complex sp. IR5403; assembly: GCF_049238705.1. Taxonomy (NCBI): domain Bacteria; kingdom Pseudomonadati; phylum Pseudomonadota; class Gammaproteobacteria; order Enterobacterales; family Enterobacteriaceae; genus Enterobacter; species Enterobacter cloacae complex sp. IR5403. The sequence continues at coordinate 98,856 of NZ_JBMKHP010000016.1, read as the reverse complement.
TTTGTCGCGGCATAGACACCATGCGTGCGGGCAAGCGCCAGCGCGCGGTCGCGGGTGAGTTTACGTACGCTGCTCGGCGTGCTCTGTCCACTATTAAAATAGAGCTTATCCCCCACGATCAGATTATCGAGGTTAATCACCAGCAACGTATTTTTCTTCTCCTCAGCGCTCATGCGCTTAAGGAGATTCTCAGCGCCGAGTTTTCCTTCTTCTTCGCCGCTGGTCGCAACAAAGCGAATGCTGTATTTCGTCGGAATATTCTTCAGGCGTTCGGCCAGTTCAAGCATCACGCCCAGCCCCGCCGCATTATCATCCAGTCCCTGAAGCGTCAGCCCGCCGAGGTTATTATCGACATCGGCGTCGCTCAACGGCGTGTAGGTATCAAGGTGCGCCATAATAATAATCTGCTCAGCCGCCTTTCCTTCGTGCGCCGCAATAACCGTGCTGCCGGTTACGTTATGCCAGTTCTGCGTTTTATTGCGTGTGGTATAGATGTAGCGGCTGTGGAAAGCGCGAATGTCGCTCTCATAGCCCATATCCGCAAACTGCTGACGGATATAGTCTGCCGAGAGCATCTCGGCTGGGGTTCCGGTCATGCGGCCCGGAAAGACCGTCGCAATATGCCGCGCCTGCATACTGGCTATTTCACCGTAAGATTGATTTTTTGCCTGAGCCGGAAGGATAAAGCAAACGCCGAGCGCCAGGGCAACGAATCGGTGGCGCATTGCGGAAAACATAGTGAGTCCTTAAAAACAGAGCAAAATTTTAACCCGCATAGTATGAAACTGTGATCGGGTAGACACAATTTGAATTGCTCTTAAATACCCGAAATTTCGCGTGTTAAGCACTTTTTGATATTTGCTTTTCCACGGCGTTATTCCATTGAGTAACTACTCATTCCAATTCGTAATTTCATTCGATCTAAGCCGCCCCCTATAGTCCCTTTATTCGTGGTTGTTAGTGAGTTGTTGCCTGTGGACTATCTCCCCCTTTTTGCTGCCTTAAAAGACCGACCGGTACTGGTTGTCGGGACGGGTGAAATTGCCGATCGCAAAATCGCCTTCCTGCAACGCGCCGGGGCGCAGGTGCAGATCGTTGCAGAGGCGGATTTTGAAGAGTCTCAGATCGACAGCGTGGTGCTGGTGATTGCGGCAACCGAAGATCGGGCGCTCAACCGCCGCATCTCCGACGCAGCCCAGGCCCGTCACCGTCTGGTGAACGTGGTAGACGACCAGCCGTTATGTTCATTTATCTTCCCGTCGATTGTCGACCGCTCGCCGTTGCTGGTGGCGATCTCCTCCGGCGGCACCGCCCCGGTGCTGGCGCGCGTGCTGCGGGAAAAAATCGAAGCGCTGCTGCCGACCAGCCTCGGACGCATGGCGGAGAAGGCCAGCTACTGGCGCAACCACCTGAAAACGCGTCTGACCAGCGTGACGGAACGCCGTCGCTTCTGGGAGCGTGTGTTTCGCGGCCGCTTTGCCAGCCTGATGCAGGCCGGTAACGAGACGGCGGCGCAACAAATCCTCGAAGACGAACTGGATAACCCCGGCAGTACGGGCGGGGAGATCATTCTGGTGGGCGCCGGGCCGGGCGATGCCGGGCTGCTCACGCTGCGTGGCCTCCAGGTTCTTCAGGATGCGGATGTCGTGTTCTACGACCACCTGGTCACCGACGGTATTCGCGAGCTGATCCGCCGTGACGCAGAACAAATTTGCGTCGGCAAACGTGCCGGCGAGCACTCCGTGCCCCAGCACGACACCAACCAGATGCTGATTGCCGCCGCGAAAGCGGGCAAGACCGTGGTGCGCCTGAAAGGGGGCGACCCGTTTATCTTCGGTCGTGGTGGCGAGGAGTTGCAGGCGGCAGCCGAAGCGGGCGTCCCGTTCCAGGTGGTCCCCGGCATTACGGCGGCGTCTGCCGTCACGGCCTACGCCGGTATTCCGCTGACCCATCGCGATTACGCCCAGAGCGTGACCTTTGTGACCGGCCACTATAAAGCCGACAGCACGCCGTTTGACTGGTCACATCTCGCCCAAAGCCGACAAACACTGGCGATTTATATGGGCACGATGAAAGCGGCAGACATCAGCGAACAGCTTATTCAGCACGGTCGCGATGCGACGACGCCGGTAGCGGTGATCTCCCGCGGGACACGCGTCGATCAGCATGTCGCCATCGGCACCTTACAAGACCTTGCAACCCTGGCGAAAGACGCCCCAATGCCCGCCCTGATCGTGGTGGGAGAAGTGGTGCAGCTGCACAGCACGCTCGCCTGGTTCCAACACACAACCGACACAGAAGGCTTTGGCGCTTCTGTTATAAATTTGGCTTAAGGAACGGTTATGGACCAAAAACGACTTACTCACCTGCGGCAGCTCGAAGCGGAAAGTATCCACATTATCCGCGAAGTGGCCGCCGAGTTTTCTAACCCGGTGATGATGTACTCCATCGGTAAAGATTCCAGCGTCATGCTGCACCTGGCGCGTAAAGCGTTTTATCCGGGTACGCTGCCGTTCCCGCTGCTGCACGTGGATACCGGCTGGAAATTCCGCGAGATGTACGAGTTTCGTGACCGTACCGCCAAAGCCTACGGCTGCGAGCTGCTGGTGCACAAAAACCCGGAAGGGGTGGCGATGGGCATCAACCCGTTCGTGCACGGCAGCGCCAAGCATACCGACATCATGAAAACCGAAGGGCTGAAGCAGGCGCTGAATAAATACGGTTTTGATGCGGCCTTCGGCGGCGCGCGCCGTGACGAAGAGAAATCCCGCGCCAAAGAGCGTATCTACTCCTTCCGCGACCGCTTCCACCGCTGGGACCCGAAAAACCAGCGTCCGGAGCTGTGGCACAACTACAACGGCCAGATCAACAAGGGCGAAAGCATTCGCGTCTTCCCGCTCTCTAACTGGACCGAGCTGGATATCTGGCAGTACATCTATCTGGAAAATATTGAGATCGTTCCGCTGTATCTGGCGGCCGAGCGCCCGGTGCTGGAGCGCGACGGCATGCTGATGATGATCGACGACGATCGCATTGATTTACAGCCGGGCGAAGTGATCAAGAAACAGATGGTCCGTTTCCGTACTCTCGGCTGCTGGCCATTGACCGGCGCGGTGGAATCCAGTGCGCAGACGCTGCCGGAGATCATCGAGGAGATGCTGGTGTCGACCACCAGTGAGCGACAGGGCCGCGTGATTGACCGCGACCAGGCAGGCTCCATGGAGCTGAAGAAACGTCAGGGTTATTTCTAAGGAGCCGCCATGAATACGACTATTGCCCAACAAATTGCCGATGAAGGCGGCGTAGAAGCTTATCTGCACGCCCAACAGTACAAAAGTCTGCTGCGTTTCCTGACCTGCGGCAGCGTCGATGACGGGAAAAGTACCCTGATTGGTCGTCTGCTGCACGACACGCGCCAGATCTACGAAGACCAGCTCTCTTCCCTGCACAATGACAGTAAACGCCACGGCACCCAGGGCGAAAAACTCGACCTGGCGCTGCTGGTGGACGGCTTGCAGGCGGAGCGCGAGCAGGGCATTACCATTGATGTTGCCTATCGCTATTTCTCTACCGAAAAGCGCAAATTTATTATCGCCGACACCCCGGGGCACGAGCAGTACACCCGTAATATGGCGACCGGCGCGTCCACCTGTGACCTGGCGATCCTGCTGATCGACGCCCGTAAAGGCGTGCTGGATCAGACTCGTCGTCACAGCTTTATCTCTACGCTGCTGGGGATCAAACACCTGGTGGTGGCGGTGAACAAAATGGATCTGGTGGACTACAGCGAAGCGCGTTTCGACGAGATCCGCCAGAGCTACCTGACCTTTGCCGAACAGCTGCCGGGCAACCTGGATATTCGCTTTGTGCCGCTGTCGGCGCTGGAAGGGGATAACGTCGCCTCTCAGAGCGCGAACATGCCGTGGTACAGCGGCCCGACGCTGCTGGAAGTGCTGGAAACCGTTGAAATACAGCGCGTGGTCGATACCCAGCCGATGCGCTTCCCGGTGCAGTACGTGAACCGTCCGAACCTCGATTTCCGCGGCTTCTCCGGTACTCTCGCTTCAGGCTCCGTGAAGGTGGGCCAGCGCGTGAAGGTGCTGCCGTCCGGCGTGGAATCGACCATCGCCCGAATCGTCACCTTTGATGGCGATCTGAACGAAGCCGGGGCAGGAGAAGCGGTAACCCTGGTACTGAAAGACGAAATTGATATCAGCCGCGGCGACCTGCTGGTCGATGCGCAGGAAACGCTGGCGGCGGTGCAGGGCGCCTCCGTGGACGTGGTGTGGATGGCGGAACAGCCGCTGACCGCAGGCCAGAGCTATGACATTAAAATCGCCGGCAAGAAAACCCGCGCCCGCGTGGACGGCATTCAGTTCCAGGTGGACATCAACAACCTGACCCACCGTGACGTGAGCGAGCTGCCGCTGAACGGCATCGGTCTGGTGGATATGACCTTCGACGAGCCGCTGGTGCTGGATCCGTATCAGCAGAATCCGGTGACGGGCGGGCTGATCTTCATCGACCGCCTGACCAACGTCACCGTCGGTGCCGGGATGGTGCGCGAGCCAAACGCGCAGGCTGCCGTGGCCTCTGAGTTCAGCGCGTTTGAGCTGGAGCTTAACGCGCTGGTGCGTAAGCACTTCCCGCACTGGGGCGCACGCGATCTGCTGGGAGGCAAGTAATGGCTGCCCATGATGAGAACGTCGTCTGGCATCCTCATCCGGTCACCGTCGCCCAGCGCGAACATCTCCACGGTCACCGTGGGGTTGTGCTGTGGTTTACCGGGCTGTCTGGCTCCGGTAAATCCACGCTGGCAGGCGCACTGGAAGAGGCGCTGCATCAGCAGGGGGTGAGCACCTACCTGCTGGACGGCGACAACGTGCGTCACGGCCTGTGCAGCGATTTAGGGTTCAGCGATGAAGATCGTAAAGAGAACATTCGTCGGGTGGGCGAAGTCGCCAGCCTGATGGCGGATGCCGGGCTCGTGGTGCTGACGGCGTTTATCTCACCGCACCGCGCCGAACGTCAGATGGTGCGCGAGCGCGTGGGGCAGAATCGCTTTATTGAAGTGTTTGTGGATACGCCGCTGGCAATCTGCGAAGCGCGCGATCCGAAAGGGCTGTATAAAAAAGCCCGCGCGGGAGAGCTGCGAAACTTCACCGGCATTGACTCGGTTTACGAAGCGCCTGAATCCCCTGAGATTCATCTGGAAGGTCAACAATTGGTAACAAATTTAGTAAGCCAATTATTAGACCTGCTCAGACGGGACGATATTATCAGATCCTGAGACGGTATCGTTCGGGAGCTGTCTTCCCGAGCGATGAGTCACGGTCACAGGATTAGCTATGCGCAACAGTGAAAACTACATGATTACCACCGGGTCGGAACCGTTAACGACCGACGACGAAACGACCTGGTCCTTCCCTGGGGCGATAGTCGGCTTCGTATCGTGGCTACTGGCGCTGGGTATCCCGTTTTTGATCTACGGTGGTAACACCCTCTTTTTCTTCCTCTATACCTGGCCTTTCTTTCTGGCGCTGATGCCCGTTGCGGTGGTTGTGGGCGTGGCGCTGCACTCCCTTTTCAACGGCAAGCTCCTGTATAGTACGCTCATCACTATCGCCACCGTTGTGGTCATCTTTGGCCTGCTGTTTTTATGGCTGATGGGCTAACTTACGGCATAATTAAAACCCCGCAGTAGAGTCCAGCGGAAAGTTATGGGATGATGATGCCGTTTTTTCAGGGGGCAGGATGGGTAAACTAACGCTGCTGTTGCTGGCTTTGCTGGTCTGGCTGCAATATTCGCTGTGGTTCGGCAAAAACGGACTGCACGACTACAGCCGGGTAAGCGATGACGTCGCGGCACAGCAGGCTACAAACGCCAAACTTAAAGCGCGTAACGATCAACTTTTTGCTGAAATTGATGACCTCAATGGCGGCCAGGAGGCGATTGAGGAACGCGCACGCAATGAACTCAGTATGACTAAGCCGGGCGAAACGTTTTATCGCCTGGTTCCGGATGCGTCTAAACGCAATCAGGGCTCCGCACAAAACAATCGATAATCAGGCCCAGGATTACGACATGGCAGCAACTTTTTCGGACGTCTGTGCCGTGGTGCCGGCCGCAGGTTTTGGCCGGCGCATGCAGACAGAATGTCCTAAGCAGTACCTCTCAATTGGCGATAAAACGATCCTCGAGCACGCCGTGGCAGCGCTGCTGGCGCATGCCCGGGTGAAACGCGTGGTTATTGCCATCAGCCCCGGCGATGCGCGTTTTGCACAGCTCCCGCTGGCAAATCATCCTCAGATTACCGTTGTTGACGGCGGCGCCGAGCGGGCCGACTCTGTTCTGGCGGGCATTCAGGCTGCCGGGAACGCGCAGTGGGTGCTGGTGCACGATGCCGCGCGTCCCTGTCTGCATCACGACGATTTGTCACGTCTGCTGGCCCTGAGTGAAACCAGTAACGTGGGCGGCATTCTGGCCGCCCCGGTGCGTGACACCATGAAGCGTGCCGAACCGGGTAAACCGGCGATTGCCCACACCGTCGAGCGCGTCGATCTCTGGCACGCGCTGACGCCACAATTTTTTCCCCGCGAATTACTCCACGACTGCTTAACGCGTGCGCTTAAAGAAGGTGCGACCATTACGGACGAAGCCTCGGCGCTGGAGTATTGCGGTTTTCACCCAACGCTTGTTGAAGGGCGCGCTGATAATATAAAAGTGACGCGCCCGGAAGACTTACAGCTCGCGGAATTTTATCTTACCCGTACGACCCCTCAGGAGAAGGCATAATGCGTATTGGACACGGTTTTGATGTACACGCCTTTGGCGGCGTTGGCCCAATTATCATTGGCGGCGTGCGCATTCCTTACGAAAAAGGTCTGCTGGCGCATTCTGATGGCGACGTGGCGCTGCATGCGCTGACCGACGCGCTGCTGGGTGCCGCCGCGCTGGGCGACATTGGCAAACTGTTCCCGGACACCGATCCTGCTTTTAAAGGCGCAGACAGCCGCGAACTGCTGCGCGAAGCCTGGCGTCGTATTCAGGCCAAAGGCTACACCCTCGGCAACGTTGATGTGACGATCATTGCTCAGGCACCGAAGATGCTGCCGCACATCCCTCAGATGCGCGTGTTTATCGCTGAAGATCTGGGCTGCCATATGGACGACGTCAATGTCAAAGCGACCACCACGGAGAAGCTGGGCTTTACCGGTCGTGGCGAAGGCATTGCCTGTGAAGCCGTAGCGCTGCTGGTGAAGGCGGCCAAATGACGGATTTCGACAACCTGACGTATCTGCACGGTAAACCGCAGGGCAAGGGACTGCTGAAAGCCAACCCTGAAGATTTCGTGGTAGTGGAAGATCTGGGTTTTGAGCCGGACGGCGAAGGCGAGCACATCCTGGTGCGCATTCTGAAAAACGGCTGCAACACCCGCTTCGTGGCGGACGCGCTGGCAAAATTCCTCAAAATCCACGCCCGCGAAGTGAGCTTTGCCGGTCAAAAAGATAAACATGCCGTGACCGAACAGTGGCTTTGCGCCCGCGTGCCCGGCAATGCCATGCCCGATTTAAGCAAATTTGAGCTTGAGGGCTGTAAGGTACTGGAGTACGCCCGCCATAAACGCAAATTGCGTCCGGGAGCGTTGAAAGGCAACGATTTCACCCTGGTGCTGCGTGAAGTGACCGACCGCGATGACGTCGAAAAACGCCTGAAGGCCATTACCGAACGCGGCGTGCCAAACTATTTCGGCGCACAGCGCTTTGGCATTGGTGGCAGCAACCTTATGGGCGCGCTGCGCTGGGCGCAAAGTAGTGCGCCGGTGCGCGACAGGAATAAACGCAGTTTTTGGTTGTCGGCGGCCCGCAGTGCGTTGTTTAATCAGATTGTGAGCGAACGGCTGAAAAAACCGGACGCGAATCAAGTTGTTGTCGGCGATGCGCTACAATTAGCGGGACGCGGAAGCTGGTTTGTGGCAACGGCCGAAGAGATGGCCGATGCCCAGTCGCGCGTGGACGCTAAAGCGCTGATGATTACCGCCGCCTTGCCGGGCTCAGGCGACTGGGGAACCCAGGGCGAGGCGCTGGCCGCTGAGCAGTCAGCGGTGGCGGATGCGCCAGAATTACAATCATTGCTGGTGCGGGAAAAGGTCGAGGCGGCACGCCGTGCGATGCTCCTCTACCCGCAACAGTTGAGCTGGAACTGGTGGGATGACGTAACCGTCGAGTTACGCTTCTGGCTGCCGGCAGGTAGCTTTGCCACCAGTGTTGTCAGGGAACTTATCAACACGTCGGGTGATTATGCGAATATTGCTGAGTAACGATGACGGGATCCATGCGCCAGGTATTCAGACGCTGGCGAAACACCTCCGCGAATTTGCGGATGTGCAGGTCGTGGCTCCCGATCGTAACCGCAGTGGCGCGTCTAACTCATTGACGCTGGAGTCTTCACTTCGCACCTTTACCTTTGAGAATGGCGATATTGCCGTCCAGATGGGGACGCCGACCGACTGCGTGTTTCTGGGCGTAAATGCGCTGATGCGCCCGCGGCCGGATGTTGTGGTCTCCGGCATCAATGCCGGGCCAAATCTTGGCGATGATGTGATTTACTCCGGCACCGTGGCCGCGGCGATGGAGGGGCGTCACCTGGGTTTCCCGGCGCTGGCGGTCTCGCTAAACGGCCACACCCACTATGACACTGCCGCTGCGGTGACCTGCTCCATTCTCCGTGCGCTTGGCCGCGAGCCGCTGCGTACCGGACGTATCCTCAATATTAACGTGCCGGATCTCCCGCTGGACGAGATCAAAGGGATCCGCGTGACGCGCTGCGGCAGTCGCCATCCGGCCGATCAGGTTATTCCCCAGCAGGATCCGCGCGGCAATACCCTGTACTGGATCGGTCCGCCGGGAGATAAATGCGATGCCGGGCCAGACACCGACTTCGCTGCGGTGGATGAGGGTTACGTTTCCGTTACGCCGTTGCACGTAGATTTAACCGCTTATAGCGCGCATGATGTGGTGTCGGACTGGTTAGATCGGGTCGGAGTGAACGCGCAATGGTAAGTAAACGTGTACAAACTCTTCTGGAACAATTACGCGCACAGGGGATCGCCAACGAGCAGGTGCTGGATGCGCTTGCCCAGGTTCCCCGTGAGAAGTTTGTAGATGAGGCGTTTGAACACAAAGCGTGGGAAAACGTGGCGCTGCCCATCGGGCAAGGCCAGACGATTTCGCAGCCTTACATGGTGGCGCGTATGACGGAGCTTCTGGAGTTAACGCCAGACTCCCGGGTGCTGGAAATTGGCACCGGTTCAGGGTATCAGACCGCGATCCTGGCCCACCTTGTGCACCATGTCTGTTCCGTGGAACGGATTAAAGGCTTGCAGTGGCAGGCGCGCCGTCGCCTGAAACAGCTTGATTTACATAATGTATCGACACGCCACGGCGATGGATGGCAGGGTTGGCAGGCTCGCGCCCCGTTTGACGCCATCATAGTCACGGCAGCGCCACCTGAAATCCCCGCTGCACTTCTCTCGCAGCTGGACGAGGGCGGCATTCTGGTTTTGCCCGTTGGCGATGAACAGCAGCTTTTAAAGCGCGTTCGTCGACGCGGCGGCGAGTTTATTATCGATACCGTGGAAGCCGTGCGCTTTGTGCCCCTGGTTAAGGGCGAGCTGGCCTGAGACTCGGATTTTTCCAGGGTTATTAAGGCAAATTCAGCGTATGGTGTGGCGCGATAGGTTCGTGCCATCACGGTTATTTTTAAGTCACTGGTAGTTAACACATTCCTGGGGGATAAATGAGCGCGGGAAGCCCAAAATTCACCATCAGCCGTGTTGCGGCATTATCACTGGTTTCGCTCTGGCTGGCAGGCTGTACAAGTTCTGACAATGCACCTGCGCCCGTCAGTTCCGTCAATGGAACCAGCGGCTCGGGTAACACGTCCAGCGGAATGTTGATTACCCCTCCGCCTAAAATGGGCACGTCCACGGCGCAGCAAACTCCGCAGATCCAGCCGGTCCAGCGTCCAGTTACGCAGCCTTCGCAGATTCAGCCAGTGGATCAGCCTGTTCAGACCGAAAATGGCCGCATAGTGTATAACCGCAAGTATGGGAACATTCCGAAAGGTAGCTATACCGGCGGGAGCACCTATACCGTGAAGCGCGGCGATACGCTGTTCTATATTGCCTGGATCACCGGGAACGATTTCCGCGATCTGGCACAGCGAAACAACGTCCAGGCCCCGTACGCTCTGGAAGTTGGGCAAACACTTCAGGTTGGCAACGCGACGGGGACACCGCTTACGCCAGGCAACACCGTTTCAGCGGCCGACGTAACTGCGCAAAATAACAGCGTTACCCCTGCACAAAAAACCACCACGGTGGTTGCTTCACAACCTGTAATTACGTATTCTGAGGATTCAGGTGATCAGAGTGCTAACAAAATGTTGCCGAATAATAAAGGTACTGCGACTGTTGTCACAGCACCGACTACGGCACCTGTGGTTAGCTCTACTGTACCGACTGCAAGCAGTCAGAATGCCAGCTCGTCAATCACCACCTGGCGCTGGCCAACTGACGGCAAGATTATCGAGAACTTCGCTACCTCTGAGGGGGGCAACAAAGGGATCGATATCGCAGGCAGTAAAGGACAGGCAATCATCGCGACCGCAGACGGGCGCGTTGTCTATGCCGGTAACGCACTGCGCGGTTACGGTAATCTTATTATCATCAAACATAATGATGATTACCTGAGTGCCTACGCCCATAACGACACTATGCTGGTCCGGGAACAACAAGAAGTTAAGGCGGGGCAAAAAATCGCTACCATGGGTAGCACCGGAACCAGTTCTACACGCTTGCATTTTGAAATTCGTTACAAGGGGAAATCCGTAAACCCGCTGCAATATTTACCGCAGCGATAAATTGACGGGGCATGCCAGCCAGGGTGTCTCGTCCAGGGATCACGGGTAGGAGCCACCTTATGAGTCAGAATACGCTGAAAGTTCATGATTTAAATGAAGACGCGGAATTTGATGAGAACGGAGCAGAGGCTTTTGACGAAAAAGCCTTAGTAGAAGAGGAACCCAGTGATAACGATTTGGCTGAAGAAGAGCTGTTATCGCAGGGTGCCACACAGCGTGTGCTGGACGCGACTCAGCTTTACCTTGGGGAGATTGGTTACTCCCCACTGCTAACGGCCGAAGAAGAAGTCTATTTCGCACGTCGTGCTTTGCGTGGTGATGTTGCCTCGCGTCGTCGCATGATCGAAAGTAACCTGCGACTGGTCGTGAAAATTGCCCGCCGTTACGGCAATCGTGGTCTGGCTCTGCTGGATCTGATTGAAGAGGGCAACTTAGGTCTCATCCGCGCAGTTGAGAAGTTTGACCCGGAACGCGGGTTCCGTTTCTCAACCTACGCGACCTGGTGGATTCGTCAGACCATCGAACGGGCTATTATGAACCAGACCCGTACGATTCGACTGCCGATCCACATCGTCAAAGAGTTGAATGTTTATCTGCGTACCGCGCGCGAGTTGTCCCATAAACTGGACCACGAGCCAAGTGCGGAAGAGATTGCAGAGCAACTCGACAAACCGGTTGATGACGTAAGCCGTATGCTGCGTCTCAACGAGCGCATTACCTCGGTTGACACCCCGCTGGGTGGCGACTCTGAAAAAGCGCTGCTGGACATCCTGGCCGATGAAAAAGACAACGGCCCGGAAGACACCACGCAGGACGATGACATGAAACAGAGCATCGTCAAATGGCTGTTCGAACTGAACGCCAAACAGCGTGAAGTGCTGGCACGTCGTTTCGGTTTACTGGGGTATGAAGCTGCGACACTGGAAGACGTCGGCCGTGAGATTGGCCTGACCCGTGAACGTGTTCGTCAGATTCAGGTTGAAGGCCTACGCCGCCTGCGTGAAATCCTGCAAGGGCAAGGTCTGAATATCGAAGCGCTGTTCCGCGAGTAAGCAACCATTCGTCAGAAAAGGCCCGTCGTGAGACGGGCCTTTTTTATGCCTTACGGCTGCGCCGTTTCGTGCAGCAAACGCCAGGTGATGTTATCCCCTTCCTGATTAAGCACCGCGGTTGACCAGCGCACGTTGACGGGCTGGCCTGGCCGGGTTTGCGTCTCCCGGTAATGGAGCACCGCGCCGTTGTCCCATGTCTGAAGCGTTGTTAACGCATCAATGTCGATCCTGAGCCCGGGGCGGGTTCCCCGCTGCGCATATAAAAATTGGGCAAGCGCGTGATGATCTAAAGGGTTGCCACTCGGGGGAACCATCAGAAAATCCGGACGGAAACGGGCAAGCAGGGCGTCCCGATCGCCTTCGCCTGCCCCTAACCAGTTTTCAAGGGCGACGTGAATGTCGAGGATCTCTTGTTCGAAATGGGTCATGGTTGCTCCTGTTGCAGTTGCGCAAGTAACTGCGTGTTGTTAAGACGGTAGACGTACAGTACGGGCAGCAGGGTGATGACTGCGGCAAAAACAAACATCCCGTGCCAGGCGGCCAGCGGCGCGAGATAATCCTGCATGAAGCTCAGCGCCTGCGCCAGCAGCAGGGCGCCTGCAAAAAAGCTCAACTGACGATTCAGATTCCATAGCGCGCTGGCATCAGGCATATCTTCCGGTCGCATCATCAAAAACGCGCTGCTCTGAGCCGTACTGCTGCAAAGGCTTCCCCCCGCGCCCATCAGCGCAAACGCAACGGCAGGTAGCAGCATTGCCGGGCCGACGTTAACTAAAAGCAGAATGCCCGTCGCCTGCAAAAGGCAACCGATGACCACCAGCGGCCGGGGGCCGATACGGTTGAAATAGCGTCCTGTCGCGGTGATAGCCAAAAACGAAGCCACAGACCACGGCAGCATAAGCATGCCCGTTGCTGCGGGCGTCATATTGGCCTCGCTCTGGAGGTAATACATGCCCGTTACGTTCACGCCAATAAAGATGCCGGGTACGCATACATAGATAAGCATGGATAAGCGCAACAGCGGATCCGTCAGCAAAGACAGGTTTACTGCCCTGGTGGTATTTATTGGCGACGGTTCTGTTTTAAGCCACGCGCAGGCCAAAGCAAAGGTGACAATGGCGACGGGGAGGGTGGCAAAAAATATCCAGCGCCAGCTGAATGTCTGAACCAGCATGCCGCCCACAGCCGGTGAGCAGGCGGGGGCAAGCAGCGCGACCAGCATCACCGCCGAGGAGAGTCTGGCCCGCTCATGAGGCTTAAACTGTTGCCAGGTCAGCGCCTGACCAACCGGGATCAGTAAACCGCCTCCGGCGCCCTGTACGACTCGCCAGGCAATCAGACTTTCCAGCGAAGAGGAGAGACCCGCCGCAACGGAGGCCGCGCTAAAGAGAAGCAGTGAGAGCAGGATAACGCGTTTCGGCCCGACGCGGCGCGTCAGGATACTGCTGAAAGGGATGACTAACGTCAGTCCGGCAATGTATCCGTTACTTACCCAGGCAAGCGCGGAAGGTGTGGTATTGAAAGCGCGAGCCATCGCCGGAAAGGCGACGCTGGCAATAAACATGTTTATCAAATCAAGGAAAAAGCCGAGCAGAAAGACGACGGCGATTTTGCTGCGATACGTCATGGAAGTTCCTCCGGTGAGGTGGCGTATCGTATCGGCCCGCGCGTTACGGATAAACGCGACAAAGCACGATATACTGTCAACATTATTTTGACAGTTAACCAGGCAAGCGATGCTTAATTTACAGCGTACGGCGATGTTTATCGCCGTAGCGGACACCGGCAGTTTCACCGCGGCGGCGGAGGCGATGGGGCTGACAAAAGCGGTGGTCAGCTTTCATATTCGTCAGCTTGAAGAGGAGCTGGGCGTCACCCTGTTGCTGCGAACCACCCGACGCCTGACGCTGACCGAGGCGGGGAAGCTCTTTCATCAACGAAGCGTGATGCTGTTACGGGATGCAGAGCGATTGCAGGATGATGTTCGCGCCAACCACGCCGGGCTGACGGGAGAGCTGCGGATCACCACCACGCCCGAATATGGCTCGCAGGTGGTGGTGCCTTTGCTGGCAGAATTTAGCCAGTTGCACCCGGACCTCCGCGTGCGGCATGTCTCGTCCTCTTTGCATGCCGATCTTATCGCCGAGCGCTTCGATGTCGCTATCCGGCTCGGCACGCTTGCAGATTCGCGCTACCACGCCGCGTTGATGACCTCCTTCACCATCCTGCCCGTGGCAACGCCAGGCTGGCTGGCAAACCATCCGGTTGACTCGCTGGAGCAGCTGGCGGAAGCGGACTGGATCATTCATGAGCGTTTAACGTCGCCGCTGCGCTGGCAGGTGAGAGGTGTTGACGGGCATCCGGTTTCCTTTGAGATCAAGAAAGCGCCGCGCCTGTATGCAGACAGCGCCCAGGCGCTGATGGCTTTTGCCCTCGCGGGATGTGGAGTGGCGCTGCTGCCGGAGTGGCTGGTGCGAAACGCACTGGATGCAGGGGAACTGGTCTCGCTGTTACCGGCGTACACGTTCGCTCAGCAGGGCATCTATGCCGTTTATCCTGATGCCCGGCATGTGCCCGCGAAAGTGCGAACATTTATTGATTTTATGCGCGTCAGGGTTACTTAACCCTGCATCATCTTTTTAATGAGCGCTGAAAATTGCTCTCGTTCCGCGCCGTTAAGGCGCCCTAAAAACGCCTCATCCACCTCATTTCCAATCGGTTTACTGCTCTCAAGCAGGGCCTCACCTTCGGCCGTCAGAAAGACAAACCGACGGCGCTTGTCCGCCGGATCGTGCTCGCGCCTGACCAGGCCGCGTGCTTCCATGCGGCTCAGCATTTCTGCCAGCGTCGCTTTGGTGCTCACCGCGACTTCAGTCAGGGCAACCTGCTCAATGCCAGGATTTTCAGCAATTGACCGCATCACCGCATATTGTGGCTTGGTCAGTTCGGGCAATGCGTGCTGCCACTGGGCGGTATGCTGTTGAAAAAGCTGACGTAGCAGGTGAAAAGCTTCTTGTCTTAACTCCATGGACACTCCGACGGAAAAATACTCCCTCTATGATAGCCGCTCTCGGGCTGAATTTTAACGCGAGAGTTTTTTAGCGATTAGTGTGATCGTATGCGAACGATCTTGTCAGCAGCAGGATCAAGGCGTAGTTTAATTAATATGTTCGTATACGAACAAAATTATTGAGGTGCTGAATGAGATTAATTGTGGGAATGACGGGCGCGACGGGTGCGCCATTAGGCGTGGCGTTGTTGCAGGCGCTGCGGGAAATGCCGGAGGTGGAAACGCATCTGGTGATGTCGAAGTGGGCAAAAACCACGATTGAGCTGGAAACGCCCTTCACTGCGCATGACGTTGCTGCACTGGCGGATGTCGTCCATAGCCCGGCCGATCAGGCTGCCACCATCTCCTCCGGCTCGTTTCGCACCGACGGCATGATCGTCATCCCGTGCAGCATGAAAACGCTGGCGGGTATCCGCGCGGGCTACGCCGAAGGGCTGGTAGGGCGTGCGGCAGACGTGGTGCTGAAAGAGGGACGCAAGCTGGTGCTGGTTCCCCGTGAGACGCCGCTCAGCACCATCCATCTCGAGAACATGCTTGCCCTTTCCCGCATGGGCGTGGCGATGGTGCCGCCTATGCCTGCGTACTACAACCACCCGCAAACCGCCGATGACATTACCCAGCATATCGTGACCCGCGTTCTCGACCAGTTCGGTCTGGAGCATAAAAAAGCCCGACGCTGGGAAGGTTTGCAGGCAGCGAAACATTTTTCACAGGAGAATAAAGATGGCATTTGATGATTTGAGAAGCTTCTTGCAGGCGCTCGATGAGCAAGGGCAGCTGCTGAAAATTGAGGAAGAGGTAAACGCTGAGCCGGATTTAGCGGCGGCCGCCAACGCTACCGGGCGCATTGGCGATGGCGCGCCTGCGCTGTGGTTCGATAATATTCGCGGCTTCACCGATGCCCGTGTGGTGATGAACACTATCGGCTCGTGGCAAAACCACGCCATCTCGATGGGGCTGCCAGCGAATACCCCGGTGAAAAAACAGATCGACGAGTTTATTCGTCGCTGGGACAAATTCCCCGTCGCGCCAGAGCGTCGTGCAAACCCGGCCTGGGCGCAGAACACGGTGGACGGGGAAGACATCAATCTGTTCGACATTCTGCCGCTGTTCCGCCTGAACGACGGTGACGGAGGCTTTTATCTCGATAAAGCGTGCGTTGTCTCCCGCGATCCGCTCGACCCCGATCACTTCGGCAAGCAGAACGTCGGGATCTACCGTATGGAAGTGAAGGGCAAGCGTAAGCTCGGCCTGCAACCGGTGCCGATGCACGATATTGCCCTGCATCTGCATAAGGCAGAAGAGCGCGGCGAAGACCTGCCTGTTGCCATTACGCTGGGTAACGATCCGATCATCACCCTGATGGGCGCCACGCCGCTGAAATACGATCAATCCGAGTATGAGATGGCCGGTGCGCTACGTGAAAGCCCGTATCCGATTGCGACGGCTCCGCTGACCGGTTTCGATGTGCCGTGGGGGTCGGAAGTGATCCTGGAAGGGGTGATTGAAGGCCGGAAACGTGAAATTGAAGGGCCGTTCGGCGAGTTTACCGGGCACTACTCCGGCGGGCGCAACATGACGGTTGTGCGCATTGATAAAGTTTCTTACCGCACCAAACCGATTTTCGAATCCCTTTACCTCGGTATGCCGTGGACCGAGATTGATTATCTGATGGGGCCCGCCACCTGCGTACCGCTCTATCAGCAGCTGAAGGCGGAATTCCCGGAAGTGCAGGCGGTAAACGCCATGTACACCCACGGTCTGCTGGCCATTATCTCCACTAAAAAGCGTTACGGCGGCTTTGCCCGTGCGGTCGGGCTCCGCGCCATGACCACGCCACACGGTCTGGGTTACGTGAAAATGGTGATTATGGTGGATGAAGATGTCGATCCGTTTAACCTGCCTCAGGTGATGTGGGCGCTGTCATCGAAGGTCAATCCGGCAGGCGATCTGGTGCAGCTACCGAATATGTCTGTGCTCGAGCTTGACCCCGGCTCCAGCCCGGCGGGGATCACTGACAAGCTGATCATTGATGCCACCACCCCTGTTGCCCCGGACAACCGTGGTCACTACAGCCAGCCAGTACAGGATCTCCCTGAAACCAAAGCCTGGGCCGAAAAACTGACCGCGATGCTGGCGGCACGTCAATAAGGAGGAAAAAATGATTTGTCCACGTTGTGCCGATGAACATATTGAAGTGATGGCAACATCACCGGTGAAAGGTGTCTGGACGGTATATCAGTGTCAGCACTGTCTGTATACCTGGCGCGATACCGAACCGCTGCGCCGTACCAGCCGCGAGCATTACCCGGAAGCGTTCCGCATGACGCAGAAGGATATTGATGAGGCGCCGCAGGTGCCGACGATCCCGCCGCTGCTGTAAAAAAAGCCCGGTGGCGGCTGCGCTTGCCGGGCGATAAAATTGTGCGGTCTTTTGCCCGGTGGCGCTACGCTTACCGGGCCTACGGGTTTTGTAGGCCGGGTAAGGCGAAGCCGCCACCCGGCAAAAAAGACCGCAGAGAACTAAACCAGACTCTTCAACCGATAAATCCACTCCAGCGCCTGTCGCGGCGTCAGCGAGTCCGGATCGAGATTTTCCAGCGCTTCCACGGCCGGAGAGGTCTCTTCCGGAACCGCCAGCAGTGACATCTGCGTACCATCTATCTGCGTCGCCGCCGCATTCGGTGACAAACTTTCCAGCTCACGCAGTTTTTGACGCGCGCGCTTGATCACCTCTTTTGGCACGCCCGCCAGCGCGGCGACGGCCAGGCCATAACTCTTGCTTGCCGCGCCGTCCTGCACCGTGTGCATAAAGGCGATGGTGTCGCCGTGCTCAAGCGCATCAAGGTGGACGTTAGCCACGCCTTCCATTTTCTCTGGCAGTTGCGTCAGTTCGAAATAGTGAGTTGCGAACAGCGTCAGCGCCTTGATTTTATTTGCCAGACTTTCCGCGCACGCCCAGGCCAGGGACAGGCCGTCATAGGTGGAGGTACCGCGTCCTACTTCGTCCATCAACACCAGACTGTTCTCTGTCGCGTTATGCAGAATGTTAGCGGTTTCGGTCATCTCGACCATAAAGGTAGAGCGACCGCTCGCCAGATCGTCCGCCGCACCCACACGGGTGAAGATACGGTCGATAGGGCCAATCTCAACTTTCTGCGCCGGAACGTAGCTACCGATGTAGGCGAGCAGCGCGATAAGGGCTGTCTGGCGCATATAGGTACTTTTACCGCCCATGTTGGGACCGGTAATGATCAGCATTCTTCGCTGCGGTGACAGGTTCAACGGGTTGGCAATAAATGGCTCGTTCAGCACCTGCTCAACCACCGGGTGACGACCTTCGGTAATGCGAATACCGGGTTTGTCAGTAAAGGTCGGACAGGTGTAATTCAGCGTGTCGGCGCGCTCGGCCAGATTTACCAGGACATCCAGCTCGGCCAGCGCAGCGGCACTCAGTTGCAGGTCAGCCAGGTGCGGCAACAGGATGTCGAACAGCTCGTCATACAGCTGTTTCTCCAGCGCCAGCGCTTTACCTTTCGACGTGAGCACTTTGTCTTCGTACTCTTTCAGCTCGGGAATAATGTAGCGCTCGGCATTTTTCAGCGTCTGGCGGCGAACGTAGTGAATCGGGGCCAGGTGGCTCTGCCCACGGCTGATCTGGATATAGTAACCGTGTACCGCATTGTAGCCGACTTTCAGGGTGTCGAGCCCCAGACGTTCACGTTCGCGGATTTCCAGCTTATCCAGATAATCCGTCGCGCCATCGGCCAGCGCACGCCATTCGTCCAGCTCTTCGTTATAACCCGGAGCAATAACCCCGCCATCCCGCACCAGAACAGGCGGCGCATCAATGATGGCGCGTTCCAGCAGTTCGCGAAGCTCGGTAAATTCGCCCATGGTTTCGCGCAGCTTTTGCACTGGCGCGCTGTCGATCTCTCCCAGCTGAGCGCGCAGTTCCGGCAACTGCTGGAACGCGTGACGCATACGGGCGAGATCGCGTGGACGCGCGGTGCGCAGTGCCAGGCGCGCCAGGATACGCTCAAGATCACCCACCTGACGCAGCACCGGCTGCAATTCGGTGTAACGATCCTGCAATGCGGCAATGGTTTGCTGGCGGCCGATCAGCGTTTCGGTATTGCGGATCGGCATATGCAGCCAGCGTTTGAGCATACGGCTACCCATGGGGGTAACCGTGCTGTCGAGAACCGACGCCAGCGTATTTTCCATGCCGCCAGCGAGATTCTGAGTGATCTCCAGGTTGCGGCGGGTGGCGGCATCCATGATGATGCTGTCCTGCTGACGCTCCATGGTAATGGAACGGATATGGGGCAGGGCGGTACGCTGCGTATCCTTAACGTACTGCAACAGGCAGCCTGCGGCACACAGCCCGCGCGGGGCGTTTTCTACGCCAAAGCCAATCAAATCGCGCGTGCCAAATTGCAGGTTCAACTGCTGGCGCGCGGTATCAATTTCGAACTCCCACAGTGGGCGACGACGCAGGCCGCGACGCCCTTCAATCAGCGCCATCTCGGCGAAATCCTCTGCATAAAGCAGTTCTGCCGGATTGGTGCGCTGTAGTTCAGCCGCCATGGTTTCACGGTCTGCCGGTTCACTCAGGCGAAAACGACCGGAGCTGATATCGAGCGTGGCGTAGCCAAACCCTTTACCGTCCTGCCAGATCGCCGCCAGCAGGTTATCCTGGCGCTCCTGAAGCAGGGCCTCATCGCTGATGGTTCCCGGCGTGACGATGCGCACGACCTTGCGCTCAACGGGGCCTTTCGACGTGGCCGGGTCGCCAATTTGTTCGCAGATAGCGACAGACTCGCCCTGGTTCACCAGCTTCGCCAGATAGTTTTCAACCGCGTGATGCGGGATACCGGCCATCGGGATGGGCTCGCCTGCCGACGCGCCACGTTTCGTCAGGGAAATGTCGAGCAGCTGAGACGCACGTTTCGCATCGTCATAAAAAAGCTCGTAAAAATCGCCCATACGGTAAAACAGCAGAATTTCCGGATGCTGGGCCTTCAGCTTCAGGTACTGCTGCATCATTGGCGTATGCGCGTCGAAATTGTCGATTGTGCTCATGGAGTTATGATATCCATTTCTTTGAAAATATTACGCTTTGAGCGGCTCAATGGCCGATTGTTCCTTCTATTGTCGCATGAAAAAAAGGTGCGGCGCAGAAAAAAGTCACGACTTTACGAGGCATCTTCCGCCATTAATTCAATGATGATTTTTCCATGCTCGACGCCCACCCGAACCTGCGAGTTGGTGGTAAATCCCGCTTGCTCAAGCCAGTCGCCTTTCAGGCTCAGCGCTGCGTGTACGCTGTAGCGTTTTGGAATTTTCGTTTTACGGTCTTCATGACGTTTTCTGAAGTAACCCACTTTCAAGTGACGATAGGGTTTGGCGATCGCGATCTCTTGCATAAGCGCTCCGGTGAATGCGGTCAAAGGTGGTTATTTATGCCTGTATAAAATACCAGTAAAACGCGGCGGGGGGCGGGGTAATTCTGGAAGGACGCTTCAGAAAACGGAATGCAATGACTGAAAATGTGCAGATAAAAGGGTATTATAAATGCACTTTATTGTTGAGGACGACGTTATGTCCGGTAAACGTATTTCACGAGAAAAAAAGACGATCGCCAGAATGATCGGCCTGTATGAAAACAGCTGTCCGCACGCCATAAAAGAAGAGGGACACTATTCGGCGCTCAAGGCTTATGCCGATAAGCGGCTGGATAAATGCGTGTTTGGTGAGGAAAAACCTGCCTGCAAACAGTGCCCGGTGCACTGTTATCAGCCCGCCCGACGGGAAGAGATGAAGCAGGTGATGCGCTGGGCAGGGCCACGTATGTTATGGCGTCATCCAATTCTGACCATCCGTCATCTGATCGACGATCGCCGTCCGGTTCCGGAATTACCTGAAAAGTATCGGCCCAAAAAATAACCGGCTCAGCGCCGCAGTGGGCGACAAATTACGCTCAGGGCAACGGCGCTGCACAGCGGAAATACCGCCAGCAGCAGCCAGGGGTAAATGGCCTGCGTTGAGGGCACCAGCGCCTTGTCCAGCAGGCCGCCTGACGCTAAATTCCCCGCCAGCACCGCGACGCCGCCAGCGGTTGAGAGCGCGCCATAGTGCGCCCCAAGCGTCGACTCCTCGGCAAAATGTGGGATCAAATCTTTTGCCGACGGCACCAGCAGCATCTGCCCAAGCGTTAAAAGGGTGACAAAGCTTGCAGAGGGCAGCAGGCGCAGCCAGCCTTCCGGCGGCTCTGTCGCGGCAAAAAGCGCCACGCTGGCAAACGCTGCGGAGAGCAGCAAAAAGCCCACCGGTAAAATCCTCACCGCGCCAACCTTTCGGGCGAAGCGGGCGAGGGGCAATTGCAGAACAATGATCAGCACCGAGGCGAGCATAAACAGCGGACCCAGGTCTTTTTCGTTACCCCCGGCGCGCTGGATCTCCACTGGCAGCGCCAGATAGAGCTGGTTATAGCTTAACAGCCATGAACTGTAGGCAATGATAAAAGCGACGAAACGCGGCTGACGAAATGTCGTCCACCAGGGCAGAATTTTCAGCGGCTTCGTGCTGTGATGCGCCGCGGGCAGGCAGAAAAAGAGCACCACCAGCGCAACGATAAATATCCCTGCGCCAGCGAGCGCAACCTGGCGAAAACCCAGCCCCGTCAGCAGGGCGCCCATCACCGGGCCAAGAACGGCGCCAAGTTCACCGCACACCGTAAACAGCGCAAACCACTCCGCGCGGCTGCGTTTACCCTTCGCCTCGCTTTGCGTTCCCGCTTTGGCCAGCAGGGCTTCTATCGACGGTGAGAACAGCGCGCCGCCGACGCCCGTCAGACAGGCCCCCAGAATGACGGGCCACAGGGATTGCCCAAAGGCCAGCAGCAGATAACCCGCCACACGAACTATGCAGCCGCTGAGGATCACGATCTTCGCGCCAAACCGGTCTGAAAGCGCGCCGCCGACAATAAACATCCCCTGCTGGGAAAAGGTGCGCAGCCCCAGCACCAGCCCAATCAACCCGCCGGAGAGCAGCATATCGTCACGTAAGAAGATCGCCAGGAAGGGGACGACCGCGTAAAAGCCGATATTAAACACAAACTGGCTGCCCAGCAGAACGGGCGGCCAGAGGGTATTGGCAGTGCGAAGAGGCATCGTTTTAGCTCACCCCTACACGATAAAATGGATGTGCTTTTTGCCGTGGTACGGCGAGATCTCGATTCTGGTTTTCACTCTGAAGACGTCCCAGAGTAATTCCTCGGATAAGATTTCCTGCGGCGTTCCGGTTGCCACAATCTGCCCTTGCTGCATCACAATCAGCGAATCGCAGAACATGGACGCGTGGTTAAGATCGTGAATGGCGACGATGCTGGTTACCGGCAGCTCACTGATAAGCTGCATGAGCTGCATCTGGTGATGAATGTCCAGGTGGTTGGTCGGTTCATCCAGCAGGATCTCGGTGGGCGTTTGCGCCAGGGCGCGGGCGATATGTACCCGCTGACGCTCGCCGCCGGATAAGCTCAGCCAGCCCTGTTCGCTGCGATCCAGCATATCCACGCGTTGCAGGGCGGCGGTGACGGTTTCGTCATCCTGCGCACTCCAGTTCGAGAAGGGAGAATGGTGCGGAATACGCCCCAGTTTGACGACGTCGCGCACGCGCATATTGGCGTCGGTCATTCCGTGCTGTTCAACAAACGCCACGCGCCGCGCCAGCTGCTTTTTGGCAATGCGGGCAATGTCCTGTCCGTCCAGCGTCACGCACCCGGCATCCGGGCGGCGCAGACCCGCCAGTATGCGCAACAGCGAGGATTTACCGCAGCCGTTAGGGCCAAGCAGGCCCACCGTTTCGCCCCGGGAAACCTTCAGCGAAACATGATTCACGATAACCTTTTTACCTACCTTCCAGGTGATATTGTCGGCGCAGATGCTCATCATTTGTTCCTTGAGCGGTAGATAATCACGGCGAAGAACGGTACGCCCACCAGTGCGGTAACGACGCCAACCGGCAGGCTTTGCGGGGCAATCAGCATCCGCGAGGCGATGTCGGCCAGCACCATCAGGATCGCCCCCGCCAGCGCGCTGGCTATCAGCAGCGTGCGGTGCAGCGGCCCGAACAGGAAACGCATAACGTGCGGCACGACCAGCCCGACAAAACCAATAGAGCCCGCCATGCTGACAATGGTCGCGGTGATCAGGGCGGTGGTGGTGAACAAGGCCAGGCGCACCCAGGGCACGGCAATGCCCAACGAGGCGGCGGCATCATCACCGAACGTAAAGGCGTCCAGCGCGCGGGAATAATAAAGACAGACGGCCAGCCCCGCCAGCACCACCACCAGCGCCAGCTGGAATTCCGGCCAGCGTACGCCGCTAAAGCTGCCCAGCAGCCAGAACATCACGTCGCGCGCCTGTTGCGCGCTGGCAGAGGTGCTGATGGTATAGGCGGTAATGGCGTTAAACAGCTGAGAGGCCGCTACGCCCGCCAGGATCGTACGTTCATTGCCGCCGCGCGCGCCGTTGGTCAGGAAGGCGACAAACGCAAAGGCGGCAAACGCCCCGGCAAACGCGCCCGCAGAAAGCGACACCGCGCCGGTGCCAATCCCCAATACGACGACCGACACCGCCCCGGTTGACGCTCCCGCCGACACGCCGAGCACGTAAGGTTCCGCCAGCGCATTCTTCAAAAGGCTTTGCAGCACGGCCCCGCAGATGGCCAACCCGGCTCCGCAGCAGGCCGCCACCAGCGCGCGGCTGAGGCGAAAGTCCCAGATGACGCTCTCATAGATGCGGTTAAGCGGAACATTGGTTAGCCCCAGCTTATTGCTGATGGCGTAGAACACGTTATTAAGCGGGATAGACAACTCACCGATGCTGACGCCAAGGGCGATCACCAGAAACAACAGCACGAAGGCGAGCAGGCATGATGTGGTCAGGAGCACCCCCTGCCGCATCTGAAGCACGGCGGTGGTCATCAGTTCAGTCCCAGTTTTCTGAGCTGTTCGCCGACCTGCTCAGCACCGTAAAGCGTGCGAATCGTCGGGTTCATGGCCTGGCCGTCCATCACCACAATATGACCCTTCTTCACCGCCTCCATCTGGCTGACGGCTGGATCGCTTTTCAGGAATTTGATTTTTTCTTCGGCGTTGTCCAGCGCCCAGCGGTTACGATCCAGGCTGGAGACCACAATCACGTCCGGATTAGCGGCAATAATGCTTTCCCAGCCGACGGTCGGCCATTCGGTCTCAGAGGTAATGGCGTTATGGCCGCCCAGCACGTTAGCAATAAAGCCAGAGGCGCTGTTTTTGCCGCCGACATAGGCATCAGCCGAAGGTGAGGAGCTTGAGAACCAGAAAACAAAGGAGAGGTCTTTCTTGTTTTTGCCAAATTCCTGGCGCAGGTCGGCTTCACGTTTTTTGAAGTCGGCGATAACGGCCTGACCGCGCGCTTCCACGTTGAAAATCTTCGCGAAATCTTCAATCTCTTGATAAAGGTAGGTCATATCCCATAGCGTCTGGCGGCTGCCGTACATGTCCCCTGCGGCTTTTTTGGTGGCGCACATGCCCGGAGATAAATAGCTGTTTACCCCAACGGTGGCCAGGTCTTCGCGTTTCGCGACCTTACTTTCCGGCCCGAGCAGCAGCGGCAGCTGAGCAGGAACAAAATCAGGGTTTTGCGCAAGAATGGATTCAAGCGTCGGAATTTCGACGGTCAGGGTTTTGATTTTGGCGTTTTGCTCAGCCAGCTGCGGCAATACTTTGGTCGGCCAGAACGCGCTGGCTTTCACCTTATCTTCCAGACCCAACAGAAGCAGGATCTCGACGGTATTCTGACCCAGGGCCACAACGCGTTCCGGCGCTTTGGTGAAGGTTTCTTTATACCCGCAGTTTTCTATCGTCAGCGGGTACGTGGTAGCCAGAGCTGTACTCATTGATGCAACCGCCAGGCCTAACGCGCAGAGAACCTTTTTCATTAAACGCTACCCTTCATTAAAATTATTTTGATGCAAATGAAACGCATTATTAAGGCGGAATTTTATACAGAGGAAAATATATTGTGTCAATGTGGGACAATTACGCAGCGTGATGAAAGGCGGCGCCATATACGGCGCCGGAATGACGGGTTAATTCAGGCTCTCTTTATCGATTCCCAGACGCTTCATGCGCGAGAGCAGGGTGGTACGCTTCAGCCCCAGCCGTTGCGCCGCACCTTTCGGTCCGGCTACCACGCCGTTGGTCTCCTTCAGCACTCGCATAATGCGCTGATATTCATCTTCTCCCTCTTTCGCAGGCTCGGTTGCGGTCACGGTCGTTTCAGAGAGAGTAACCTCTGGCAGAGAGAGCTGGAGCACGTTCCCGCGCGTCAGCAGGACCGCGCGCTCAATGACGTTTTCCAGCTCGCGCACGTTCCCTGGCCACTCCATCGCCGAGAGGGTGCGTAGCGTTTCGGCAGGAATACTGTCGATATTTCGCCCCATCCGGCGGGCAATCTTCGCGGTAAAGGCTTTCACCAGCAGCGGAATATCTTCCGGGCGCTCGCGCAGCGGCGGCAGGCAGATCGGGAAGACGTTCAGGCGATAGTAAAGATCGCTGCGAAACTCGCGGTCGGCGACCATTTTTTTCAGATCGCGGTTGGTGGCGGCAATCAGACGCACGTCGGTCTGGATCAGCTTGTTGCTGCCGAGGCGCTCGAACTCCTGCTCCTGCAAAACGCGCAGCAGCTTGGGCTGAAGCTCCAGCGGCATATCGCCCACTTCATCGAGGAACAACGAGCTTTTATCCGCCAGTTCAAAACGGCCCAGCCGCTGGCTGCTGGCGCCGGTAAAGGCGCCGCGCTCGTGGCCGAACAGGTCGCTTTCCAGTAAGCCCGCAGGCATCGCCGCGCAGTTCATCTTCACCATCCGGCGGCTGTTGCGGTTGCTCAGGTTATGGATCGCCCGGGCAATCAGCTCTTTCCCGGTGCCGGTTTCACCGAGGATCAGCACCGTGCTGTCGCTCTGCGCCACCATTTCCACCTGCTTGAGGACGCTGTACATGGCATCGCTGCGCCCGATGATTTCGCCAAACTCGCTGTCCACGTTGTTGAGCTGCTCGGTCAGGGCGAGGTTTTCGTCCACCAGCCGCTCCTTCAGGCGGTGGATCTCCTGATAGGCGAGGGCGTTATCCAGCGCAATGGAGATACGCTCGGCGATCTGGCGCAGCAGCTTCAGGTTGGCAGTGGTAAATACGGCTTCATCACACTGCGCAAGTTTAAGCACGCCGAGCATGGTGTTGCCGGACATCAGCGGCAGCAGACACAGGGTCTGGATCTTGTTGCCCCAGGTGTTGAACAGCATCCGCTCGTAGGGGGCTACCGGATCCTGTTCATTGAGATTGAGCAGCAGGATCTCTTTGCTTTTAAATACCCGCTCAGACAGCGTTCCCGCTTCATCCACTTCGCTCTGCTCGTGCGCCGGGTTAGCTTCATCAAGGTAGTGGGTGGAATAGATGTTGAGCTTGCCTTTCCGGTTGCCGCGGAGCGCAATGCTGATGGCATCGATTTTAAAATAGTGATGGATCTCTTTTGACACTTCGCTGACCAGCTCATCCATGTCCAGGCGGGAGAGCACGGCGTTGGTGATGGCAACCAGAATGCGGAAGTTATCGCGCTCGCGGCTCAGCAGGTCGTAGTCCACGTTATTGGTGACGCGGCTTTGGATCTGCTCCGCGACAACGGCCACAATCTGGGTAAAGGTGTGCAGGCGTTCGTACTCCGCCTCGCTCCAGGGCTGGTCGGTATCGCGGATAAACTCGCAGCCGCCAAAAATTTGCCCTTCCACCGCCAGCGGCAGCATGCTGTAGTGGCCGAACGGGTGGTAAAGATTGCTCTCTGCCAGCTTCGGCCAGGCCTGGCGAAACTGGTCAAAATTGCAGTGCAGCGCTTCCGGGCGGGAGAGAATGCGCCGCACCGGGCCGTGGGCCAGAAACGTTTCATCTTCATATTCGAAGATTTTGCCGTTATCACGTGTTGAGAAATAGCTTGCGCGGTGGGTTGCGCTATGCCAGAGCACAATGGCGGCGCTGTCCGCCAGCGCTGATTGCCTGACCAGCCGCGTCAGGGCATCGCTCAGCGCGCCGAGATCGGGCTGTTGTAAAAGTGTGCGCGTGATGTCAAACAGGCCCTGCTGTCCAAGATCGCTCATCGGTGTATACGGCATTGTTGCTTTCCAATAGAAACTGGCAAAAAGAGAAATTCAGCGCTGACCGCTTTTGGCGCGGTCTAGCAAATTCGGGGTAACGGTTCAGCGTGCGGCAGATCCAGCGTGCGCTTCACGCCGTAAAGCCCGGTCAGGCGCACCCCTTTGCGCTCAACCACGTCGCCGATGATGGCCGCGTCTTTCCCTAATGGATGCGCGCGCAGCTCTGCAAGTACGGCTTCCGCCGCCGCGCGTTCCACGCCGATCACCAGCTTGCCTTCGTTGGCAAAGTTAAGCGGGTCTAGCCCTAATAACTCGCACAGCCCACGTACGGCGGGCTTAACAGGCAGGCCGCGCTCGGTCAGCTCAATCCCGCACCCGCTGCTTGCGGCAAATTCGTGTACCACGGCATTCACGCCGCCCCGCGTGGCGTCGCGCAGGGCTTTTACGCCCGGCATGTCGCGCAGCGTCTGGATCAGCGGCGTGAGTACCGCACAGTCACTGCGAAGTTCCCCGTCCAGCCCCAGGCCTTCGCGCAGGTTCAGGATGGTTGCCCCGTGGCAGCCCAGCGTGCCGCTGACAATCAGCACGTCGCCTGCGCAAAGCTGCTGCGCGCCCCAGTGAATGTCGGCGGGGATCGCCCCCATCCCGGCGGTGTTGATGAAGAGCTCATCCGCCGCGCCGCGCTGCACCACCTTGGTATCCCCGGTGACGATGGCGATCCCCGCCTCGCGGGCGGTGTGCGCCATGCTGTTGACCACCGCCGTGAGCGTCTCCATCGGTAACCCTTCTTCGAGGATAAACCCGCAGGAGAGGTAACGGGGGATCGCGCCGCTGACGGCCACGTCGTTTGCCGTGCCGCAGACGGCGAGCTTGCCGATATCGCCGCCGGGGAAGAACAGCGGGTCAATCACGTAGCTGTCGGTAGAGAACGCCAGCCTGTCGCCGTGTGCGGTGAGGGTTGAGAGCGCAATGCGCGCCTGATCTTCCTGCTCGGCGAGCCAGGAGTTATTAAAGGCTTCCATGAACAGCTGGTTAATCAGCTGCTGCATCGCCTGTCCACCGCTTCCGTGCGCCATTTCCACCGTGTTCATGCTTCACACTCCTGGTTGCGATAGTGATACCACGCGGCGCATGCCCCTTCGGAAGAGACCATCAGCGCGCCAAACGCGGTTTGCGGGTTACAGGCGTTGCCAAATAACGGGCAGTGATGAGGTTTGCATTTGCCGGTGAGTACGTCGCCACAGCGGGCGCGGGGATCGTCGCACACCTGCTGCGGTTGCGGGCGGAAATGCGCTTCGGCGTCGAAGGCGCGATACGCGGGCGTCAGGTGCACGCCGGATTCGGCAATCAGCCCCAGTCCGCGCCACTCGCTGTCGCCTTCGACGCTAAACACGTCGGCTATGGCCTGCTGTGCCCGTCTGTTACCTGCATCGGGCACCACGCGGCGATACTGATTTTCCACCGCACTCAGGGCCGCTATTTTCTGCTCAACCAGCATGGTCACGCCTTGCAGTAGATCAAGTGGCTCGAAACCAGCCACCACTAACGGACGATTGTACTGTTCAGCGATAAAACCGTAGGCTTCTGTGCCGATCACCATGCTGACGTGGCCTGGCGCCAGAAACGCGTCGATACCGTTATCCGGCGCTTCAAGCAGGCTGCGCAGCGTGGGAATAAGCGTGATGTGCTGGCAGAAAAAGTAAAAGTTAGTGACGTTGCGGGCTTTCGCCTGCTGGAGGGTAATGGCGGTGGCGGGCATGGTGGTTTCAAAACCCAGCCCGAAAAAGACAACCTTACGCTCAGGATTAGCCATCGCCAGCGTCAGGGCATCCATCGGTGAATAGACGATCCGCACGTCCGCGCCGCGCGCCTTCGCCTGGAGCAGCGAGCCATTTTTTCCCGGTACGCGCATGGCGTCGCCAAAGGTGCAAAAAATCACACCGGGGCGGCTGGCGATGTCGAGACAGCTGTCGATGCGCCCCATCGGCAGCACGCACACCGGGCAGCCGGGGCCGTGGATAAACTCGATGTTCTCCGGCAGCAGCTGGTCGAGGCCAAATTTAAAGATGGCGTGGGTGTGTCCGCCGCACACCTCCATGATCCGCAGCGGTTTTTCTTTCGTGTAGTCCAGCAGCGACGCGCGGGTTTTCAGGCGATCGATAAGCTGCAACACCTGCTCAGGCGCGCGATATTCATCAACGTAACGCATGTGTTAACGTTCCTCCCCATACAACAGGGCGCCCACGTCCGGCTCGACATCGAACATATTCTGTAGCGCGTCCAGCGTGTCGCGGGCTTCTTCCTCATTAATCACGCTCATAGCAAAACCCACGTGGACCAGCACCCACTGGCCGAGACGCGACGCGCCGGTCTCATCGTGGCTGCCTACCAGCGTCAGGTCGACATCGCGCAGGATGCCGCAGACCTCCACTTTGGCCTGATTGCCGTCGATGGAATGAATTTGTCCGGGGACGCCTATGCACATCGTTCGTTCTCCAGCCAGTTCAGCCAGGCGTCCATCCCGTCGCCGCGCGTGGCGGAAACCAGCAGGATCTCAATGTCCGGGTTCACTTCCCGGGCGTAAGCCAGGCAATTATCCACGTCGAAATTCAGGTACGGCAGCAGGTCGACCTTGTTCAGCAGCATGAGGGAGGCGGCGGCAAACATATGCGGATATTTAAGCGGCTTGTCTTCCCCTTCGGTCACGGAGAGCACCGCCACTTTATGCCGCTCGCCGAGGTCGAAGCTTGCCGGGCAGACCAGGTTGCCGACGTTTTCAATAAACAGGATGCCGTTATCCGCCAGCGGCAGGCGCGGGGCGGCGTCGGCAATCATCTGCGCGTCCAGGTGGCACCCTTTCCCGGTGTTGACCTGAATCGCAGGCGTACCGGTTTCGCGGATGCGCGCCGCGTCGTTTACCGTTTGCTGGTCGCCTTCGATCACGGCGCAGGAGACACATTTATTCAGCCGTTTGAGGGTTTCGGTCAGCAGCGTGGTTTTGCCGGAGCCGGGGCTGGAGACCAGGTTCAGCACCAGCTGTTCACGCGCGGCAAAGCGGGCGCGATTGCGGGCGGCGAGCTGGTTATTCTTGTCCAGCACGTTGATCTCCACCTCCAGCATCTGGCGCTGGCTGATGCCCGGCGCGTGCGTACCCGCTTCGCCATGGCCGTAATGGAGGTCGCCCGCGTCGGAACGCTGCGGGGCAAAGGTGATGCCGGTCAGTGCCGCCGCGGGACGCGGGGCAGGGGAAAAGGGCGCGGAGCGAAACGCGGAGTGGGGACGGTGTTCATCCCCTTCTATATACAGGTTGCCTTCAGCGCAACCGCAGGTACTACACATACATTACTCCTTCTCGATTTCGAGGCGTTGGATCTGCATACCGTCATCCGCCACGATGCGCAGCCCGCTGCTCTGGCACTGCGGACAGCGCTGCACCTTCGATGACAGCAGCGTGACGTACTGCTGACACTGCTCGCACCAGCACTCTGCCTGCTGCTCTTCAATATGCAGCTCGCAGCCTTCCGCCAGCGTGCCGCGGCACACCAGCTCAAAACAGAAGGTGAGGGCGCTGGTCTCGACGCAGGAAAACGCCCCGACCTTCAGCCAGACGCCGGTGACGCGTTTCGCGTGGTTTTGCACTGCCTGCTGTTCGATAAGTTCCAGTGCCCGCTGGCAGAGGGTGATTTCGTGCATGACGCCTCCTTAATGAATTGCCCCTTCAATGCAATAACGGTGCCAGCTTGATTTGCGTTACGGCGTGACGATGTCAACGCTGTCGAAATGACACGTCGACACCGCGGCGATGACAGTGCGCTTCTCTTTAAAATCCATTTAAATCAATAAATTAAAAACTGGCACGAAATCTGCTTAACAGCCGCTAACTCCATTAACCGGATACCTTTTATGACTATTTGGGAAATTAGCGAAAAAGCGGATTACATCGCGCAACGTCATCAGCAGCTCCAGGAGCAATGGCACCTGTACTGCAATTCACTGATCCAGGGGATCACGCTGTCGAAGGCCCATCTGCATCACGCCATGAGCTGTGCGGCGCAGGGGGATATGCGTTTTGTTCTGTTCGGTCACTTTACGATTTACGTCACCCTGGCGGAGACCTTCAACAGCCACACGATTGAGTACTACGTCGAGACGAAAGAGGGCGACAGACACTGCATCGCCCGGGCGCAGCTGATGGCGGACGGCATGGTGGACGGTCACGTCAGCAACCGCGATCGCCAGCAGGTGCTGGAGCACTATCTGGAGAAAATCGCGCCGGTTTATAACGGCCTCTACGCCGCCGTTGAGCACGATCGGCCAGTCAACCTGAAACAGCTGATCGACGGAAAATCCTCCGCGAACGTGGCCTGAAAAACGAGTGTCGAGAAGTGTCGATAAGACAGTTTTTTTCGTCAAAAATGACCATCACCAGAGGATGACCCGGTGAACCGTTTTGTAATTGCTGACTCGACGGTCTGTATTGGCTGTCGGACCTGTGAGGCGGCGTGCTCGGAAACGCACCGCCTGCACGGGCTACAGTCCATGCCGCGCCTGCGCGTCATGCGTAATGAGAAAGAGTCTGCCCCGCAGCTCTGTCACCACTGTGAAGACGCCCCATGCGCGGGCGTCTGTCCTGTCAATGCCATCACCCGCGTTGACGGCGCGGTACAGCTGAACGAAAGCCTGTGCGTGAGCTGCAAGCTGTGCGGCATCGCCTGTCCGTTCGGCGCCATTGAGTTTTCCGGCAGCCGTCCGCTGCATATTCCGGCGAATGCCAATACCCCGAAAGCGCCGCCTGCTCCACCGGCTCCGGCACGTGTGAGCACGCTGCTGGACTGGGTGCCGGGCATTCGTGCCGTTGCGGTGAAGTGCGACCTGTGCAGCTTCGATGAGCAGGGTCCGGCCTGCGTGCGGACCTGCCCGACCCGGGCGCTGGTCCTGGTCAACATCCGCGATATCGCTCGCACCAGCAAACGCAAGCGCGAGCTGACCATCAATACCGACGTCGGCGATCTTTCTCTGCTGCGGGCGCTTAACGAGGGGGCGAAATGAACGCGATAGTTATGATGACCAGCGGCGTGGCCTGGTTTGCCGCCGCCGCTGTCCTGGCGCTGCTCCTCTCCTTCCATAAAAGGCTGAGCGGGGTGATCGCCGGTATCGGCGGGGCGGTCGGCAGCCTGATGACGCTGGCGGCGGGCGGGGTTGTCCTGATCGACGGCCAGTCCGTCGACACCCTCATCCCGCTGATTCACCACGCCGTTGAGCTTACGCCGCTGAACGCCATCTGGCTGGTAACCTTTGGCCTGTGCGGGCTGTTTATCAGCCTGTTTAATATCGACTGGCACCGACATCAGCACACCAAAGCTAACGGCCTGCTGGTTAACCTGTTGATGGCCGCCGCGGTCTGTACCGTTATCGCCAGCAACCTCGGCGCGCTGGTGGTGATGGCAGAAATCATGGCCCTGTGCGGCGTGTTCCTGACCGGATGCAGCGCCTCCGGCAAGCTGTGGTTTGCGCTGGGACGTCTCGGCACGCTGCTGCTGGCGCTGGCCTGCTGGCTGGTGTGGCAGCGTTTCGGCACGCTGGATTTTGCCGCGCTTAACGGTCAGCCGCTGGGCAACGACGTCTGGCTGTTGGGCGTAGTCGGTTTTGGCCTGCTGGCCGGGATTATCCCGCTGCACGGCTGGGTGCCGCAGGCGCATGCCAATGCCTCAGCCCCGGCCGCTGCGCTGTTCTCCACCGTGGTGATGAAGGTCGGTCTGTTCGGCATCCTGATGATAACCCTGTCGGGCGGTCAGCCGCCGCTGTGGTGGGGCGTGGCGCTGCTGATTGCGGGGATGATCACCGCGTTCGTCGGTGGCCTCTATGCGCTGATGGAGCACAACATCCAGCGTCTGCTGGCGTACCACACCCTGGAGAACATCGGGATTATCCTGCTCGGCATGGGCGCGGGCGTCACCGGGCTGGCGCTCAACCAGCCGACGCTGATTGCCGCCGGGTTTATTGGCGGTCTGTATCACCTCATCAACCACAGCCTGTTTAAAAGCACCCTGTTCCTCGGCGCGGGCAGCGTCTGGTTCCGCACCGGGCACCGCGATATTGAAAAGCTCGGCGGGATTGGCAAAAAAATGCCCGTCATTTCGCTGGCGATGCTGGTCGGGCTGATGGCGATGGCTGCGCTGCCGCCGCTGAACGGCTTTGCCGGCGAGTGGGTTATCTATCAGTCCTTCTTCGCCCTCGGCCAGAGCGAGGCGTTTATCGGGCGTTTACTCGGCCCGCTGCTGGCGGTGGGCCTGGCGATCACCGGCGCGCTGGCGGTGATGTGTATGGCGAAGGTTTACGGCGTCACCTTCCTGGGCGCGCCGCGCACCCGCGAAGCGGAAAATGCCTGCTGCGCACCGCTACTGATGGGCGTAAGCGTGGTCGCACTGGCGCTGTGCTGCATCGCGGGCGGCGTCGCCGCGCCGTGGCTGCTGCCGCTGCTGGGCCACGCCATTCCGCTGCCGCTGGTCACGGCGCATACCGTCGTTTCCCAGCCGATGATGGCGCTGCTGCTGATTGCCGCGCCGCTCCTGCCGTTCGTGCTGATGCTGTTCTTCAGACGCGACCGTCTCGCCTCCCGCTCGCGCGGCGCGGCGTGGGCCTGCGGCTACGAACACGAGCAGTCGATGGTCATCACCGCCCACGGTTTCGCCATGCCGGTGAAGGAGAACTTTGCCGCCGTGCTGAAGCTGCGCCACTGGCTGAACCCGGTGGGCTGGGTGCCGGGCTGGCAGGGTGCCGCCGTGCCCGTACTGTTCCGCCGCCTGGCGCTGATCGAGCTGGCGGTGCTGGTGGTGATTGTCATTTCACGAGGAGCCTGACATGAGTCTGTTACTGGCAATTCTTCAGGCGCTGGTGCTGTTCGCCGCCGCGCCGCTGCTGTCGGGCATCACGCGCGTGGCGCGCGCCCGGCTGCACAATCGTCGCGGACCTGGCGTGCTCCAGGAGTACCGCGATCTTTTCAAACTGCTCTCCCGTCAGAGCGTCGCCCCGGATGCCGCAGGCTGGGTGTTCCGCCTGACGCCGTTCGTGATGGTGGGCGTGATGCTGACCATCGCCACCGCGCTGCCGGTGGTGACGGTGGCTTCGCCGCTGCCGGTGCTGGGCGATCTGATAACGCTGATCTACCTCTTCGCCATCGCGCGTTTCTTCTTTGCGATTGCGGGTCTGGATACCGGCAGCCCGTTTACGGGGATCGGCGCCAGCCGCGAGGCGATGCTCGGCGTGCTGGTTGAGCCAATTCTGCTGCTGGGGCTGTGGGTCGCCGCGCAGGTTGCAGGCTCGACCCACATCAGTTTCATCACCGACACCGTTTACCACTGGCCGGTTTCACGTTCGCTCCCGCTGGTGCTGGCGCTCTGCGCCTGCGCGTTCGCCACCTTTATCGAGATGGGCAAGCTGCCGTTCGATCTCGCGGAAGCGGAGCAGGAATTACAGGAGGGGCCGCTCACCGAATACAGCGGCTACGGCTTTGCGGTGCTGAAGTGGGGCATCAGCCTCAAGCAGCTGGTGGTGTTGCAGATGTTCGTCGGCGTTTTCTTCCCGTGGGGGCAGATGACGCACTTCTCTGCGGGCGGCCTGCTGCTGGCCGTGGTGGTGGCTGTGCTCAAGCTGCTTATCGGCGTGCTGGTGATTGCCCTGTTTGAAAACAGCATGGCGCGCCTGCGTTTTGTCGAAACGTCACGCATCACCTGGGCCGGTTTTGGTTTTGCATTTTTAGCGTTCGTCTCCTTGCTGGTGGCGTGATTAAAGAGAGTGTTTATGTCTGAAGAAAAGAAAGGTCAGCAGTATCTCGCCGCATTGCATCAGGCTTTCCCGGGCGTGGTGCTTGAGGAGTCCTGGCAAACCAAAGACCAGATCACCGTCACCATTAAGGTGAACTATCTGCCGGAAGTGGTGGAGTTTCTGTACTACCAGCAGGGCGGCTGGCTGTCGGTGCTGTTCGGCAACGACGAGCGTCAGCTGTGTGGCAACTATGCGGTGTACTACGTGATGTCGATGGAGCAGGGGGAGAAGTGCTGGATCACCGTGCGCGTAGAGGTCGATCCGGCTAAACCGGAATACCCCTCCGTCACGCCGCGCGTGCCTGCCGCGGTCTGGGGCGAGCGCGAAGTGCGCGATATGTATGGTCTGGTGCCGGTTGGCCTGCCGGACGAGCGCCGCCTGGTGCTGCCGGACGACTGGCCGGACGAACTCTATCCGCTGCGCAAGGACAGCATGGACTACCGCCAGCGTCCGGCCCCGACCACCGACAGCGAAACCTACGAGTTCATCAACGAGCTGGGCAGCAAGAAGAATAACGTGGTGCCGATTGGCCCGCTGCACGTTACCTCCGACGAACCGGGCCACTTCCGCCTGTTCGTCGACGGCGAGAACATTATCGACGCCGACTACCGCCTGTTCTACGTCCACCGCGGCATGGAGAAGCTGGCGGAGACCCGCATGGGCTACAACGAAGTCACGTTCCTCTCTGACCGCGTGTGCGGCATCTGCGGCTTTGCCCACAGCACCGCCTACACCACCTCGGTGGAAAACGGCATGGGGATCGTGGTGCCGGAACGCGCGCAGATGATCCGCGCCATTCTGCTGGAGGTAGAGCGCCTGCACTCGCACCTGCTCAACCTCGGCCTGGCCTGCCACTTCGTCGGCTTTGACTCCGGGTTTATGCAGTTCTTCCGCGTACGCGAAGCGTCGATGAAGATGGCGGAGATCCTTACCGGGGCGCGTAAAACCTACGGCCTGAACCTGATCGGCGGGATCCGCCGCGACCTGCTGAAAGACGACATGATCCAGACCCGCCAGCTGGCGCAGCAGATGCGCCGGGACGTGCAGGAGCTGGTGGATATGCTGCTCAGCACGCCCAACATCGAGCAGCGCACCGTCGGCATCGGTCGTCTTGATCCGGAAATCGCCCGCGACTTCAGTAACGTTGGTCCGATGGTGCGCGCCAGCGGCCACGCCCGCGATACCCGCGCCGATCACCCGTTCGTCGGCTACGGCCTGCTGCCGATGACCGTGCACAGCGAGCAGGGCTGCGACGTTATCTCCCGCCTGAAGGTGCGCATCAACGAGGTATTCACCGCGCTGAACATGATCGACTACGGCCTCGATAATCTGCCGGGCGGCCCGCTGATGGTGGAAGGCTTCACCTACATTCCAAACCGCTTTGCCCTCGGCTTTGCCGAAGCGCCGCGCGGGGACGACATCCACTGGAGCATGACCGGCGACAACCAGAAGCTCTACCGCTGGCGCTGCCGCGCGGCGACCTACGCCAACTGGCCAACCCTGCGCTACATGCTGCGCGGCAATACGGTCTCTGACGCGCCGCTGATCATCGGCAGCCTCGACCCGTGCTACTCCTGCACCGACCGCATGACCGTCGTGGACGTGCGCAAGAAGAAAAGCCAGGTGGTGCCGTACAAAGAGCTTGAGCGCTACAGCATCGAGCGTAAGAACTCGCCGCTGAAATAAGGATTCGCCATGTTTACCTTTATCAAAAAAGTGATCAAAACCGGCGCGCAGACCAGCAGTTATCCGCTGGAGCCGATCCCGGTGGATAAAAACTTTCGCGGCAAGCCGGAGCACAACCCGCAGCAGTGCATCGGCTGCGCGGCCTGCGTCAACGCCTGCCCGTCGAATGCCTTAACGGTGGAAACGGACCTGAAAACCGGCGAGCTGGCCTGGCAGTTTAACCTCGGGCGCTGCATCTTCTGCGGCCGCTGCGAGGAGGTCTGCCCGACGGTGGCCATTCGCCTGTCTCAGGAGTACGAGCTGGCTGTGTGGAAAAAAGAGGACTTCCTCCAGCAGTCGCGCTTTGCGCTGTGCAACTGCCGCGTCTGCAAGCGTCCGTTCGCCGTGCAAAAAGAGATCGACTACGCCATCGCGCTGCTGAAGCACAACGGCGACGTCCGCGCGGAGCATCACCGTGAAAGCTTCGAAACCTGCCCGGAGTGCAAGCGTCAGAAGTGCCTGCTGCCGTCTGATCGCATCGATTTAACCCGCCATATGAGAGAGGCCAGCTGATGGAAAACTTACTCGGCCCGCGCGACGCTAACGGCATTCCGGTACCGCTGACGGTGGAGGAGTCCATCGCCAGCATGAAGGCGTCGCTGCTGAAAAAAATCAAACGCTCGGCCTACGTCTATCGCGTGGACTGCGGCGGCTGCAACGGCTGCGAGATTGAGATCTTCGCTACGCTGTCGCCGCTGTTTGACGCCGAACGCTTCGGCATCAAAGTGGTGCCGTCCCCGCGCCACGCGGATATCCTGCTGTTCACCGGCGCGGTCACCCGCGCGATGCGCTCGCCTGCGCTGCGCGCCTGGCAGTCTGCGCCGGATCCGAAAATCTGCATCTCCTACGGCGCCTGCGGCAACAGCGGCGGCATCTTCCACGATCTTTACTGCGTCTGGGGCGGCACCGACAAAATCGTGCCGGTGGACGTCTACATTCCGGGCTGCCCGCCGACGCCCGCCGCCACGCTGTATGGTTTTGCCATGGCGCTCGGCCTGCTGGAGCAGAAGATCCACGCTCGCGAGCCGGGCGAGCTGGACAACCAGCCAGCCACTCTCCTGCACCCGGATATGGTGCAGCCGCTGCGGGTGAAGATCGACCGCACGGCGCGCAGGCTGGCGGGCTACCGCTACGGACGCCAGATTGCCGACGATTACCTGCGTCTGCTGGGCCAGGGCGACCATCAGGTAGCGCGCTGGCTGGAGGCCGAGAACGATCCGCGTCTCAATGAGATCGTGGCGAACCTGAACAGCATTGTGGATGAGGCGCGTATCCGATGAGTGAAACGGTGGTGTTCAGCCAGCTGAGCCGTAAGTTTATTGATGAGAACGACGCCACGCCGGATGCGGCGCAGCAGGTGGTCTATTACAGCCTGGCGATTGGGCACCACCTCGGGGTGATCGACTGCCTTGAAACGGCGCTGAGCTGCCCGTGGCCCGAGTACCTGGCGTGGATCGCCACGCTGGAAGAGGGCAGCGCGGCGCGGCGCAAAATGGAAGGCGTGCCGAAGTACGGCGAGATCGTGATCGACGCCAACCACATCAAGATGCTCGCTAACGCCTTTGACGTGGCGCTGAGCGTACAAACCCCGGCGCAGCAGGCGTGGAGCAAAACGCTGCTCGGCATGCTGCACGATATTCATCAGGAGAGCGCCATCTACCTGATGGTGAGGAGATTACGTGACTGACGTTTTACTGTGTGTCGGCAACAGCATGATGGGCGACGACGGCGCGGGCCCGCTGCTGGCGGAAAAGTGCGCTGCGAACCCGCCGGGCAGCTGGGTGGTGATTGACGGCGGCAGCGCGCCGGAAAACGACGTGGTGGCCATTCGTGAACTGCGCCCGGACAGGCTGTTAATCGTCGATGCCACCGATATGGGGCTCAACCCCGGCGAGATCCGCCTGATTGACCCGGACGACATCGCCGAGATGTTTATGATGACCACCCACAACATGCCGCTCAACTATCTGGTGGATCAGATTAAAGACGACGTGGGAGAGGTGCTGTTTCTGGGGATTCAGCCGGACATTGTCGGGTTCTATTACCCGATGACGCCGCCGGTGAAAGAGGCGGTGGACGTGGTGTATTCACGGCTAGCGGAGTGGGTTGGGGATGGAGGTTTTTCTCTGCTCTGAGCAGTGCCGGGTGGCGGCTTCGCCTTACCCGGCCTACCAAACCCATCTCCCTCTCCCTGTGGGAGAGGGCTGGGGTGAGGGCAACAGGCTACTCCAGATCCCCCCCGTTACTCGCAATCACCTTCTTATACCACCAGAACGATTTCTTGCGCTTGCGGTCCAGCGTGCCGTTTCCGGCGTCGTCCCGGTCGACGTACACAAACCCGTAGCGCTTGCTCATTTCCCCCGTTGAGGCCGATACCAGGTCAATGCAGCCCCAGGTGGTGTAGCCCAGCAGCGGTACGCCGTCCTCAATCGCGTCGCCCATCGCGCGGATATGCTCGCGCAGGTAGCTGATGCGGTAGTCGTCGTTGATCTCGCCGTTTTCATCTATGGCGTCCTTCGCCCCGAGGCCGTTTTCCACCAGGAACAGCGGCTTCTGGTAGCGGTCGTACATCATGTTCATGGTGATGCGCAGGCCGAGCGGGTCGATGCCCCAGCCCCACTCGCTCACCTGAATGTGTGGGTTACGCAGGGACTTCACGATGTTCGCCGCGCTGGTGTTGCCCGCGTTCATGTCCGCCGACGCGCAGCGCGAGGCGTAATAGCTGAACGAGACAAAGTCGACGGTGTTTTTCAGCAGTTCATCGTCGCCGGGGTCTTTGACAATCACCACGCCTTTCTCGCGGAACACGCGGGCGGAGTAGGCCGGATAGCTGCCGCGCGCCTGCACGTCGATAAAGAACAGGTTCTCGCGGTCTTTCTCCAGCGCCATCCACACGTCTTCCGGCTTGCAGGAGTACGGGTAGAAATTGCCGCCCGCCAGCATGCAGCCAACCTGGTTTTCCGGGTTCACCTCGTGGGCGATTTTGGTCGCCAGCGCGCTCGCCACCAGCTCGTGGTGCGCGGCCTGGTATTTCACCTGGTCTTCGTTTTCCCCTTCCTCAAACACCAGCCCCGCGCCGGAGAACGGGCTGTGCAGCATGATGTTGATTTCGTTGAAGGTCAGCCAGTATTTCACCAGCCCGTTAAACGCCTCGAAGCAGGTGCGGGCGTAGCGGGCAAAGAAATCCACCATTTTGCGGTTGCGCCAGGAGCCGTACTCCGTCACCAGGTGCATCGGCACGTCGAAGTGGCAGAGCGTGACCAGCGGCTCGATGTTGTACTTTTTGCACTCCTCGAACACCGCGCGGTAGAAGGCAATGCCTTCCTGATTCGGCAGCGGTTCGTCGCCGTTCGGGTAGAGGCGGCTCCAGGCAATCGAGGTGCGGAACACCGTAAAGCCCATCTCCGCCATCAGGGCGATGTCTTCTTTGTAGCGATGGTAAAAATCAATCGCCTCGTGGCTCGGGTAGAATTCGTCGTCCCGCAACGAAAACCGTTTTTCCTTGCCGACTTTTACCGCCAGACGGTTTGCGCCGTGGGGGATCATGTCGACCGTCGTCAGTCCTTTGCCGCCTTCACGGTAAGCCCCTTCACTCTGGTTGGCGGCAAGCGCGCCGCCCCATAAAAATCCTTGTGGAAAAACAGACATTCTTACCTCGCTTTCAGTTTATGCTTCTGCTGCTTTGTTCTGTACCGGTGCGGTTTGCAGGGCGCGTGCTTTTTCGGCTTCGTCTTCTACCGGGATATCCTCAAACCCTAACAGCAGGGTCAGCACAAACGACAGCACCACCGCCAGACCCATCACGCCAAACACCCAGACGATGGTCATCGGGTTGGCCGGGTCGAAGAACTGCACGCTGGTGAACAGTCCCGGCGCCGCCATCGAGTGGCTGGCAAGGCCTGCCATGCCCGCCACCGCGCCGCAGATAAAGCCGCTGATCAGGCTCGCAATCAGCGGACGCTTCAGGCGTACCGCCACGCCGTACAGGGCCGGTTCAGAGATCCCCGCCATGATGGCGGAGGCCGCCGCGGCCAGCGCCGTCTGGCGCAGCTCCGGGTTTTTGGTTTTCCACGCCACCGCCAGCGACGAACCGCCGAGCGACAGGTTGGCGCCGATTTCCGACGGCATCACCATCCCTTCTTTGCCCGTTTCGGCAATGGTCTGGATGATGGTCGGCGTAAACACGCGGTGCATCCCTGTCATCACCAGCAGCGGCCACAGCGCGCCCATAATGGCAACGGAGAGCCAGCCCAGATAGCCGTGAATGGTGTAGACCAGCGCGGAGATGGCGCTGCCGATCCAGATCCCGAGCGGGCCAATCAGTACGATGGCGAGCGGGGCGGCAATCAGCACGATCAGCATCGGCTTGAGGAAGTTTTTGGTCACCGCCGGGGTAATGCGATCCACCCAGCGTTCGATGTACGACAGGCACCAGGTCATCACCAGCGCCGGGATAACGGTGTAGGTGTATTTCACCGCCGTCACCGGAATGAAGGCGAACTCAACGTGCTCGCCCTGCGCCGCTTTCGCCATCAGCTCGATAAAGCTCGGATGAACCAGTACGCCCGCGATGGCAATCGCCAGCGACATGTTGGTTTTGAACTTCACCGCCGCAGATGCCGCCACCATCAGCGGCAGGAAGAAGAACGCGCCATCGCCGATAACGGTCAGGATCGTCAGCGTCGGGTCGCCTTTGCCCAGCACGCCGGTCATCTCAAGGATCATCGCCAGCAGCTTGACCATCGACCCGCCGATGATCGCCGGGATCAGCGGAGACATGGTGCCGATCAGCGCGTCGAGGATCCCGGCGCCAATCCGGCGCAGCGTGAGCTTCTGTGGACCTTCCGCTACGGCAGGTTGCAGGTTAGCGGGCAGCAGGCTCACCACTTCACGGTATGCCTGGGACACGGTGTTGCCGATGATCACCTGACACTGGTTGTCGTTGCGCACCACGCCGAGCACGCCGCTGATGCTTTTCAGGCGCGGGGCGTCGGTAAGGCTTTCGTCTTTCAGAACGAAGCGCAGGCGCGTCATGCAGTGGGTGACGGCGACGATGTTCTCTTTACCGCCCAGCGCGCTGACAACGTCGTTTGCCAGCGCAGCGTAATTTTTTGCCATCGGATGTGATCCTGTTATCGTTGTGTGAAATGTAGGAAACCGGTTTCACATAATCATCATGAGTTTCTTTTAATGAAACAAGACCACTTTTTATGCATTTTTTCGTTTCGTGATGGCGATCACTCGTGGCCGTAAAAAGCGTGATAACGCCGCTGCGACAATTTTTCTGCGGTGCAGTACACTGCGGCTCATCAGTTTTGAATGGAATAACACTATGACCACGATGCTGGAAGTGGCGAAGCGGGCAGGCGTGTCTAAAGCGACGGTCTCCCGGGTGCTGTCGGGGAACGGTTACGTCAGCCAGGAGACGAAAGACCGCGTGTTTCAGGCCATCGAAGAGAGCGGGTATCGCCCTAATTTGCTGGCGCGAAACCTGGCGACCAAACGCACCCAGACCCTGGGGCTGGTGGTGACGAACACTCTGTACCATGGGGTCTACTTTAGCGAGCTGCTGTTTAACGCCGCGCGGATGACGGAAGAGAAGGGGCGCCAGCTGATCCTGGCGGACGGCAAGCACAGTGCCGAAGAGGAGCGCGAGGCGATCCAGTACCTGCTCGACATGCGCTGCGACGCGGTGATCATCTACCCGCGTTTTCTGAGCGTGGAAGCGCTGGACGAGATCATTGAGAAATGCGAGCAGCCGATCATGGTGCTCAACCGCCGTTTGCGGAAAAACAGCAGCCATAGCGTCTGGTCCGATCATAAAGCGTCGTGTCAGGACGCGGTATCGCAGCTGATTGAAAAAGGCCACCGGGAGATTGCGTTTATCACCGGTTCGCTGGATTCCCCCACCGGGGTGGAGCGTCTTTCCGGTTACAGGGACGCGCTGGCGCAGCACGGGATTGCAGTTCGCGACGCGCTGATCGCCGAAGGGAAGTGGAACCCGGCCAGCGGCGCGGCGGCGGTCTCTCAGTTGCTCACCCGCGGCGAAACGTTTACCACGCTGGTGGCGAGTAACGACGACATGGCGATTGGCGCCATCAGGCAGCTGCACGAGAGCGGCGTCGCCACGCCGGGCGCGGTGTCCGTCATCGGCTTTGACGATGTGGCAATCGCGCCCTATATCGTGCCGTCCCTCTCCAGCGTGCGTATTCCGGTAACGGAGATGATCCAGGAGACCATCAGCCGTCTGATTTTCATGCTCGACGGCGGCGAGTTTAAGCCTCAGCAAACCTTCTCCGGCGAGCTTATCCTGCGCGACTCCGTCATTGACGGCCCGCATCGCTGACGTCGACATCTGTCATCGTCACTAATGACGATGACAGATCCACTTCTTTTTATTTCTCTTTAAAATCAATTCATTAAATATTGGCACGGTTTATGAATAGCTTCGCGCATAACAGTTATGCCGGAGAAGCAGATGA
Source organism: Enterobacter cloacae complex sp. IR5403 (assembly GCF_049238705.1). Taxonomy (NCBI): domain Bacteria; kingdom Pseudomonadati; phylum Pseudomonadota; class Gammaproteobacteria; order Enterobacterales; family Enterobacteriaceae; genus Enterobacter; species Enterobacter cloacae complex sp. IR5403. The sequence continues at coordinate 55,587 of NZ_JBMKHP010000016.1, read as the reverse complement.
ACCGTTTTATTATGGCCGATGCCAGCAAATGCATTGGTTGCCGTACCTGTGAAGTGGCGTGCGTGGTGTCCCATCAGGCAGAGCAGGATTGCGCCTCTCTCACCCCTGATATCTTCCTGCCGCGCATCCACGTCATTAAAGGCGTGAATATTTCTACCGCCGCTATCTGTCGCCAGTGCGAAGACGCGCCGTGCGCCAACGTCTGTCCGAACGGGGCGATTAAGCGCGAGAAAGGCTTCGTGCACGTGATGCAGGAGCGCTGCATCGGGTGCAAAACCTGTGTGGTGGCGTGCCCGTATGGCGCGATGGAGGTGGTGGTTCGCCCGGTGGTGCGCAACAGCGGTATCGGGCTGAGCGTACGCGCGGAGAAAGCCGAAGCCAATAAATGTGACCTCTGCTACCACCGCGACGCCGGTCCGGCGTGTATGGAAGCCTGTCCGACACATGCGCTGGTCTGCGTCGATCGCGACAAGCTCGAACAGATGAGCGCCGAAAAACGCCGCCGCGCGGCGTTCGACACCTCGTCATCGCTGCTGTTTTAAGCTGCAATGCGCGTTAACGGCGTACAGCTTCGGGTGCGCGGCAAGGTGCAGGGGGTAGGATTTCGTCCTTTCGTCTGGCAGCTTGCGCACCAGCTGGGGCTGGCAGGCGACGTCTGCAACGACGGAGAGGGTGTCCTGGTGCGTCTCGCGGGCAGTGGGGGTGACTTTACCGCGAGACTGCGCCAGGACTGCCCACCGCTGGCGCGTATCGATCGCATTGAAACACAGCCGTTCAGCTGGACGACGCTGCCGGACGAGTTTGTCATCCGCCACAGCGAGAGTGGGGCGATGGACACGCAAATCGTCCCGGATGCCGCCACCTGTCCCGCATGCCTGGCGGAGATGCGCGATCCCCGCGAACGTCGCTACCGCTACCCGTTTATCAACTGCACCCACTGTGGGCCGCGGTTTACCATTATCCGCGCCATGCCCTATGACCGCCCGGCGACGTCAATGGCGCCATTCCCGCTCTGTGTGCCCTGTGAAACGGAGTATCGCAACCCGGCTGACCGGCGTTTTCACGCCCAGCCGGTGGCCTGCCCGGACTGTGGACCGCAGCTGGAGTGGCGAGCCGGAGACACTATTGCCACCCGAGAATCGGCGTTAAGCGCGGCGGTGGCGATGCTGAAAGGCGGCGGGATTGTGGCGGTGAAAGGGCTGGGCGGTTTTCACCTGGTCTGCGACGCGCTTAACCCGCAGGCGATTCGGAAATTACGGGCACGCAAGCAGCGCCCGACCAGGCCGCTGGCGGTGATGATCCCGCATGCGGACGATCTGCCGGAGGCCATCCAGACGCTGTTACGTTCACCCGCTGCGCCGATTGTGCTGACGCCAAAAGCCTGCCTTCCTGCGTTTCCTGAGGAGATTACGCCGGGGCTGGATACGGTCGGCGTGATGCTGCCTGCGAACCCGCTCCAGCATTTGCTGATGCTGGACTGCCAGCGTCCGCTGGTGATGACCTCCGGCAACCTCAGCGGCCATCCACCCGCCATAAGTAACCAGCAGGCGCTGGAAGAACTCAGTGACATCGCTGACGGCTTCCTGCTGCACAACCGCGACATCCTGCAACGGATGGATGATTCAGTGATGGACCTGGAGGGCACGATGCTGCGTCGCGCACGTGGTTTTGTACCGGATGCCATCACATTGCCCGCCGGATTCCGCGACATCCCGCCCATGTTATGCACCGGCGCGGAGATGAAAAACACCTTCTGCCTGGTGCGTGGCAACCAGGCGGTACTGAGCCAGCATTTTGGCGATCTGAGCGACGAGGGGGTAGAGGCGCAGTGGCGCAGCGCGCTCTCGACGATGCAGGACATCTACGCCTTTCAGCCTGAGCGCGTGGTGTGCGATGCCCATCCGGGATATCACGCCCGACAGTGGGCCCGGGCGCAGGCGCTGCCCGTTGCGACCGTGCTGCATCATCATGCGCATGCGGCAGCGTGTCTGGCGGAGAATGGCTGGCCGCTCGACGGCGGGGATGTTATTGCCCTGACGCTGGACGGGATCGGCATGGGCGAGAACGGCGCGCTGTGGGGCGGCGAGTGCCTGCGGGTGAACTATCGCGACTGTGAACGGCTGGGCGGTCTGCCAGCCGTTGCGCTGCCGGGGGGCGATCTGGCGGCAAAACAGCCGTGGCGCAATTTGCTCGCCCACTGTCTGGCGTTCGTACCTGACTGGCAGCAGTACCCGGAAACGGAGGCGGTACAGCGTCAAAACTGGCCGCTGCTGGCAACGGCGGTGTCGCGCGGTATCAATGCGCCGCGGGCCTCCTCCTGTGGTCGTCTGTTCGACGCCGTGGCCTGTGCGCTGGGCATTGAAACGCAACGCTATGAGGGCGAAGCCGCGTGCCGGCTGGAGGCGCTGGCCGAACGCTGCGCAGGGGTTGATCATCCGGTGACGCTCCAGACGGATAGCCTTGCGCTGTTCTGGCAACAGTGGCTTACCTGGCGGGCGGAACCCGGCGAGCGTGCCTGGGCTTTTCACGATGCGCTGGCAAAAGGGCTGAGCGAACTGGCGGCAACGCATGCCCGCCGACGGTCGCTCTCTACGGTGTGCTTCAGCGGCGGCGTCCTTCACAACCGCCTGCTGCGCGCGCGCCTTCGTCACTACCTTTCTGATTTCACGCTTCTTTTTCCTTCGCGCCTGCCCTCAGGCGACGGAGCGATCTCCTTCGGGCAGGCGGTGGTTGCTGCCGCCCGATCATGTTCACAAGGGATTTAAAATGTTACGACTTTTACGCAATGAACCTCGTGCAGCGTGCCTGCTGCTGGCTCTCGGGATGGCTAACCTGCTGGTCTGGGGGCTGGCGTGGCACACCTTTAGCGGCAGTACGGCGCTGATGGCGGCCAGCCTGCTGGCCTGGTGTTACGGACTGCGTCATGCGGTGGATGCCGACCATATCGCCGCGATTGATACCGTGACGCGTAAAATGATGCAGCAGGGCAAGCGCCCGTCCGGCGTGGGCGCATGGTTCTCCCTCGGACACTCCACCATCGTGGTGCTGGCCTCCATTGCTATTGCCGCTACCGCCACGGCGTTTCAGAAAAACATGGCATGGTTCCACGAAACCGGCAGCCTGATTGGCACCGCCGTCTCCGCCACCTTCCTGCTGGCGATGGCGCTGGTGAATATGGTGATCCTGCGCGGCGTCTGGCGCAGTTTTCAGGCGCTGAAACATGGCAGGCCCGTGCAGGGCGACATCACGCTGCCTGCACAGGGCGGCGTCATGAACTGGCTGTTCGGCAAAACCTTCCGCCTCGTCAATAAAAGCTGGCAGATGTACCTGGTCGGTTTCCTGTTCGGCCTGGGGTTCGACACCGCCACCGAAATCGGCGTGCTGGGGATCTCCGCCGCCAGCGCCTCCAGCGGGATGTCGGTGTGGTCGATCATGATCTTCCCGGCGCTCTTCGCCAGCGGCATGGCGCTGGTGGATACGCTCGATAACCTGCTGATGGTGGGTGCCTACGGCTGGGCGTTCAACAAGCCGCAGCGCAAGCTCTACTACAACATGACCATCACCGGCACTTCGGTGGTGGTGGCGCTGTTTATCGGCGGCCTGGAAGCGCTGGGTCTGCTGATGGACAAGTTCTCCCTCAGCGGCGGCGTGTGGGATCTGATTGGCGCGGTGAACGACAACCTGGGCGATGCCGGATTTGTGGTGGTCGGGCTGTTTGTCGCCTGCTGGCTGATCTCGATGGCGAATTACCGCTGGCGCGGATATGACGCGCTGGTGGTGCGCTCCTGACGCTGAAAGTGTAGCCATAAAAAAAGCCCCGGGACATCGGGGCGGTGGACAACAGAATCCAAAGGTTAAGTAAGCGTGGCAGTACTGTAGGCCGGGTAAGCGGAGCGCCACCCGGCATGACGAGGGTTAAGCTGGTAGCGATTTCAGCAGCGCGAAGGCCTCCTTCATTCTGTCTTCGCTGACGACAAAGGCGCGCATCTGACCGTCGGTATCGGTGCCGCGCGCCACCATGCCCTGAGGCGAAAGGGCAATCTGCCAGTCCAGATCCTGACGTTGCGTTTCACCTGCGAGATGCAGCGGTAGTTCCGGCGTTTTTACCTTCACCAGCATGGCGGGTAATTTCACCGGGGCGTTGCCGCCGAGCAGGTTTTTCGCCAGGAACATGGCGCTTAACTGAATCGGTTGCAGGAACGGCAGCACCTGGCCGTTAATTTCCGCGCAGTCGCCCAGGGCATAAATGTCCGGCTGGGTGGTTTGCAGGTAGCTGTCCACCTTCACGCCGCGATTGATCTCTGCGCCTGCGCGGTGCGCCAGCGCGGTTTCCGGGCGCAACCCCGTCGCCGCAATAACCACATCCACTTCAACGCTGCGGTTGCGGTCGAGCGTCGCACAAATGCCGGTTTCGGTTTTGCTCAGGCTCTGCAACTGCGATTTCAGCAGCAGATGCACGCCCATGTCGGTCAGACGATGCTGTAAGCGACTGCTTACTTCTGCTGGCATCAGCGCTGACAGAATGCTGGCCGCGTGGTCAACCAGGGTGACGGATTTTCCCGCCCGGCAGAAGTCCATCGCCAGCTCGGTGCCAATCAGCCCGCCGCCGACAATCATCACCCGCGTGGCGTCGCGTAACAGGGTCTCGCTGGCCTGATACTCCTGCTGGCTGTTGAGCGTGACCATCAGCTCGCGGCCCTCAACCGGCGGCACAAACGCCGATGCCCCCGTCGCCAGCACCAGCTTGTCGTACTGCCAGGTTTTATCTTTCGCGTTCACCACGTGGGCGTCGGCGTCGATATCGGTGACCCAGGTGTACGGAAACAGACGCAGGTTAAACTGTTCGGCAAACTCCCCCGCCGTCTGGCGGGTGAGATCGTCGGCGCGCTGATTCTGGCTAATGACGTGGCTTAAATCAGGCTTGTTGTACTCATCCATGCTGTCGGCGGCGATCACCGTCAACGGCACGTTAGCATCCTGTTTGCGGATATTTTTCACCAGCTGGCGGGCGGCAAAGCCCGAGCCGATAATGACGATGCCGTGGCTCATTTTGCCTCCGTTGCCAGTTCATCAAAGACGTCTTTCCCGAGGGAACATTCCGGGCAGAGGAAGTTGTCCGGCACCTCGCTCCACGGCGTACCCGGCGCGACATCCTGCAACGGCTCGCCCAGCTCAGGATCGTAAATCCACTGGCAGACGCTGCACTGCATGCAAGGGCCGAGGTCGGCAGCGGCAGGAGCGGCTTCTGCTACGGCTTCCGGCGTAACCGCTGCGGCGGGTGCGGTTTCCGGCAGCGGCGCAAGCGCCCACTGGCGGGCAATGTCGCGACCGTGCTGGCGACAGATTTCCAGCGCGTCGAGATCCGGACGCCATTTCGCCTTCAGGCTCAGGGACATCTCAAAACCGGCATCCTGTAAACGGGTGGAGAGACGGTCTACCGCGCCGCCGCTCCAGCCGTGTGAACCAAAGGCGCTGGCGCGTTTGTTACGAAAGCGCAGGCCGGTCATCTCTTCCACCAGTCCGGCAATTTTCGGCATCATCACGTTATTCATGGTGGAGGTACCCACCAGCACGCCTTTGGAGCGGAAGACGTTGGTCAGTACCTCATTCTTATCGCTGCGCGCCACGTTGAAGATTTTCACCGCCACGTTCGGGTCCACTTCGTTGATGCCCTGGGCAATGGCGTCCGCCATCATGCGGGTGTTGTTGGACATGGTGTCGTAGAAGATGGTGATGCGATCTTCCTGATAGTCCGCCGCCCACTTCAGGTACAGTTCGACAATCTGGGTTGGATTTTCACGCCATACCACGCCGTGGGAGGTGGCAATCATATCCACCGGCAGGTTGAAGCCGAGGATCTCGGTGATTTTTGGCGTGACCAGACGGCTGAACGGGGTCAGGATGTTGGCGTAGTAGCGCTGGCACTGTTCGAACAGCTCGGTCTGATCCACTTCGTCGTTGAACAGACGTTCGTCGCAGTAGTGCTGGCCGAAGGCGTCGTTACTGAACAGCACCGCGTCACCGGTCATGTAGGTCATCATGCTGTCCGGCCAGTGCAGCATTGGGGTTTCCACGAAGATCAGCTGTTTGCCATTGCCGATATCCAGCGTGTCGCCGGTTTTCACGGTGTGGAAGTTCCACTCCGGATGGTGGTGGTGACCGTTGATGGAGTCAATGGCGTTGGTGGTGCAGTAGATTGGGGTATCCGGAATGTGGGACATCAGCTCGGTCAGCGCCCCGGCATGATCCTCTTCCGCGTGGTTGATGATGATGTAGTCGATCTCATTCAGATCGATTTCGCTGCGCAGGTTCTGCACGAACTCGCGGCTGAATTTGTGATCGACGGTATCGATCAGGACGTTTTTACCTTCACGAATGAGATAGCTGTTGTAGCTGCTGCCGCGCAGCGTTTTGTATTCCGTCCCGTGAAAATCACGTACTTCCCAGTCACGTTGACCCACCCAATGAATGTTATTTTTAACCAGAATAGACATAGCAACCTCAACTTAATACGGCGTTTTCAAATAAGATGACTGTCATATATCAAGTTGCGTGCCAACTTTTTAACTCATTGAAAATAATGTATTTATATTTTGATGCTCCCTAATGGGTAGTCATTTTGACTATCTTAAAAATTGTCAATATGACACTATGCATTGTCAAAATGACAGTGAGGCAGAGATGAGCTTTTCCGTAGATGTGCTGGCGAAGATCGCCATAGAACTGCAAACCGGTATTGGTCATCAGGACCGCTTTCAGCGGCTGATCTCCACGTTGCGCCACGTGCTGGATTGCGATGCCTCGGCGCTGCTGCGTTACGAAGGGCGGCAGTTTATTCCGCTGGCTATCGACGGTCTGGCGAAGGACGTACTCGGGCGGCGCTTTACCCTGGAGGGCCACCCGCGTCTGGAAACTATCGCCCGTGCGGGTGACGTGGTGCGTTTTCCGGCAGACAGCGATCTGCCCGACCCGTACGACGGCCTGATCCCCGGACAGGAGAGCCTGAAGGTGCACGCCTGTATCGGCCTGCCGCTGTTTGCCGGGCAGAACCTGATTGGCGCGTTAACCCTCGACGGCATGTCGCCTGATCAGTTCGATACCTTCAGCGACGAAGAGCTACGGCTGATTGCCGCGCTGGCGGCCGGGGCGCTGAACAACGCCCTGCTGATAGAACAGCTGGAGAGCCAGAATATTCTTCCGGGTAGCCCGACGGCGTTTGAGCAGGTGGCGCACACCGAAATGATCGGCCTTTCGCCGGGCATGGCGCAGCTCAAAAAAGAGATTGAGATTGTCGCCGCGTCTGATTTGAACGTGCTGATCTTCGGGGAGACCGGCACCGGTAAAGAGCTGGTGGCAAAAGCGATCCACGAAGCCTCGCCCCGTGCGGTGAATCCGCTGGTCTATCTCAACTGCGCGGCGTTGCCGGAAAGCGTGGCGGAAAGCGAGCTGTTCGGACACGTCAAAGGGGCCTTTACCGGGGCGATCAGCAACCGCAGCGGCAAGTTCGAAATGGCTGATAACGGCACGCTGTTCCTCGATGAAATTGGCGAACTCTCCCTTTCGCTCCAGGCCAAACTGCTGCGGGTGTTGCAGTATGGCGATATTCAACGCGTGGGTGACGATCGCAGCTTACGCGTGGATGTGCGCGTGCTGGCGGCGACGAACCGCGATCTGCGCGAAGAGGTGCTGGCGGGGAATTTCCGCGCCGATCTGTTCCACCGTCTGAGCGTGTTCCCGATTACGGTGCCGCCGCTGCGCGAGCGGGGCGAGGATGTGGTGCTGCTGGCGGGCTTTTTCTGCGAACAGTGTCGGCTCAAAATGGGGCTTTCCCGCGTGGTGCTAAGCCCCGGCGCGAGGACGCACCTGCTGAGCTACGGCTGGCCGGGTAACGTGCGTGAGCTGGAACATGCGATTCACCGCGCGGTGGTGCTGGCGCGGGCTACGCGTTCGGGGGATGAAGTGGTTATTCATGCGCGCCATTTCGCGCTGCATGAGGAAACGACGCCGTCCGTGAAGCCGGTGATACCTGAGAGCGTGAACGAAAATCTGCGCGAGGCGACGGATGCGTTCCAGCGTCAGATGATCACCCGCGCGCTGGAGCATAATAACCGCAGCTGGGCGGCATGCGCGCGGGCGCTGGAGATGGACGTCGCCAACCTTCACAGGCTGGCGAAACGTCTGGGGCTGAAGAGTTAAATAATCCCCGCCTGGTAGAAGTCTTGCAGGTTGATCGCGCCGCACAGCCTGCCGTGCTCGTCCACCACCGGCGCGGCGGTGATTTTGCGCTTCATCAGCACCTCTTTGGCTTCAATGGCGCGGCTGTCGGCATTCAGCGTCAGCCCGCCTTTGGTCATGGCTTCCGACACGTTTGTTTCCAGCCTGCCACCGCCCACCAGCCAGCGGCGCAGGTCGCCGTCGGTGAAGACGCCCTTCACCTGACGGTCGTTGTCGCATACCGCAACCAGCCCCAGCCCGGTGCGGCTCAGCTCCAGCATGGCGTCCATCACGCTGGTGTCGAGTTTAACCTGCGGAATGGCATCGTCGGTGCACATCAGGTGGTGAACCTTGTTGAGCAGGCGTGCGCCGAGCGCACCTGCCGGATGCGAACGGGCGAAATCCTCTTCGTTAAAACCGCGCGCCTGCATCACCGCCATCGCCAGGGCGTCGCCCATCATCAGGGTGTTGACGGTGCTGGAGGTCGGTGCCAGGTGCATCGGGCAGGCTTCGCGCTCAACGGAAATATCCAGCGTTGCTTTCGCGGCCAGCGCCAGCGGCGAACGGGATTTGCCGGTCATCGCTAACAGGGCCACCGATTTTTCTTGCAGGCGAGGGATGATGAGATCCAGCTCTTTGGCTGAACCGGAGTAGGAGATAAACAGCATCACGTCGCGGCTTTCGATCATCCCCAGATCGCCGTGCAGCGCTTCGGCAGGATGCACGAAGAACGACGGGGTGCCGGTGCTGGCAAGCGTCGCGGCAATCTTCTTGCCGATATGACCGGATTTACCGATACCCGCCACGATCACTTTGCCCTCGCAGTGGATAATGGTGTTGGCTGCACGAACAAAATCTTCACCCAGACGCTCCGGCAGGCGGCTGGCTTCCTGTAGCTCCAGCAGCAGGGTCTGACGGCCTGCGTTTAACAGAAAATCACTCATTTTTCTCTCCGGTTACGATCACGTCGATGCCCTTCGCTTCCAGCGCTTTTTTAAATGCCGGATCGATACCTGCGTCGGTAATCAGCTTATCGACGCTTTCAAGGCTACAGACAATGTTGGGGCTTTTACGGCCAAACTTCGACGAGTCCGCCATCAAAATTACTTCCCGCGCGGCGTTGCACATCGCTTTGCTGACGCTGAACACCTCGTTGAAGGTGGTCACGCCCGCGTTGAGGTCGATGCCGTCGGTGCCCATAAACAGCTTATCGAAGCTGAAGTGGTCGAAGGCATTCTCCGCCAGTTGCCCGTGAAACGACGCCGATTTTTTACGGAAGGTGCCACCGGGCATCAGGATGGTCTGCTCGCTGTCGAACTCTGACAGGGCATTGACGATGTGCAGGCTGTTGGTCATCACGGTGATGTTATTAAAGCGGCTGAGCAGCGGGATCATCTGTAGGACGGTACTGCCTGCGTCGAGGATAATGGAATCGCCGTCCTGGATAAATTTGACGGCGGCTTCGGCAATCAGCGCTTTCTGGTGGGTATTGATCAGCGTTTTGTGGTCGATAGGCGGGTCGGCTTCGTCTTTATTGAGCACCACGCCGCCGTAGGTACGAATGACGGCGCCGGAGTTTTCGAGCAACACCAGGTCCTTGCGTATTGTCGTGCCGGTGGTGTCAAAGTAGTGGGCCAGATCCTCTACCGAGCACTTTCCCTGCTTTTGCAGATGCTCAAGTATGGCCGCCTGCCGCTGACGTGGTTTCATAGGCGCTTCGTTCCTTACGTTGCGAAATGATAATTCCGCAAGTTTATAACTTTCACAACGAAATTATCCATGTTTCAGATTAAGCGCTAATGATAGTGCATTCTGACAGAGTGAATCATGGGGGAAGATCACATCAGGTTGTAATTCATGCAGCGAAATGCCGTTGATCGCCTGGATTTTGGTCGGACGGGCAAACACCGTTACGCCGCGCATGATGAGGGAATCGCAGACCTTATTGTTTTCATCCAGCGCAACAGCGACGACAACTCGCGGTTTGAAGCGTCCGCCGGAACGCCCGACGCCCACGCGTCCCTTCTGACACAGGGCATCAAAGGCGCGGTTAAACTGACGGATTTGCCAGCCGCCAAACGCCATCTGGCAAAGCCAGGCGAGGGCGGCGACGGTGATGAGTGCAGTGACCATATCGGCTCCTTGTTTTGTTCCCTCTCCCCGTGGGAGAGGGTTAGGGTGAGGGCATCAGGCCGCTCGATCAGAACATCACCTGCCCACCGGTAACGTTAATCGACTGCCCGGTGCAGTACGAGGCTTTCGGGCTGGCGTAAAACAGCAGCATGTTCAGCACGTCCTGATAATCGCACCCGCGCTTCAGCGGCACTTTGTCGATGTAGTACTGTTCGACGTCCTCCGCTTTGATGCCAAGTTTGGCGGCATACTGCGGCAGCAGGGACTGGAACATCGGGGATTTCAGGAGGTTACCCAGCATCAGCGCGTGCACGGTAATCCCGTATTCGGCCAGATCCAGCGCCAGAGACTGCGTCAGCCCGACGCCGCCAAACTTCGCCGCGCTGTAGCCGGAGTTGTGCTTGCTGCCCACTTTCCCCGATTTTGAGTTGATCTGAATGATGCGACCCTGAATACCGTCGCGGATCATCAGACGGGAAAATTCGCGGGCGCAGAGGAAATAGCCCACCAGATTCACCTGCAACGAGCGATCAAAATCCCCCAGTTCGAAATCGCTGATAAAGGCCGCCTTCGCGATCCCCGCGCTGTAGACCAGCAGATCGGTGCGACCAAAAATCTCATCCACGCCGCGGGCCAGCGCCATCACGCTCTGCTCGCTGGTGGCGTCGGCGCCAAATCCATACGCCATCCCTTCGCCAAACTCAGTGTTGATGGCGTCCGCTACGCGGGCGGCTTTCTCACTCTGAATATCCACGACCGCCACGCGGTAGCCCTCTGCGGCAAGCCCATGGCAGAGGAACTCGCCTAAGGTTTGTCCCCCACCAATGACAACGGCAACCTGACTCATGTGTCTCTCCTTTATTACGAAATAAATTTTAACGTGCAGCCTGGGGTGACAGCCTGCGGAACCGGCCCCTCAACGTGAACCGTGCCGGGATACTCCGCCCGCGGCTGGCCGTCGAAACGCAAGGTGATGTGCCCCAGCTCGCGCAGGTTTTGCTCGGCGACCTCACCGACGGCGGTTACGGCATAGCGCGCCTTGCCCAGCTCCAGCTGGCCACCGGCCTTCAGCTCGCCGTTCAGCTCGCCGTGGCAGTGGATGAAGCAAAACTCTTCGATATCCGCAGGCGCCCCTTCGCGGAAGGTGATCAGCATCTGGTCGCTCAGCGCATCGGCCGCGCTCTGGCCGATGCGGGTAATGGTGGTCTGGTAAATCACGGTCATGGCAGGAACCTCTTATTGATAAATAAAGCCGGAGACAAACCAGGCAATTAGCACCGTTGGCGCGCCCGTCAGGAAGCGGCTCACCAGCACGGAGGGGACGCCCACGCGCACGGTCTCCTGGCGCGCTTCCGCCAGCGACAGCCCGACGGGGATGAAGTCGCACGCCGCCTGAGCGTTAATGGCAAACAGGGCGGGCAGGGCGAGGTGCGGGGGAATATTCCCCAGACCAATCTGCACGCCAATCAGCACGCCGATGACCTGGGCAATCACCGCGCCCGGGCCAAGAAACGGCGACAGCAGCGGGAAGGAGCAGATCAGCGCCAGCGTCACCAGGCCGAGCGGGTGGCTGGCGAGCGGGGCGAGGCCGTGGGCAATCCAGTCGCCGAGGCCGGAGGCCATGATGATGCCGATCAGCGCCGAGACGAACGCCATAAACGGCAGAATGGTTTTCAGCACCGTGTCGATGGTGTCGCGCCCGGACTGGAACAGCACCGCCACGGCGGACCCCATCCCCATCCCGACCTTCGCCAGCAGGCCGTCGCTCTGCTCGGTGATCTTCTTGCTGGTGTCGTAGTCGCGCGGGGCCGCTTTTTGCGGCGCGGATGTGCCATTCACCAGCGTGATGTTGTCCTCCTTCACCCCAGAGACATAAATATCCTCAAGGATGTACTGCGCCAGCGGGCCTGACTTGCCCGTGGAGTGAATATTCACCGTCGGAATGCGGCGCTTCGGATAGATGCCGCAGCGCAGGGTGCCGCCGCAGTCGATGACCGCCACGCCGATTTCCGCTTCCGGCGGCTCGCCCTCTTTGAAGCCGTCGACCGCTTCCCAGCCGGTCAGCTCGCGCAGCGTGTCGACGATCGCCGGGCGCGTGCCTGCGGTGATGTAGACGATCTTTTTGCCTTCGGTGGCGTCGAACTCCAGAGGGCCGCCCCAGCCGCCCGTGCCTTTCTCTATGCGGATCCGGTTCATACTGTGGCTCCCGAAAGCTGAACTTTCTCATCAAGCTGAATGCCCATTTTTTTCTCAAAAATGGCGGTAGTGAGGTCCGTTACCCAGCCGCGGAAGAAGTTGGTCACCAGGCCGACCAGCAGATAGCTCACTGCCAGCGGGCCGAGCGGCAGTCCCAGCGTAGTGAGACCGCTGGCAATCCCGAGGTAAACAAACAGCTCGCCGGGGTTAATGTGCGGGAACAGGCCGTTCATTGAATGGCAGCTGTAGGAGGCGGCGGCGTAATAACTCGGCTTGTACTTCTCTGGCATAAAGCGGCCGAGGCTTAAGGTCATCGGGTTGCAGAACACAAAGGTGCCGATGAAGGGCAGGATCAGGTAGCGGGACAGCGGATTGCCGGCACAGCGCTGGGCGAAGCGTTCAATACGCTGCTGGCCGATAAAGTTAATCAGCGCGTTCATGATCACCAGCAGGCTGATCAGCAGGGGCAGGATCCCGGTCACCATGCCGGTGAAGACCTCGCCGCCTTTCTGAAACAGCCCGATGAACCACTCGGCGCCGTGGGTGATGGTTTCTATCATTCTTCTCTCCTGTAGGGCGTTTGTTTTTGTCTATCTGCGGCTAATAATAATCACTTTGAAAGGTTTTAAAGTGTTAATCAGGTCTCACAATGAAAGAAAAATGTATTATTTTGAAAGTTTATTGGTGAGGTGAATAATTTTTGGTGGAAAAAAGCGCGGATTTGCGCTGAGGAGGTGCGTACCGCTTCCTTGAGGAGTTGGGGATGCTTTACCATACTGGGTTCTTACCGAACTCGTTAAATGGATGCCACATGTTCAAGCGTCGTTATGCAGCGCTGTTGCCTGCGCTTATTCTCCTGTCCGCCTGTAGTAGCAAACCCAAGACCGAAGCCGCTCAGCCAACGGCGGGCGCGCCTTCCGGAGGATTCCTGCTGGAGCCGCAGCACAATATGATGCAGATGGGCGGCGACTTCGCGAATAACCCTGCGGCCGAACAGTTCATCGATAAAATGGTGAGCAAGCACGGTTTTGACCGCCAGCAGCTGCATGCCATTTTGTCTCAGGCGAAGCGTCTGGACTACGTGCTGCGCCTGATGGACAGGCAGGCGCCGACGGCCCAGGTGCCGACCGGGCCAAACGGCGCGTGGCTGCGCTATCGCAAACAGTTTATTACCCCGGACAACGTGCAGAATGGCGTGGTGTTCTGGAATCAGTATGAAGACGCCCTGAACCGCGCGTGGCAGGTCTATGGCGTGCCGCCGGAGATCATCGTCGGTATTATTGGGGTCGAGACCCGCTGGGGACGCATTATGGGTAAAACCCGCATCCTCGATGCGCTGGCGACGCTCTCCTTCAACTACCCGCGCCGCGCCGAGTATTTCTCTTCCGAGCTGGAAACCTTCCTGCTGATGGCGCGAGACGAACAGGACGATCCGCTCGATCTGAAAGGGTCGTTCGCCGGTGCAATGGGCTACGGCCAGTTTATGCCGTCATCCTATAAGCAGTACGCGGTAGATTTTAACGGGGATGGTCACATCAACCTGTGGGATCCCGAAGATGCCATTGGCAGCGTGGCTAACTACTTCAAAGCGCACGGCTGGACGCCGGGCGGCCAGGTGGCGGTGCAGGCGAACGGCGAGGCGTTTGGTCTGGAAAACGGATTTAAAACCAAATACAGCGTGGCGCAGCTGGCAGCGGCAGGCTTAACGCCGTCGCAGCCGCTGGGCAATGTTGACCAGGTGAGCCTGCTGCGCCTGGATGTCGGAACCGGCTATCAGTACTGGTTCGGGCTGCCGAACTTCTACACCATTACCCGCTACAACCACAGCACGCACTATGCGATGGCGGTATGGCAGCTGGGGCTGGCGGTGTCTCAGGCGCGTGTGCCCGCAGCGTCACCGTTTAGCCAGTAAGCTACCCCGACGGGTAGGCCGGGTAAGGCAACGCCGCCACCCGGCATGGCTGCCCGTATCCTGACCCTCTCCCACGGGAGAGGGAAGTTTGCAGAAACATTTCGCCACACTCCCATTTCACTCCCGCCGTTTACATCTTAATCGTCTTTCATTATTGTTATGTTATAACATTCTTTTGAATTGAGATATCCATGTCCCTGTTTTCGCTCTCATCCCCGGTTCGGCTGCTGCTGGCGCTGGTGCTCATTCTGTTTCTCGGCCTGGCCGTGCGCTGGGCGGTGGCGTTGCCATGATCGTGATGAACGACCTGGTGGCGGGTTACGATCGTCAGCCCGTTACGCGCGCGCTGTCCGGCGTGATTGAACGCGGGAGCATGACCGCCATCGTCGGGGCCAACGGCTGCGGCAAATCCACGCTGCTGAAAACGCTCGCTGGCTTTATTCCGCCCGTCAGCGGTACGTTTCGCTGGCAGGGGAGACGTCCGGTGGTGGGCTGGCTGGCGCAGCGTCACGCGCTGGAGGCGCAATTTCCTCTGACCGTGCAGGACGTGGTGAGTATGGGCTGCTGGCCAGCAATATCACTGTTTGCCGGTTTTCGTCGGGATACCCGCATGCGCATTGCCGGCGCGCTGGAGCGCGTGGGGCTGGAGTCCATGGCGCTCTCCACCATTGATGAACTTTCCGGCGGCCAGTTTCAGCGCATGCTGTTTGCCCGCGTTTTGGTGCAGCAGGCGCCGCTGGTGATGCTGGATGAGCCTTTCACCGGCGTCGATGAAGCGACCTGCAACGTGCTGATGGATCTGATGCTGGAGATGTATATGCAGGGGCAGACTCTGCTGGCGGTACTGCACGACAGCGAACGCGTCTCGCGCCACTTCCCACAAACGCTGCGGCTGGATGCTGATACGCCGCACTGGAAAACCGGGCGGGTGAGGGTGGCATGATCTGGCATCTCTTCTTCCAGCCGTTTATTGAGTACGGCTTTATGCGGCGCGCGCTGGTGGTTTGCCTGGCGCTCTCCGTCAGCACCACTGCGCTGGGCGTATTTCTTCAACTGCGTCGGATGAGCCTGATGGGGGACGCCCTTTCTCACGCCATTTTGCCGGGTGTCGCGGTGGGCTATCTGCTCAGCGGGATGTCGCTGCTGGCAATGACTGTCGGCGGGTTTATTGCCGGGATCGCCGTTGCGCTGGTGGCCGGGCTGGTCAGCCGCCGCACGCCGCTTAAAGAGGATGCCAGCTTCGCAGGGTTTTACCTGGGCTCGCTGGCGCTGGGCGTCACGCTGGTGTCGCTGCGCGGTTCAAATGTCGATCTGCTTCATCTTCTGTTTGGCTCCATTCTCGCCGTGGATAGCGCGTCAGCCCTGTTCGTGACGGGCGTTTGCATGTTCACGCTCCTCACGCTGGCGATTTTTTATCGGGGGCTGGTCAGCGAAGCGTTTGATACCGCGTGGTTGCAGGTGAACGCGCGCTGGCTGCCCGGGATGTTACACGGTCTGTTTCTGGCGCTGCTGGTGCTCAACCTGGTAGCCGGTTTTCAGGTGCTCGGCACGCTGATGGCCGTCGGGCTGATGATGTTACCCGCCGTGGCGGCACGCTGCTGGGTGCGCACACTGCCAGGGTTACTTTTGATGGCGGGTATCAGCGGTATTTTTTGCGCGTGGCTGGGCTTAAGCCTTTCCTGGGCAGTGAGTCTGCCCGCCGGGCCCTCCATTGTGCTGACCGCCAGCGCATTGTTCTTTATTTCAGTTTTATTTGGCACGCGCAGCAGGCTGGCGGATAGCCTGCGGGCGCTTTTTTAACGCAAGGGGAAACGATGAAACGTACAGGATTAGCCGTGGCGCTCGCGCTCGGCATGATGACGCACGGCGTAATGGCGAAAACGCTTAATGTGGTGACCAGCTTTTCCATCCTGGGAGACATTACGCAGCAGGTTGGCGGCGATCGTGTGAAGGTGACGACGCTGGTGGGGCCGGACGGTGATCCCCATACTTTCGAACCTTCGCCCAAAGACAGCGCGGCGCTGAGTAAAGCTGACGTGGTGGTGGTCAATGGGCTGGGGCTGGAGGGCTGGCTCGACCGTCTGGTGAAAGCCTCCGGATTCAAAGGCCAGCTGGTGGTTGCTTCGGACGGCGTGAAAACGCACACGCTGGAAGAGGACGGTAAAACCGTGACCGATCCGCACGCGTGGAACAGCGCGGCGAACGGCGCGCTGTATGCGCAAAATATTCTCTCAGGGCTGGTGAAGGCCGATCCTGAAGATACGGCGGCGCTTGAAGCTACCGGTAAACCCTATATTGCGCAGCTCTCTCAGCTGGACGGTTGGGCTAAAAAGCGTTTCAGCGACATCCCACAGGCGAAGCGCAAAGTGCTGACCAGCCACGACGCCTTCGGCTATTTCAGCCGCGCCTACGGCGTGACGTTTATGGCGCCGCAGGGGCTGTCGTCTGAGAGTGAAGCCAGCGCGGCGCAGGTAGCAGAGATCATCAATCAGATTAAAGCTGACGGCGTGAAAACCTGGTTTATGGAAACCCAGCTTGACCCACGCCTGGTGAAGCAGATTGCGACCGCCACGGGCGCCCGGCCGGGTGGTGAACTTTACCCGGAAGCGCTGTCCGCGAAGGGCGGCGTGGCGGACACCTACGTCAAGGCGTTTCGCCACAATGTGGACACCCTCGCTAACAGCATGAAATAAGCGTCTCTCTGGCCGGTGCGCCCGCATCGGCTTTTTTCTGAAGCCCCCTCGTAAAACCCGACGCCCATCCCCATATTTGATGAGAAAGTGCTATCTTGTGCTGCATGTTTTTCTAAGGCCTGGAGCGAGAATGACTGACCATGAATTGATGCAGCTAAGCGAAGTGGTGGGGCTGGCGCTGAAACAACGCGGCGCGACTCTCACGACCGCAGAATCCTGCACCGGCGGCTGGGTGGCGAAAGCGATTACCGATATTGCTGGCAGTTCCGCCTGGTTTGAACGCGGCTTTGTGACCTACAGTAACGAGGCGAAAGCACAGATGATTGGCGTGCGTGAAGCCACGCTTGAGCAGCATGGCGCGGTCAGCGAGCCGGTGGTAATCGAGATGGCGATTGGCGCGCTAAAAGAGGCGCGCGCAGATTACGCTATCTCCATCAGCGGTATCGCGGGGCCGGACGGCGGCAGCGACGTGAAGCCTGTCGGCACCGTCTGGTTTGGCTTTGCCACCTCAAAAGGTGAAGGGATCACCCGCCGGGAATGCTTCAGCGGCGATCGCGAAAGCGTGCGTCGTCAGGCAACGGAATACGCGTTAAAAACGCTCTGGCAACAATTTCTACAAAATACTTGATACTGTATGACTATACAGTATAATTGCCTCAACAGAACAGAAGTCCATGGTGAAGCGCAGTTGCTTCTCCCGGCATGACAGGAGTAATAATGGCTATCGACGAAAACAAACAGAAAGCGTTGGCGGCAGCACTGGGCCAGATCGAAAAGCAATTCGGTAAAGGCTCCATCATGCGCCTGGGTGAAGACCGTTCCATGGATGTGGAAACTATCTCCACTGGTTCGCTTTCTCTTGATATCGCACTGGGCGCTGGCGGTTTGCCGATGGGCCGTATCGTAGAAATCTACGGTCCGGAATCGTCGGGTAAAACTACCCTGACGTTGCAGGTTGTTGCGGCGGCACAGCGCGAAGGTAAAACCTGTGCGTTTATCGATGCCGAGCACGCGCTGGACCCGGTCTATGCCCGTAAACTGGGCGTTGATATCGACAACCTGCTGTGCTCCCAGCCGGACACCGGCGAGCAGGCACTGGAAATCTGTGACGCGCTGGCGCGCTCAGGTGCGGTTGACGTGATCATCGTCGACTCCGTTGCGGCGCTGACACCAAAAGCGGAAATTGAAGGTGAAATCGGTGACTCTCACATGGGCCTCGCGGCACGTATGATGAGCCAGGCGATGCGTAAGCTGGCGGGTAACCTGAAGCAGTCCAATACGCTGCTGATCTTCATCAACCAGATCCGTATGAAAATTGGTGTAATGTTCGGTAACCCGGAAACCACCACCGGCGGTAACGCTCTGAAATTCTACGCTTCTGTCCGTCTGGATATCCGCCGTATCGGCGCGGTGAAAGAGGGGGATAACGTAGTCGGTAGCGAAACCCGCGTGAAGGTTGTGAAGAACAAAATCGCAGCACCGTTCAAACAGGCTGAGTTCCAGATCCTCTACGGCGAAGGTATCAACTTCCTCGGCGAGCTGGTTGACCTGGGCGTGAAAGAGAAGCTGATTGAAAAAGCGGGCGCATGGTACAGCTACAACGGTGACAAGATTGGTCAGGGTAAAGCGAATGCTATCTCCTGGCTGAAAGAGAACCCGGCGGCGGCGAAAGAGATTGAGAAGAAGGTGCGTGAACTCCTGCTGAACAACCAGGACTCTAAACCTGATTTCGTGGTCGACGGCGCGGATGCTGAAGAAACCAACGAAGACTTTTAATCCTCTCGGATAAAAATGAAGGGCTGCTGATGCGGCCCTTTTTGCATTTCTGAATCGACAGGTTTTTTATGAGTGAACCGACATCACGCCGACCAGCCTACTCACGCTTGCTGGATCGGGCCGTGCGTATTCTTGCCGTGCGTGACCATAGCGAACAGGAGCTGCGGCGGAAACTGTCAGCGCCCGTCATGAGCAAAAACGGTCCGGAAGACATTGATGCCACCGCGGAAGATTATGACCGCGTGGTTGCCTGGTGCTACGAGCATCACTATCTGGATGACGGCCGTTTTGCCGCTCGCTTTCTTGCCAGCCGTGGTCGTAAAGGCTATGGGCCAGCGCGTATCCGCCAGGAGCTGAACCAGAAAGGCGTCGCCCGTGAATCGATTGAAAAAGCCCTGCGCGAAAGTGAAATTGACTGGTGCGAACTGGCGCGTGAGCACGCGGTACGAAAGTACGGTGAGCCGCTGCCGCGTGAATTTTCAGAAAAAGTTAAAATCCAGCGCTTTTTGCTCTACCGCGGCTTCCTGATGGAAGATATTCAGGATATCTGGCGTAATTTTACCGATTGAACGCATGCGGGATTTTACTTCCCACTAAAGAAAACTTATCTTATTCCCACTTTTTCCAGTAGCTGGTCCGTCCAACTGTTTACAGATACAGATCTGCTGCGACATTTCGTTAGCTTGATTTCAGGATAATTATGAGCAAGAGCACCGCTGAGATCCGTCAGGCGTTTCTCGATTTTTTCCATAGTAAGGGACACCAGGTTGTTGCCAGCAGCTCCCTGGTACCGAACAATGACCCGACTCTGCTGTTTACCAACGCCGGGATGAACCAGTTCAAGGATGTGTTCCTTGGTCTCGACAAGCGTAATTATTCCCGCGCCACAACCTCACAGCGTTGCGTGCGTGCGGGCGGTAAACACAACGATCTGGAAAACGTCGGTTACACCGCGCGCCACCACACCTTCTTCGAAATGCTGGGTAACTTCAGCTTCGGCGACTATTTCAAACACGACGCCATTCAATACGCGTGGGAACTGCTGACCGGTGAAAACTGGTTCAATCTGCCGAAAGAGCGTCTGTGGGTGACCGTGTATGAGTCCGATGACGAAGCGTTCGACATCTGGGAAAAAGAAGTGGGTATCCCTCGCGAACGTATCATCCGTATCGGTGACAACAAAGGCGCGCCTTACGCGTCTGATAACTTCTGGCAGATGGGCGACACCGGCCCTTGCGGTCCGTGCACCGAGATCTTCTACGATCATGGCGACCACATCTGGGGCGGCCCTCCGGGAAGCGCGGAAGAAGATGGCGATCGCTACATTGAGATCTGGAACATTGTCTTCATGCAGTTCAACCGTCAGGCCGACGGCACCATGGAGCCGCTGCCAAAACCGTCCGTAGATACCGGTATGGGCCTTGAGCGTATCGCGGCCGTTCTGCAACACGTTAACTCCAACTATGAGATTGACCTGTTCAGCACCCTGATCAAAGCCGTTGCTGAGGTAACGGGCGCAACCGATCTGAGCAACAAATCACTGCGCGTTATCGCAGACCATATTCGTTCCTGTGCGTTCCTGATCGCTGACGGCGTTATCCCGTCGAATGAAAACCGTGGCTATGTGCTGCGTCGTATCATTCGTCGTGCGATCCGCCATGGCAACATGTTGGGCGCGAAGGACACCTTCTTCTATAAACTCGTTGGGCCACTGATTGGCGTGATGGGCTCTGCTGGTGATGAGCTGAAACGCCAGCAGGCGCAGGTTGAACAGGTTCTGAAAACCGAAGAAGAGCAGTTTGCCCGTACGCTGGAACGCGGTCTGGCGCTGCTGGACGACGAGCTGGCGAAACTCAAGGGCGACACGCTGGATGGCGAAACCGCTTTCCGCCTGTACGACACCTACGGCTTCCCGGTTGATCTGACCGCGGACGTTTGCCGCGAGCGCAACATCAAAGTTGACGAAGCAGGCTTTGAAGCCGCAATGGAAGAGCAGCGTCGTCGCGCGCGTGAATCCAGCGGTTTTGGCGCGGACTACAACGCGATGATCCGCGTTGATAGCGCGTCTGAATTTAAAGGCTACGAAGAGCTGGCCCTGACCAGCAACGTGACCGCGCTGTTTGTTGACGGTAAAGCCGTAGACAGCATTAGCGCGGGTCAGGACGCGGTTGTTATCCTGGATAAAACGCCTTTCTATGCGGAATCGGGCGGCCAGGTTGGCGATAAAGGCGAACTGAAAGGCAATGGCTTCAGCTTCAGCGTAAGTGATACCCAGAAATACGGTCAGGCAATTGGTCACCAGGGCAAACTGGTTTCCGGCTCTCTGAAAGTGGGCGAGGGCGTTCAGGCCAACGTTGACGAAGCTCGCCGCGCGCGCATTCGTCTGAACCACTCGGCAACCCACCTGATGCACGCAGCCCTGCGCGAAGTGCTGGGTACGCACGTTGCACAGAAAGGTTCTCTGGTTAATGACAAAGTGCTGCGTTTCGACTTCTCGCATTTTGAAGCGATGAAGCCGTCTGAAATTCGTGCGGTGGAAGACCTGGTGAATGCCCAGATCCGCCGCAACCTGCCAATCGAAACCCACATCATGGATCTCGAGGCAGCGAAGAAGAAAGGTGCGATGGCGCTGTTTGGCGAGAAATATGACGACCGCGTTCGCGTGCTGAGCATGGGCGATTTCTCTACCGAACTGTGTGGCGGTACTCACGCATCCCGCACCGGTGACATCGGCTTGTTCCGCATCGTTTCCGAGTCGGGGACGGCGGCAGGCGTGCGCCGTATTGAGGCGGTGACCGGGGAAGGCGCGATTGCCAGCCTGCATGCGCAGAGCGACCAACTGCACGAGATCGCGCAGCTGCTGAAAGGCGATAGTCAGAACCTGGGCGAAAAAGTGCGTGTCGCGCTGGATCGTACCCGTCAGCTGGAAAAAGAACTCCAGCAGCTGAAAGAACAGGCTGCGGCGCAGGAGAGCGCAAACCTCTCCAGCAAAGCGGTAGACATTAAGGGCGTCAAACTGCTGGTCAGCGATCTGGCGGGCGTTGAGCCTAAGATGCTGCGTACCATGGTCGACGATCTGAAGAACCAGCTTGGTTCGACGGTTATCGTGCTGGCAACGGTCGCAGAGGGTAAGGTTTCTCTGATTGCGGGCGTCTCTAAGGATGTGACGGATCGTGTTAAAGCAGGGGAACTGATTGGCATGGTCGCCCAGCAGGTGGGTGGCAAAGGTGGCGGTCGTCCGGACATGGCGCAAGCCGGTGGTACGGATGCGGCGGCACTTCCCGCGGCATTAGCCAGCGTTGAAAGCTGGGTAAGCGCGAAACTGTAATAACTACAAAGCACAAGCAGACGCCATAGCGGTAACGTTATGGCGTCTTGCTCACTGCGCTATCGATAACGATAAAGTCAGGTTGAGTTTGTGTATATCGGCTAAACTTACGTTTAACAGAATGTGATGCCGTGACTGCTTACACTTTACGTGTTTGTCATCGCTTACTTTTTGGCGTTATATGATGGATAATGCCGGGATACAAGAGACCCGACTCTTTTAATCTTTCAAGGAGCAAAGAATGCTGATTCTGACTCGTCGAGTTGGTGAGACCCTCATGATTGGGGATGAGGTCACCGTGACAGTTTTAGGGGTAAAGGGTAACCAGGTACGTATTGGTGTTAACGCTCCTAAAGAAGTATCTGTCCACCGTGAAGAGATCTACCAGCGTATCCAGGCTGAAAAATCCCAGCAGTCCAGTTACTGATATTGTCGCGTCTCGCTGTCGGGCGAGACGCAACCCTCCTGCTATTTTTCCTGCATAAAGTTACCGTTCTATTTCAAACGCTTCGTTTTTGACCACTCTTATAATCTTATCTCACCTAAAAGACGCGCTTCTCTCAACACAATTCTGTGAAGATGCCTGCAAAATCCGCTTATAAAACACTCTCTTTGCGGCTTTTACATGCGAATTGCGTGCGAATTGTGCAAACGAAAAAAGCATGTGGAAAATTGTTTGACTTATAAGTCTCAGAAAGTAATATATGCGCCACGCAGCGACGAGAAGCTCTTAACGAGTTGCTCGAAGCACTCGAAAGAGGCGTTGTGTGGTGAGGTGGCCGAGAGGCTGAAGGCGCTCCCCTGCTAAGGGAGTATGCGGTCAAAAGCTGCATCCGGGGTTCGAATCCCCGCCTCACCGCCATTTTGCATCCGTAGCTCAGCTGGATAGAGTACTCGGCTACGAACCGAGCGGTCGGAGGTTCGAATCCTCCCGGATGCACCATCTATTACTTCATATTGCTTTCGAAGTGATATGAATATCGAGCAGTACAGTAGTAAATCCCGATGCATCCGTAGCTCAGCTGGATAGAGTACTCGGCTACGAACCGAGCGGTCGGAGGTTCGAATCCTCCCGGATGCACCATTTACTATTTCTGAAAGCAGTTCCCTGATGCATCCGTAGCTCAGCTGGATAGAGTACTCGGCTACGAACCGAGCGGTCGGAGGTTCGAATCCTCCCGGATGCACCATATTCTCCGAGATAACAGCGATACTGTTGTTTCAAGGTCTGCGAGTTAATCGCAAGCACCAGGGAGGATAACGTTGCTTTAGCAACGGCCCGAAGGGCGAGGCGCAGCCGAGTAATCCTCCCGGATGCACCATTTACTGTTTCTAAAAGCATTTCCCCGATGCATCCGTAGCTCAGCTGGATAGAGTACTCGGCTACGAACCGAGCGGTCGGAGGTTCGAATCCTCCCGGATGCACCATATTCTCCCCCTTTGTTTATTCCTTCGACGTTTCGTCAGCAATCACTCTCTCTGTCAGCGACAAAAATCCCCTTTTACGATAAAGTAATGCTTTGTTAATCGTTTAGCGAGAGCACGATGTACGCACAGTATGACGGTTTGATCTTCGACATGGACGGCACCCTCCTGGATACCGAACCCACACATCGTCAGGCCTGGACCGAAGTCCTGGGCCGTTACGGTATGCGTTTCGATTTACAGGCGATGATTGCCCTCAACGGATCGCCCACCTGGCGTATCGCACAGGCCGTGATTGAGCTGAATCAGGCCGATCTCGACCCGCATCAGCTCGCGCGTGAAAAAACCGACGCGGTAAAAGCCATACTGTTAGACACCGTGCAGCCTTTACCACTCATTGACGTCGTCAAGGAGTGGCATGGGCGTCGTCCTATGTCTGTCGGTACGGGCAGCGAGAGCGCGATTGCTGAAGCGCTCCTCAACCACCTTGGCCTGCGCCACTATTTTTCTGCCGTCGTTGCTGCCGATCATGTTAAACATCACAAACCCGCACCGGATACCTTCCTGCTCTGTGCAGAATTAATGGGTGTTCCACCTGCAAAATGCGTGGTGTTTGAAGATGCTGATTTTGGCATTCAGGCCGCGCGTGATGCCGGAATGGCGGCGGTGGACGTTCGCTTACTGTGAGTGACGCGCTGTCACTCGCTTCATTATTCGCCAGCAGTTTTTTAAGCTCCACCCTCTTACCGGGGAATTCGGAAGTGGTGCTGGTGGCGATGCTGTTGTCCGGCGTAAGTCAGCCCTGGTTGCTGGTCTTAATAGCAACAATGGGTAATAGCCTTGGAGGGCTGACTAACGTTATTCTTGGACGTTTCTTTCCGCTACGCGAAAAATCTCGCTGGCAGGAAAAGGCAGTGGGCTGGCTAAAACGCTATGGCGCTGCCACGCTGTTATTAAGCTGGATGCCTGTAATAGGCGATTTACTGTGTCTGCTGGCGGGATGGATGCGCATCTCCTGGGGACCGGTGCTCTTTTTTTTGTGCCTTGGCAAGGCGTTACGCTATGTTTTACTGGCATGGGTAACACTACAGGGTATGACGTGGTGGCACTAATTGGTGGAATGAATTCGCGACCTTCAATCGTCAACCATTACAATTATGCTGAGTGACAATTTTTTGACAGGCGGGAGGTCAAATTGATCCCGGACGTATCACAGGCGCTGGCCTGGCTGGAAAATCACCCTCAGGCACTGAAGGGGATTCAGCGTGGGCTTGAGCGCGAAACGCTGCGCGTAAATGCGGATGGTAGCTTAGCGACTACGGGACACCCGAAGGTGTTAGGCTCGGCGCTGACACATAAATGGATCACAACCGATTTCGCCGAAGCGCTGCTGGAGTTCATCACGCCAGTAGACGGTGATATTGATCATATGCTGACGATCATGCGCGACGTGCATCGCTTCACCGCCCGCAATCTTGGCGACGAGCGTATGTGGCCGCTCAGCATGCCGTGCTATATCGAGCAGGGGCAGGATATCGAGCTGGCGCAGTACGGCACCTCGAATATTGGTCGGCTGAAAACGCTGTATCGCGAAGGACTGAAAAATCGCTACGGCGCACTGATGCAGACGATCTCTGGCGTGCACTACAATTTCTCTCTGCCGATGGCGTTCTGGCAGGCGAAATGCGGTGAAACGGATAAAGAAGCGATCTCCGCGGGCTACTTCCGCCTGATCCGCAACTACTACCGTTTTGGCTGGGTTATTCCGTATCTGTTCGGCGCGTCCCCGGCCATCTGTTCATCGTTCCTGCAAGGGAAACCGACCACGCTGCCGTTCGAGAAGACCGAATGTGGCATGTATTACCTGCCGTACGCGACTTCCCTGCGCCTGAGCGACCTTGGCTATACCAATAAATCGCAAAGCAATCTCGGAATTACGTTTAACGATCTGCACGAATATGTGGCAGGCTTGAAGCGGGCGATAAAAACCCCGTCGGAAGAGTACGAAAAAATCGGCCTCGAAAAAGACGGTAAACGCCTGCAAATTAACACCAACGTGTTGCAGATTGAAAATGAACTGTATGCGCCGATTCGTCCGAAGCGCGTGACGCGCAGCGGTGAAACGCCGTCGGATGCGCTACAGCGCGGCGGGATTGAATACATTGAAGTGCGCTCGCTGGATATCAACCCGTTCTCACCGATTGGCGTTGACGAGCAGCAGGTTCGCTTCCTTGACCTGTTTATGGTCTGGTGCGTCCTGGCGGATGCGCCGGAAATGAGTTCCGACGAACTGCTTTGTACCCGTGCCAACTGGAATCGCGTGATTCTGGAAGGGCGCAAGCCGGGTCTGACGTTAGGTATTGGCTGTGAAACGGCTCAGTTCCCACTGTCTAAGGTAGGGAAGGATCTGTTCCATGACCTGAAGCGCGTAGCCCAGACGCTGGACAGCGTGTACGGCGGCGAAGCTTACCAGAAGGTCTGCGACGAACTGGTTGAAAGCTTTGATAACCCGGAACTGACATTCTCAGCACGTATTCTGCGTTCTATGATTGAGCAGGGAATTGGTGGCACAGGGCGTTCACTCTCAGCGGAGTACCGTGAGATGCTGATGCAGGAGCCGTTAGAGATCCTGAGCGAAGCGGATTTTGTGGCAGAGCGCGATGCGTCCGTTGTGCGTCAGAAAGAGGTCGAAGCGGCGGATACGGAGTCGTTTGAGGCGTTTCTGGCGAAGCAGGCCTGAACCAAAAGAAAAAGGCCACATCGCTGTGGCCAAAATATACATCTCTGAATTCAGGGATGATGATAACAAATGCGCGTCTTTCATATACTCAGACGCGCATTCTGTAGAAGAGTTCAGTTTATTTTAAAAAAAATCACTATCGGAGGTGACGTATGCCGTTATTAGATAGCTTTACTGTCGACCATACCCGTATGGAAGCACCCGCAGTCCGCGTGGCGAAGACCATGAACACCCCGCACGGCGACACGATCACCGTTTTCGACCTGCGCTTCTGCGTGCCGAATAAAGAAGTGATGCCAGAGAAAGGCATTCACACGCTGGAACACCTGTTCGCCGGATTCATGCGCGACCACCTGAACGGCAACGGCGTGGAGATCATCGATATCTCTCCGATGGGCTGCCGCACCGGTTTCTACATGAGCCTGATTGGTCAGCCTGATGAGAAACGCATCGCGGATGCGTGGAAAGCAGCGATGGAAGACGTGCTGAAGGTGAAAGAGCAGAACCAGATCCCTGAGCTGAACGTTTACCAGTGCGGCACTTACCAGATGCACTCTCTGGAAGAAGCTCAGGAGATTGCCCGTCATATCATCGAACGTGATGTTCGTGTAAACAGCAATGACGAGCTGGCCCTGCCAAAAGAAAAACTTCAGGAACTGCACATTTAGTATCGTGCCTGTGGATGCCCGGTGGCGCTTCGCTGACCGGGCCTACAATCCTGATGACGACAACCACCACCTTCTCCTTTACCCATCGCCCGCTTGTGCCGTTTTCGCATGATTATGCTCATGGCGACAGCGAGCCGTGGCATCAGCACGACTGCGCGCAGCTCCTGCACAGCCTCACCGGCGTCGTGCGGGTGGATACCGCATCCGGCTGCTGGGTGGTGCCGCCCGGTCGCGGCGTCTGGCTACCTGCGGGTACGCAGCACGCCCTGCGCATCACCGGCAACGTTGCCGCCCGCACGCTGTTTATCGACCCGCTGGCGCGCGCCGATCTCCCGGCGACCTGCCAGATCGTGCAGATCTCGCCCCTGCTGCGCGAGCTGATCCTGACCTCCCTTACGCTTCCTGAATCTTACGCACCCGGAAGCCGCGATGAACGTGTTTATGAGCTGATCCTCGATGAAATTCGCCTCATGCCGGTACTGCCGTTTCACCTGCCCGAGCCGGAAAGCGAAGCGCTGCGCCACCTCTGCCAGCAGATTCGAATGGCCCCGGGAGAAAGCTGGAGCAGCGCCCAGGCCGCAGGTATTGTGGGGATGAGCGAACGCACGCTGAACCGTCATTTTCAGCAGCAGACAGGCCTGAGCTACGGCGAGTGGGTGAGAAGGGCGCGACTGCTGGAAGCCTTAGTGCGGCTGGCGCAGGGCCAGCCGGTATTACGCGTGGCGCTGGATCTGGGGTATGGCAGCCACAGCGCCTTTACGGCAATGTTTCGTCGGGTGATGGGTCTCTCACCCAGCGATTACTTCAGGAATGACTGACCGCGTTAAAAAGCGCCTGAATCGACGCGCGCGCCACGTCGCTGTCGATGCCCACGCCCCAGCGGCTGGTCCCGTCCTGGAACAGGCAGCGGATATAGGCCACCGAGCGGCTGTCGCTACGTTCGCCTAACGTATGTTCGTGATAATCCTTAATCACAAACGGCGCGTTGATCCAGCGGCTTAAGCCGTGAGCGGCGGCGGAGAGCAAACCGTTCCCCTGACCTTCCAGCTGGCGGGTGCCCCCTTGCGTGGCGACGCTTGCCGTCAGCCGCAGCTGGCCGTCCTGCTGGCTGTCGCTGCGGTACGATTGCAGCGCTAATGGCGGGCTCGCCACCAGGCCGTAGCGGGCGCGGAACAGCTGCCAGAGCGCATTCTGCGTCATCTCTTTTCCATGGTTATCCGTTTCCTGCTGCACGTGCTGGCTAAAATCCTGTTGCAGGGCGCGAGGCAATTTCAGACCATGGTTTTGCTCAATAAGCCAGGCGCTTCCGCTTTTTCCTGACTGGCTGTTCACGCGGATCACCGCTTCATAGGTACAGCCAATATCCTGCGGGTCGACGGGCAGATAGGGCATCTCCCAGCGTTCGCCAGGCTTACGGGCATCGAAACCTTTCTTGATGGCATCCTGGTGCGAGCCGGAGAAGGCGGTGTAAGCCAGACGACCGGCCCACGGATGGCGCGGATGGACGGGCAGCTGGTTGCAGGTTTCTACCGTTTCAACCACCCGATTCATATCGCTGAAATCCAGATTCGGGCTAATGCCCTGGCTGTAGAGGTTCATCGCCAGCGTCACCAGGCAGACGTTGCCCGTGCGCTCACCGTTACCAAACAGGCAGCCCTCCACGCGGTCAGCCCCGGCCATGACGGCCAGCTCCGCGCTGGCGACGCCCGTTCCGCGATCGTTATGCGGATGTACGCTGATACAGACGTCACTGCGGCGGCTGAAGTGGCGGCAGAAATACTCGATCTGGTCGGCATAGACGTTCGGCGTGCTCACTTCGACGGTCGCGGGCAGGTTGACGATCATCGGACGCGCCGCGCACGGCTGCCAGATCTCCGCCACGGCTTCACAAATCTCCAGCGCAAACTCCGGTTCGGTAAAGCAGAAGGTTTCCGGGGAGTACTCGTACTGCCAGCGGGTGTCAGGGTTCTCTTCACACAGCTGACGAATCAGGCGCGTCGCGCGCGTCGCCAGCTCGACGATTTGCGCTTTCTCCATGCCGAATACCAGACGGCGGAACAGCGGGGCGGTGGCGTTATACAGGTGAACGGTGGCCTGCTTCGCGCCGCGCAGGGAGTCGAAAGTGCGACGGATAAGATCGTCCCGCGCCTGCGTTAACACCTGAATGGTGACGTCATCCGGGATGCGGTTCTCCTCAATCAGCTGGCGCACAAAATTGAAGTCCGTCTGCGAGGCGGACGGGAAGGCGACTTCTATTTCTTTAAACCCGCAGCTCAGCAGCAGATCCCAGAATTGCAGCTTGCGCGCGCTGTCCATCGGCTCGGCCAGCGCCTGGTTACCGTCGCGTAAGTCGGTCGAGAGCCAGCGCGGGGCGCGGGTGATAATCTGCTCCGGCCAGCGGCGGTCGGGCAACGAAAGGGTGGGGTAAGGCTGGTATTTGTCGGCGGGTGTGTTCAGCATGGTGCGCTCCTGTTGTCTTTTCACTATCGTGAATCGATTTCAGGCGCGCTGCTTTATCGGAACTGACAATCGCTGTCGCGTTTTGGACAAGGGGGGCGATTGTTGCCCGGTGGCGGCTACGCCTTACCGGGCCTACGGATGTGCCGGTTATCGTAGGCCGGGTAAGGCGTAGCCGCCACCCGGCAACCCGAGCACAGAGCTAGTGCGCCCCACCGCCCCCGCTACCGGCCCCAAACGGTGGTTTGGCAAACCACACCAGCCCCAGCAGGACGATGAAGATCCCCGCCGATATCCAGAAAATCTCGTTTGCCGAGATAATCAGCCCCTGGTTGGTGATCTGCTGGGCAAGCCAGCCGGACGCCTGCTGCTCCGTCATCCCCATCCCCTCAAGCTGGCTATACATCTGCTGAGCGTTAGGGTTGAACGGGTTCACCGCTTCGGTGAGTTGAGCATGGTGCATCGATTCCCGGTTGGTCCACAGCGTGGTGGTGATCGATGTCCCGATGGAGCCCGCCAGCGTACGGGTGAAGTTCGACAGGCTCGATGCCGCCGCCATCCGCTCAGGGGGCAAGCCGGAGAGCGTAATGGTGGTCAGCGGCATAAAGAAGCATGCTACGGCGAAGCCCTGAATAAACTGCGGCCACGCGGAGGCGCCAAAGTCCATTCCCGGTTCAAACGTATACGCGCGCCAGTAGAAGCACACGGCGTACATGATGAAGCTGAACGTCACCAGCCTGCGCATGTCGAGCTTATGGGCGAAACGGCCAATAATCGGCGACAGCAGAACCGGAATTAACCCCACCGGCGCGGAGGCCAGCCCCGCCCAGGTTGCGGTATAGCCGTACACCTCCTGCAACAGCTGCGGCAGCAGAACAATCGCGCCGAAGTAGAGCATATAGGCGAGGCTGATACAGAGGCAGCCGATGGTGAAGTTTCGCGATTTAAACAGCGAGAGGTCGACTATCGGATTATCGTCCGTCAGCTCCCAGACAATCAGGAAGCTGATGGCCACCACGGCGACCACCGTCAGCACAATGATTTCCGTAGAGGCAAACCAGTCCAGCTCTTTGCCGCGGTCGAGCATGATTTGCAGGCTGCCGATGCCGACAACCAGCAGAGCCAGCCCGATGCCGTCGATCCGCCGCTGTTCGGTCCGCGTTTCGCGACCACGCAGAGACTGTAGCGTCATCAGCACCACCAGCGCACCGATGGGCACGTTGATGAAGAAGATCCAGCCCCAGTGATAGTTATCGCTGATATAGCCGCCGAGGATTGGCCCGCATATCGGGGCGACGATCACCGTCATCGACCACAGCGCGAGCGCGATGGAGCGCTTGGCGGGCGGATAGTTGTTCAGCAGCAAACTCTGCGACAGCGGAATCAACGGCCCGGCGACAATCCCCTGGATGACGCGGAAGAAAATCAGCATCGTCAGGCTGCTGGACATGCCGCAGGCCCAGGAGGCCAGCACGAACAGGATCGTCGACCAGAGGAACAGCTTCACTTCACCGACGCGCTTCGCCAGCCAGCCGGTGATGGGAATGGAGATGGCGTTCGCCACCCCGAACGAGGTAATGACCCAGGTCCCCTGGCTCAGCGATGAGCCAAGGTTCCCGGCGATCGTAGGGATCGCCACGTTTGCGATGGTGGAGTCCAGCACCTGCATGAATGTCGCCAGCGACAGCGCAATGGTCATAATGACCAGCTGCGCCCCCTCCAGCGGTTTTTGCGGCTTTTGCTGTTGCATAACGCTCACCTTCGGCTTAACCGGCGTTTGCCTTCACGATGTCATCGATCAGCTTATTGACCGGATCGAGGCTAATTTCACGGGCGTTACTTTCATAAGCTGGCGTACTGCGCACCTGGCTTGCGAGGATCTGACCGTCGCGGTTGGCGGTATCGACCGTCACCAGCGTGGAAAGGCCAATTCGCAGCGGATGGTCTGCCAGCTGCTTAGGATCCAGCTCGATACGCACAGGCAAGCGCTGAACCACTTTGATCCAGTTGCCGGTGGCGTTCTGTGCAGGCAGCAGGCTGAACGCGCTGCCGGTCCCCATGTCCAGACCGACCACTTTTCCGGTGTACTTAACGTCATCGCCGTAAATATCGCTGACCACGGTCGCGGTCTGGCCGATACGCATATGCGCCAGCTGGGTCTCTTTGAAGTTCGCATCGACCCACAGATTGTTCGCCGGAACGACCGCCATTAGCGGCGTGGTGGTGCTAATCTGCGCCCCTGGCTGTACGGAACGACGGGAAACGTAGCCGGTCATCGGGCTGACGATTTTGGTACGTTGCAGGGCAAGCCATGCGTTACGCACTTCGGTCGCCGCCTGTTTCACCGCTGGCTGGTTTTCCAGAGAAGTACCCAGCACCATCGCCTGATTAGCGTTGTACTGTTGGATCGCCACGTCCAGTTGCGCCTGTGCGCTGGCCACCGCGTCGCGGGCGTGCTGCAACTCTTCACGGCCAATCAGGTTGGCGGTGCCGAGAGGAACACGACGATTGAGGTCGCTCTGCGCCTGAGCCAGGGCCGTTTTCTGCACGTCGATATTGGCCTGAAGCTGCTTGCTGTTGATCATCAGCTGGCGGGTCTGGCGAACGCTGGAGGCCAGCGCCGTCTGTGCTTTTTCAAACGCCTGTTGGGCGTCGGTCGGGTCGAGCGTGACCAGCACATCGCCTTTTTTCACAAAGTCGGTGTTATCAGCCCAGACTTTCGTCACGCTGCCTGACACCTGCGCCATGATTTGAACCTGATTCCCTGCCACGTATGCATCGTCTGTCTCTTCAACATGACGCAAGACTAAAAACCAATAGATCCCATATGCCACGGCAATAATAATAAAGAGCAAGGTCAGCAGAATAAGGGCGCTCTTACGTTTGCCCTTTTTGTTGGCCGGTTGCTGCGGGAGGGTGTTCTCCGCATTTGCGCTCATTGTTGTTCTCCACGATCTTTTTATTTTCACATCGGCTGAGCCGACCTGTTGTCAGAAAGGCCAGCAGTTTCACGTGCTGGCCTGTCAGTTTTTCTTTTTAGCAATCTGGAATGTTGAGCGGATCGTCGCGTTAGCGCAGCGCCTCAAGGATGACGCCGTCTTCATCCATCTGGTCCAGACGGGTGAGCAGCTTGCGAGTAATGTGCTCAAGCTGGTCGCGCTCGGCGGTGCTGAGGGCAGACCAGAGCTGGTGCAGGCAGTTGTGCTGCGGTGGCAGCACTTCGCGCAAGAATTCGTGACCTTTCTCGGTCAGTTGCAGATGCAGGCAGCGGCGATCGTTATCGCTTTCACGGCGTTCAATCCAGCCGCGCTTTTCCAGTTCATCCGCGATACGGGTCGCATTGGTACGGGATGACCCCAGCGCACAGCTCAGTTCCGACGGCTGAATGCTGTGATTTTCCTGAGACTCCAGCGTAATCAACGCCATAAACAACGTCTCGTTAATCCCTTGCGCTTTCAGCATCTTGTTACGATTTTCCAGCAGCTTACCCTGCATGTGCATGCACAGGCGGGTCAGCAGGATTTCCTGATACGGGAAGTCCTCATGACGACTGGCGCGGAACTTAAGCATTTGTTCAATGGGCGTAAACGAACTATCCATTTTGGGCATAACCTCATTAATTACAGCCGATATAGTAACGACAGTGACAAATAATGTAAATGAATTATTTGTGCGGTTATATCCGCCAAACGTATGTCACCATCAGAAAGCGCCGGGTAAATCCGTGACCCGGTGAGCACAGAGAGCGTGGGGTGTGTACCCGCGAAAGAGGGGATGTGAGGACAGGGGTCTGAACTATTCATGCCGGTAGTAAATATGTCACCCACAGTAAAATTTCTGGGATAAATGATTACCGTTACCTTAACAGATGCAGGCCCCCTTTACACCCCAGGGGGCCCAAAGCAATGTAAAACTTAGTGAATTGCTTCCTGACGGTGATAGCCGCGCCACCATACCAGCAGATTTATCGCCGCGACGATGGCGCCGATGGCGCACACGCCCGTCCAGCCCGCATGCTGCCAGGCGGAGGCTGAGATGAGCGAGCCCGCCGCGCCGCCGATAAAGTAGCTGGTCATGTACCCGGCCGTCAGACGGTTACGGGCGTCCGGCTTCACCCGGTAAATCACGGTCTGGTTGGTGATGTGTACGCCCTGCACGGTGAGGTCGAGCACCAGAATACCGACAATCAGCGCCAGCACGGAGACGTGTCCGTACCAGATGGCCGCCCAGGAGAGCAGGAGTAAAACCAGCCCTGCGGAGGTGGTCATATGAGATTTACCTTTATCAGCCAGCCCACCCGCCGGGCGCGCGCCCAGTGCGCCAGCCGCGCCTGCCAGCCCGAACAGGCCAATCACGCCTTCTGAGTAGTTAAACGGCGGCGCGGCGAGCAGAAATGCCATCGACGTCCATAAGATGCTGAAGTTAGCGAAGGTAAGACACCCCAGAACGGCGCGCGTGCGCAGGAGTTTATCCCGGGTGAAGAGGCTGAAAACGGAGGCGAGGAGCTGCGGATAGTTCAGGTGATTTTCCTGCTTCACCTTTGGCAGGCCGCGCCACAGGGCCAGCGCCATGATAACCATCAGCACGCTCGCCACCCAGTAAACGGTGCGCCAGCCGCCGAGGCTCGCCAGCAGCCCGGCAACGGTTCGCGCCAGCAGGATGCCCAGCAGCAGGCCGCTCATGATAGTGCCGACCACTTTGCCGCGTTTTTCCGGGGAAGCCAGCGTCGCGGCGAGGGGAACCAGAATTTGCGCCACCACCGAGAACAGCCCCGTCAGCGCGGTGCCGATAATCATCATCGTTAACGACTGGCTGCTGGCGGTGATCAACATCCCGCCCGCCGCCAGCAGCGTCATGGAGACGATAAGCATCCGGCGCTCAAACATATCGCCTAATGGCACCAGGAAGAGCAGCCCGGCCGCATAGCCGAGCTGTGCGGCGGTGACAATAAACCCGGCGGAGCTGGCTGAAAGATCGAAGGCGCGTGCGATGGTGTCGAGCAGTGGTTGTGCGTAATAGTTGCTGGCGACGGCCAGACCCGTTGCCACGGACATTAAAAGGATGAGTGCGGGGCTAAGCCCTTGAGTTGTTTTTGTCATTAGTTTCAGGAATCGTGAGTTAAGTGATTATTTTTCCGGAAACATAATAACCAATGATGGTGAATGTTGGGGAATAGTTACGTGGTGGATTGTGCGGTTAAGCCCCTCACCCCGGCCCTCTCCCAAAGGGAGAGGGTGGTCATCGTCCCCTCTCCCCCTGGGAGAGGGTTAGGGTGAGGGAAAATGTTTTACTTCTGCGCCTCAAGCGCCTCTTTCACCCAGCCATCGAACTGCTGCTGGTGGGCTTTGATCCAGCCATCCACGTGGCCTTTGATATCAGCTTCGGATGATTTACCCGCGTGCATCATCGCGTTCTGGGCGTTAATGTCTGCCAGCGGCAGTTTCATCACCGAGAACAGCTTCGCCGCCGCCGGGTTTTTCTCGGCCCAGGCTTTGTTCGCCACAATATGCATGGTGTTCACCGGGAAGCCATAGTTCATGCCGTTTGGCAGTTTGGTGTCGATATCTTTCTGCTCGCCTGGCAGGGAGGAGAAGGGCACCTGCAACCACACCACGTCTTTGCCCGGCTTCAGCACGTCGCTCACCCAGTACGGCGTCCAGGTGTAGTAGATCACCGGCTTGCCTTCTTTAAAGCGGGCGATGGTGTCGGCCATCATCGCAGAGTAATTGCCGTGGCTCACGTCGACGGTCTTCGCCAGATCGAAGGCTTTGTTCTGGTGGTTAATCACCGCTTCACAGCCCCAGCCCGGCGAACAGCCCATCATGTCGGCTTTACCGTCACCGTTGGTATCAAACAGTTTTGCGATCTTCGGATCTTTCAGCTGTTCAATATTGGTGATGTGATATTTATCGGCGGTTTTCTTGTCGATCAGATATCCCTGCGCAGCGCCGGTCACAAAGGTGCCTTCGCGGTAGAATTTCTTGTCACCGCCTGCGGCGGCATACATGTCGTCGTGCAGCGGCTGCCAGTTCACGGCGGTAAAGGTGGCATCACCGGAGGCAATGGAGGTATAGCCCACGTTGTAATCCACTTCGCTGGCGGTATTCACCGTATAGCCCAGTTTCTCCAGCGCACGGCTGACAATCTGGGTCTGGAAGGACTCTTCCGAAATGGTGCTCTGCACCGGCTGCACGGTAATGCCTTTGCCCGGCAGGTCA
This sequence comes from Enterobacter cloacae complex sp. IR5403, assembly GCF_049238705.1. Taxonomy (NCBI): domain Bacteria; kingdom Pseudomonadati; phylum Pseudomonadota; class Gammaproteobacteria; order Enterobacterales; family Enterobacteriaceae; genus Enterobacter; species Enterobacter cloacae complex sp. IR5403. Next base: position 19,827 of record NZ_JBMKHP010000016.1, on the reverse strand, counting down.
GCGGCAACGGCGCTGGTGGAGACAAGGGTCGCAAACGCTGTGGCAAAAAGTACGTTATGTCGCATCGTTGTTCCTTATTTTGTAAATGGGCGGGTGAGTAACCCGACAGGGCCGGTGGTGTACCAGCGACGGTTGCCGCGACTACGTGAATCACGACCGACAGCCTGGGTCAGGCGGTCAAGAATGATGGCGAGGATCACAATCCCGACGCCGCCGACGGTCGCCAGCCCCATATCGAGACGGCCAATGCCGCGCAGTACCATCTGACCTAACCCGCCAACGGCAATCATCGAGGCGATCACCACCATCGACAGCGCCAGCATCAGCGTCTGGTTAACACCTGCCATAATGGTCGGCATCGCCAGCGGAAGCTGAACCTTAAACAGCATCTGACGCGGGCTGGCGCCGAACGAGCGCGATGCCTCTATCAGATCCGCAGGCACCTGGTTAATGCCCAGAATGGTCAGGCGAATAATCGGTGGCAGGGCGAAGATAATGGTCACGACCACCCCCGGTACGTTACCGATGCCGAACAGCATCACGATAGGCACCAGGTAAACGAACGCTGGCGTGGTCTGCATCGCATCCAGCAGCGGGCGGATAATCTTCGCGGCCCTGGGGCTGCGCGCCAGCCAGATCCCCATCGGCAGGCCGATCACCACGCAGAACAGCAGGGCGGTCAGCACCAGCGCCAGGGTGATCATCGCCTGAGACCACGCGCCAATCGCGCCGATGGCAATCAGGGAGATGAGCGTGGCGATCCCCATACCCGCGCTGCCGAACTGCCATGCGATCAGCGAGAACAGGATAATCGCCACCGGCGCGGGCATGCCCAGCATCAGCTGCTGGAAGCCGTTCAGGATGTAATCCACCGGGATGCGGATCCCCTGGAACACCGGACGGAAGTGGGTAACGACCCAGTCGATCCCCTCCGTTACCCAGCTATCCAGCGGGATCAGCGTCTTGTGGAACGGATCCATAATATTGAAATGCTCTGGGGCAGGCGCTGGTGCGCTGTTGAGCCAGTCTGCCGCGCCGCCGCCATCGGCAGGCGCAGGCGTCGACCCCCACGCATCGGCAGATTGCGCCGCGCTGTCCGCTGCTTCAGTGGTGCCCCATGGGTTTGATTGATCAGCCATTGTTTGTCCCCTCGCGATCTAAAGCCTGTAGCAGCATCCGTTTTGAGATGATGCCAACGTACTGTTGTTCTTCACCGACGACCGGCACGGCGCACGGCGCCTGACCCACGTGAGAGAGCAACTCGCTGAGCGGCGTTTCGGCGTCCACGGCAAGCGGAGCGTCAATCAACGCCGCATCGATTCCCTGGTTTTCGCTCAGGGCGGTTTTCAGAGAGTCAATGGAGACCACGCCGACAAATTTATTGCCGCGTTCAACCAGATAACCGTATTCACGGTCTTCGTCCTGCAACAGCTTCAGCGCGGAGCGCGGGCCAAAACCTGGCGTTTTACGAATAATGCCGTTTGGTGTTCGACGGGCAATATCTTTCGCACTGAATACGTGGCTAATATCCACGCCGCGGAAGAAGGTGCGCACATAATCATTCGCCGGATTATTGAGAATTTCATCCGGCGTACCGACCTGCACCACTTCACCATTTTGCATAATGGCGATACGGTCGCCAATACGCATGGCTTCATCCAGATCGTGAGAAATAAAAACAATGGTGCGCTGATGTTTGGCCTGTAATTTTACCAGTTCATCCTGCATCTCGGTGCGAATTAAGGGATCGAGCGCCGAGAAGGCTTCGTCCATTAATAAAATGTCCGGATTAATCGCTAATGCGCGCGCTAATCCCACACGCTGACGCATACCGCCGGAGAGTTCATCCGGATACGCATGAGCATAATTTTCCAGCCCGACCTGACGCAGTGCATCAAGGGCTTTTTCCTGACGTTCCTGAGCGGGCGTACCGGCTAACTCCATGCCAAAGGCGGTATTATCGAGTACCGTCATGTGCGGCATCAGTGCAAATGACTGAAATACCATCGCAATTTTCTTTCTGCGCACCTCGCGGAGTTCGGCGTCTGATATTCTGGCGATATCCACGCCGTCTATCAGCACCTGTCCGCGGGTGGGTTCAATCAGGCGATTGAGAAGGCGAACCATAGTGGATTTACCCGAACCGGATAATCCCATGATGACAAAAATCTCGCCTTCTTCAATGGCCAGACTGGCGTCTTTAACGCCAAGCGATAGCCCGGTTTTTTCCAGAATTTGCTCTTTCGAAAGGCCTTTCTCAATATATTTGAAAGCACGCTGCGGGTGCTCGCCAAATACTTTATAAAGATTTTTCACTTCTAATTTAATTGCCATGCAATAGAGAGTGTCCTGTTATTTGTTTATGTCGATATGATTACCATGGTAAATAGTTAACTGGCATTACCCTAACATACTCAGAATCTGAGACAACCCTGGTCCAGCCTGAGGGCGGAATTTTGCCGCAAGCGAAACGGCTGAATTTCCCATGAATAAAGGGCTGAGGGCGGTTTGAATTTTTCTCAATTTTTTGCTGTTGCATGGGGAAATTTCGCCTGAATCGGTGTGATTCAGGCGAATATGACGGGGAAATTACAGTGTAGTACGTCGTGGAATATTCGGCTGGAAATAATGAAATGCAGAGTTAATTAATGAACGTTAATTCATTCATTAAAAATCCCAGTCCTCGTCTTGCGTCTCCACCGCTTTACCCATCACGTACGACGAGCCGGACCCGGAAAAGAAGTCGTGGTTTTCATCAGCGTTGGGCGACAGCGCCGCGAGGATCGCCGGGTTCACCTCCGCCATGTCTGGTGGGAATAACGCTTCGTAGCCCAGGTTCATCAGCGCTTTGTTGGCGTTGTAGCAGAGGAAAGCTTTTACGTCCTCTTCCCAGCCCGTTCCGGCGTACAGCTCTTCGGTATAGCTCAGCTCGTTGTCATACAGATCCATCAGTAAATCGAGGGCAAAACCTTTGAGTTCCTCGCGTTTTTCCGCGCTGACTTTCTCCAGCCCTTTCTGATACTTATAGCCGATGTAATACCCGTGTACCGCTTCATCGCGGATGATGAGGCGAATCAAATCGGCGGTGTTGGTGAGCTTGCCCCGGCTCGACCAGTACATGGGCAGCCAGAAGCCGGAATAGAAGAGGAAAGATTCCAGGAACACGCTGGCGATCTTTTTCTTCAGCGGCTCGTCGGCCCGGTAATATCCCAGCACCAGATCTGCCTTGCGCTGCAATGACGCGCTCTCTTCACTCCAGGCGTAGGCGGCGTCCACGTCTCTGGTCTGGCACAGGGTGGAGAAAATCGAGCTGTAGGAGCGGGCATGCACCGCCTCCATAAAGCTGATATTCGACATTACCGCCTCTTCGTGCGGGGTTAGCGCATCACTCATCAGCGCGGGCGCACCCACGGTATTCTGAATGGTGTCCAGCAGCGTCAGGCCGGTAAAGACGCGGATTGTCAGCTGCTGCTCGGCATGGTTCAGGGTTTGCCAGGCCGGAATATCGTTGGAGAGCGGGACTTTTTCCGGCAGCCAGAAGTTGCTGGTCAGGCGGTTCCAGACCTCCAGGTCTTTATCATCCTGAATTTTGTTCCAGTTAACGGCGCTTACGCGTGACAGTTTCATCCTTTCTCCTTACAGCGCGCAGGACACGCAGCCTTCAATTTCGGTGCCTTCCAGCGCGAGCTGGCGCAGGCGAATGTAGTACAGCGTTTTGATGCCTTTCTTCCAGGCGTAGATCTGCGCTTTGTTGATATCCCGCGTGGTGGCGGTGTCCGGGAAGAAGAGCGTCAGCGACAGCCCCTGGTCCACATGTTTAGTCGCCTCGGCGTAGGTATCAATGATCTTTTCCGGGCCGATCTCATAGGCGTCCTGGTACAGCGCCAGATTCTCGTTGGTCATAAACGGGGCAGGGTAGTAGACGCGCCCGGTTTTGCCTTCTTTACGGATTTCAATCTTCGACACGATGGGGTGGATGCTCGACGTGGCGTGATTGATATAGGAAATGGAGCCGGTTGGCGGCACCGCCTGAAGGTTCTGGTTATAAATGCCGTAGCGCATCACCTCTTCACGCAGCTGTTGCCACATCTCACGCGTCGGCAGGGTGATGCCAGCGCGGTCGAACAGCGCGCGTACTTTTTCAGTTTTCGGCTGCCAGTCGCCTTCCAGATACTGGCTGAAATACTCTCCGCTGGCGTAGCGCGACTGCTCAAAGCCTGCGAACCGCTGGTGGCGTTCGCGCGCCAGCATCATCGAGGTATGCAGCGCATGCCAGGTGATGGTGTAGAAATAAAGGTTGGTGAAATCCAGCCCTTCCGGGCTGCCGTAGGCGATGCCCTCCCGCGCCAGATAGCCGTGCAGGTTCATCTGCCCAAGGCCGATGGCATGCGACGCGGCATTGCCCGCCTCAATGGACGGTACGCTGCGGATGTGGCTCATGTCCGATACCGCCGTCAGCCCGCGAATGGCGGTCTCTACCGTGCGGCCAAAATCGGGTGAATCCATGGTGTGGGCAATATTCAGCGACCCGAGGTTACAGGAGATATCCTTGCCCACGTCCGCGTAGTCGAGGTTTTCGTCGTAGCTGGACGCGCTGTTGACCTGCAAAATCTCCGAGCACAGATTGCTCATGTTGATGCGCCCGGCAATCGGGTTAGCGCGGTTCACCGTGTCCTCGTACATGATGTACGGATAGCCGGACTCAAACTGAATTTCAGCCAGCGTCTGGAAGAAATCGCGGGCGTTGATGGTTTTTTTGCGAATGCGATCGTCGGCCACCAGCTCGTCGTACAGCTCGCTTATCGCCACGTCGCCAAAGGCTTTGCCGTAAATCCGCTCAACGTCATACGGTGAGAAGAGCGCCATGTCGGCATTCTCTTTAGCCAGCTTAAACGTGATATCCGGGATCACCACGCCAAGCGACAGGGTTTTGATGCGGATCTTTTCGTCGGCATTTTCACGTTTGGTATCCAGAAAACGCAGAATGTCCGGGTGGTGCGCGTGCAGATAAACCGCGCCCGCGCCCTGACGTGCGCCAAGCTGGTTGGCGTATGAGAAGGCATCTTCCAGCATCTTCATCACCGGGATGACGCCGGAGGACTGGTTTTCGATGCGCTTAATCGGCGCGCCCGCCTCCCGCAGGTTCGAAAGCAGAAACGCCACGCCGCCGCCGCGTTTCGACAGCTGTAGCGCCGAATTCACCGCACGGCCAATCGACTCCATATTGTCTTCAATACGCAGCAGGAAGCAGGAGACCAGCTCACCGCGCTGGGCTTTCCCGCAGTTAAGGAACGTTGGCGTGGCGGGCTGGAAGCGGCCGGAGAGGATCTCCTCCATGAGTCTTTCGGCCAGCGCTTCATCGCCCTGCGCCAGCGTCAGCGCCACCATCACCACGCGATCTTCAAAGCTTTCTAAATAGCGTTTGCCGTCAAAGGTTTTCAGGGTGTAGCTGGTGTAATACTTCCACGCGCCGAGAAACGTCTGGAAGCGAAAACCGCTGGCGTGCGCCCGTTCAAACAATGCCACCACGAAGGCGCGGTCGTAGCGGGTCAGGACACGCTCTTCGTAATAACCCTCTTTTACCAGCCAGTCGAGACGTTCCTGCTGGCTGCCAAAGGCGACGCTGTTCGGGCGTACATGAGCGGCAAAAAAGGCGTCCACCGCCTCACGATCTTTGCCAAACTGAATGCGCCCCTCGCGGTCATAGAGGTTTAGCATGGCGTTTAATGCGTGGTAATCCGGCGTCGCCTGAATCACGCGTTCTGCGGTTGTCGTTGCCAAAATTCGTTCACTCCTTTACGCACGTTCTCTACGTCCTGCTGTGTCCCCATCAGTTCAAAACGATAGAGATACGGCACGCCGCATTTTTGAGAGATGACATCCCCGGCGCGGGCAAAGGCCTCGCCGAAGTTGCGATTGCCTGCCGCGATCACGCCGCGAATCAGCTGCCGGTTATGGGGATCGTTCAGAAAGCGGATCACCTGACGAGGCACCGCCCCCGCGGTGCCGCCACCGCCATAGCTGGGCACCACCAGAATATAGGGTTCGTCTACCTGAATACGCTCCCGCTCGTTCAGCGGAATGCGTATCGCGGGCAGCCCGAGACGCTCCATAAACCGAAGCGTGTTTTCCGAGCTGCTGGAAAAGTAGACCAGCGTGCTCATGCACTGACGCCCTGAGCGGCAAGGCGGTTGATCATGTCCGGACGAAAGCCAGACCAGCTGGTGTCGCCGGCAACCACAACCGGAAGCTGACGAAACCCCTGCGCCCGCAGGGTGTCTGCCGCGTCGGGCACCTGATCAATATTGACCATCTCAAATGCCACGCCGCGGCTCTCCATTGCCCGTTTCGTGGCGTGGCACTGAACACAATCATTACGAGTGTAAATAATAATGCTCATGATTCGTATTTCCATTTAGAATGAGAGGACGGCGCGAGTTAACGCGTCATGTTGTGTGTATCTTGCTAAAGGGAATACTAGATGTAGTTGCGATAAGTTTCAACCACACAAGATATGGGAAATACAGATTAATATGGCCCCAATGATGAGCCTGTCGGGGCAGGGCGGGCTGTGCGGGTTTTTCAGGCTTTCAGGCAAAGAAAAGCCCCGGCGCCTGAAGCTACCGGGGCTAAGAACGCGCGCTTACTTACGCAGGCTAAGCAGGGCGCCGACAAAAATCCCGACCGCCGCGACCGTTCCCAGCGTACAAAGCGGTTTTTCACGTACGAAGGTGGTGGCGCAGCTGGCCATGTCGCAGGCCGCCTGAGTGGTACGTGAGCGGCCATTCATCCTTGCCCGCGTTTCACGCAGCAGAGACTGAGCCTTACGTTTCGCGGCATCCGCTTCGTCCTTCGCGTCAGAGCCCCAGGATTTCAATACGGCTTCCAGCGTGTCCGCTAATTGGCTGACATCGTTACGAATATCCTGTGTGTCGTCATTAATATCGTTTCGGTTCGGTCTGTTAAACATACGATCCTCCATAATTTGTGTTCCCGTTTAGTTTAGTCCAGAAATGTAATATCTGAAGCGAGTCACGGCTTATCGGGCAGTTTATGGAATATTCTGAAAGCCCTGCTAATGCTGAATACTGTAAGGTTGCCGGGCAGGAATGATAATGAGGAAAAGATATGTATTTACGACCCGATGAGGTGGCGCGCGTTCTTGAAAAAGAAGGGTTCACCATGGATGAGGTAACATCAAAAGCGTACGGATATCGCCGTGGTGAGAATTATGTTTACGTCAACCGTGAAGCAAGAATGGGGCGTACTGCTCTCATTATTCACCCGACACTTAAAGACAGAAGCCTGTCATTTGCTGAGCCCGCCTCGGATATTAAAACCTGCGATCATTATCAGCAATTTCCGCTCTATTTAGGCGGCGAGACGCATGAACATTATGGTATTCCGCACGGTTTCAGCTCGCGTATGGCGCTGGAGCGGTTCCTGAAAGGACTGTTTGGCGACGTACAATAACTCTGCGACTGGCCTGAGCCAGTCGCCTTACCTTACGCTTTTGCCTGGCTATAAGGGCTGACTTTAAACAGGCGGCGGCAGTAGTCAAGAAAGTAACCGTACACCGCACCCATCAGCATGGATACCACGATATTTGAACTTACCGCAGCGGCGATTTGATGCCAGTCTGCGCCCACCGTCAGCAAAATAACCACATACACCGGGGACTGGAACGTTACGTAAGCCAGCACGTCCGCCAGGTTTTTTACCCAACCCGCCGGGCTAATACGCCGGGCTAAACGCATCACTGCATCGCGATACAGGCCGTACGGCCAGGCAATCATGATATTCACCGGAATGGCCACCAGGCGCGACGAGAGGGATTGCTCAAAGGACATTCCCGACAGGAAAATTTCAATCAGCATATTCACGACGGAACAGTAAACGACCATCGCGAACGTATCCGCTACCGCATGGCGCAGGCGAGACTGCGGTGAGAACATGTCTGAACTCCTCGAACAGGACAAAAAAGTGGCGTTTTACCTGCTGCCTTTAGTGCTTTAGGTTGGTTTGTTTTGAGTGTATAGCGTATCTCTCTGGCTTTTAACTAACAAGTAGTGATTAATTTTTATTTACAGGCGCTTTAGCCATAAAATTCTCTAAAATTGTGCGTTTTTTGCGCGCTTCGTTATTTTCTCTCCTCGAGCATATTTTAGTGAAATATATCAATGGATTAGTTTGTCTGTGTGCGTGTGAAACCTCTGTTGTGTGGGCGAGTGGAGGCGGTTTTTTGAACTGTTTTAAACAGGAGCTTGTGGTCAGGGGAAGGGCGGTATATTACACATTAAAACAGACATATATTTCGGGGTTATATTAACGGGATATTCTAAAACATTTACAATAATGTCAAAACGTCAGGGTGGGTAGATATCAGAACCAAAATCAATTATTCTGTTGCCTGATTTATGTTATACACACGAAGAAAGGTTTTTCATTATTATGGCTTTAACGTTACAGAATCTTAATAATATTCGTACCCTCCGGGCGCTGGCACGTGAATTATCCATGGATGTTCTGGAAGAAGTGCTGGAAAAATTCCGGATTGTCACTGAAGAAAAACGCAGCGAGCAGGCTGAATTAGAGCGTCAACGCGCTGAACAGCAGGATAAAATTAATGCTCTGCTGGAACTGATGAAAGCTGACGGTATTTCTCCGAGCGATCTGTTAGGCAGTGACCTGGCGCAGGCGGGTCAGCCGACGAAAAAACGTAAAGCGCGTGCGGCGAAATATCGTTTTATTGACGCGAACGGTGAAGAAAAAACCTGGACCGGCCAGGGGCGTACGCCAAAGCCAATTGCAACCGCACTGGCAAACGGTAAATCGCTGGACGATTTCCTGATCTGATGATTATTCGGGCGGTGTATTCCGCCCGATTATTGACTTAGCAGACGCCAAAGTCACCGTCTTCGGAGTACAGAACCACGTCCGCCGCTTTCAGGTGATATTTCTCGCCCTGCTCATTGCTGGCCTGCACAGCCACAATGTTTTCACCATTCACTTCGAGCACTTTCAGTTTCGGACCGCCCTGACGCGGTTGGACATAATCACCGACAGAAAACATAGCACCTCCTCATCATTGTCATGATCTTCACCATAGCCCACGTCCGGGGGCGGGGTACAGCCTAATCTTTCAGATACTCCTTATCAGGTACGTCGGTTCCACGGCATCACTTTCAGCAGTCGCGCCATACCGCAAAAACCTGTCACACCGGCGAACAACAGCCCGGCGCCCACAAAACCGCTCAGCAGGAAAAAGCCGCTGGAGACGCTGTAACCCAGCACTACGCCGCAGAGGATCAGCAGCCCGGCGGCGATCTGCACCTGACGCATCAGCGGAAGCGGCTGCGATCGATCTTCAACAGTCAGCAGCCCGGCCTGCTTCCAGCCCTGAATGCCTCCCTCAACCACAAAGGCGTTCGCAGGGGACGCTGCCTGCGCCAGACGAGCAGCATTGTTTGAGGTTCGTGCGCCGGACTGACAGTGGAAAATCACCGTTTCTCCCGGCGCTGCGTTAAGCCCGCCGGGTAACGAATCCAGCGGAATGGAGTGCGCCGCCGGAATATGCTCGCGGGCATACTCGTCGGGGTCGCGAATATCGATAAGTCTGGCGCCTTCAGCAATCAGCGCGTTTGCCTGCTGCGGCGAAATTAGAGGAAGAGACATTGTGTTTCCTTACGGTCAATTTCGGCACAGTAGAGCATTTAAGGCGGGGTTTAAGCCAGTGTAAAGAGGGTAAAGGCAGGTAAAAGCGCGAGAGACGCATGGCAGTTACCCGTAAACTGGCTACGCTTAGAGAAGTGTCTTTTATAATTTTCAATTGGTTAGCTTGCACGGAGTGTTTTATGGGTTTTTGGCGCGTTGTTTTTACGATTATTCTCCCGCCGCTGGGCGTGCTGCTTGGCAAGGGGCTGGGCTGGGCGTTTATTCTGAATATCCTTCTGACCATCCTGGGCTACTTCCCCGGTCTTATCCACGCATTTTGGGTTCAGACGAAGAGCTAGGTACGCCACAGTAAGTCACTGTAGATCCGGGTCAGCACGCCTTCCGGGCCAAACTGCTGTTTGATCCAGCGCGTGACCTGACCGGTCGCCGCATGCTGCGTGGCAAGCAGCATGCGCGAATCCTGACGTGGATTATTGATCCGCCGCGTTACCAGCAGCCCGTCCTCCACCGCCTCCCGCGTCATATATTCCGGCAAAAAGCCAATACCTTCCCCCAGGATCTGACACTGGCATTTCGTGTTGAAGTCCGGCACCAGAATCGCCTCCTGGCCGTGAAGCAGCCAGCCCACCTTCTTGTTGATGGTATGCGCGGTGTCTTCGACCATGATATTGGGATACAGACGCAGCTGACTTTCGGAAATGGGCTCCGGGGCGAACGCCAGCGGATGGGTGGGCGCGATGGCAAATACCCAGCGGATCGCGCCTATCTCGGTGTAATCAATGCCGCCGCCGTCCAGCAGCGTATCCGGCGCGCCAATGGCGATGTTGGCCTGATTATTAATGATGGAATCCCAGACGCCGTTATACACCTCGGTCGTCACTGTGATCTGGCAGGTGGGAAACTGTTTTTTCAGTACCTGGAGCAGACGCGCGGTATGGCGTGGCGTATACAAAAGCTGATTTATGCAGATGCGCACCCGCGTCTCAATGCCCTGAGAAATGGTATCAATCCCGCGCTTGATGGCATGAAAGTCATTCAGCAGGTCGGTCGCTTTACGATAAAAGTAAAAACCGGATTCTGTCAGCTCAATGCTGCGCGTGTTGCGTACAAACAGCACTACGTCCAGTCCGGTCTCCATGCGTTTGATGGTGTAACTGATGGCGGAGGTGGTCACGCCCAGCTCGGCAGCCGCTTTGCTGAAACTGCCAAAACGTGCCGCGGTGGTGAAGGCCAGCAAATTCTCTTCGGTAAAGATGGAATTCATATTATGGCTCCTGGTGACCATCAGTTTTGAACATATTTTAACAGCGGCGTTACATCATAGTTGATGTCGGTCACAGTTCTGGCTTTTTACGTAGGGCCGCGCTGTGTAAGGCTTTTTCAGCCATAAGGATAATGCAGCCTGAAGCGCGTAAACGCGGTAAAACATAAGAAAAAGGTTGCACAGACGCACGTTTCTGCCGGACCGTTGAATTTAACTCAACAATGAATTGCGTGTCGATGAATCATTTTTAAGCGGATTCTTTTATGACCAGGCTGTTGCTATTCTCAGGTCATCAGAAGTGAAACATAGGGAGTCTGAATATGTCTGCAACTGCACGGGTTACAGAATTTCTGCTGGCGGCAGAAGAGGGCAATATCGACGCGCTAAAAGCCTGCCTGGAGAAAGGCGTGGATATTAACGCAACCAACCGCCAGAAAAGAACCGCCATTATTATTGCCAGCCTGAAAAAGCATTACGCCTGTGTGGAGTTTTTAATTGCCGCCGGGGCGGATATTGATAAACAGGACCAGACCTGTTTTAACCCCTTCCTGATCGGCTGCCTGACCAATGATTTAACCCTGCTGCGTATTGTCCTTCCGGCGAATCCGGATCTCGACCGTCTGACGCGCTTTGGCGGCGTGGGCATTACCCCTGCCAGTGAAAAAGGGCACGTTGAAATCGTGCGTGAACTGCTGGAAAAAACCGACATCAACGTCAACCACACCAATTTTGTCGGCTGGACGCCGCTGCTGGAGGCCATCGTATTAAATGACGGCGGCGCAAAGCAGCAGGAAATTGTGAAGCTGCTGCTGGATCACGGCGCGAACCCGCACATGACCGATAAATACGGCAAAACCCCGCTCGAACTGGCGCGGGAAAAAGGCTTCAACGCGATCGCAGACCTGCTGCTGGCGGCAGGCGCATAGCGCATTCGGTCAGCCTTCCCCTGGCTGGCCGTTAATCAATAAACGCATTGTTACCGACGTGCATTTAGCACGACGGCGGCCCCCTTTTATCTTAAACAGGTGAAAATAATGCCAACCAAAATCGTCATAAAAAAGAATACGTATTTCGATTCGGTTTCCTTAATGTCGGTTTCCACCAAAGCCAATAAATTGCCGGGCGTCGAGCAGGCGTTTGTGGCGATGGCGACGGAAATGAACAAAGGCGTATTAAAAAACCTCGGGCTATTAACGCCGGAATTAGCGGACGCGAAAAACGGCGACCTGATGATCGTTATTAAAGGCGATGCGGCGAATGAGGAAACCCTCGGCGCCATTGAAGCGTTATTCACGCGTAAAGAGCGCACGGGCTCCCATGAAGCACGCTACGCGACGATTGCCAGCGCCAAAACCCATCGTCCGGACAGCAACCTTGCGGTGATTTCCGTCAACGGCACCTTCGCCGCACGGGAAGCGCGCCAGGCGCTGGAAAACGATCTTAACGTGATGCTGTTCTCCGATAACGTCTCGCTCGACGACGAGCTGGCGCTGAAGCAGCTGGCGCATGAAAAGGGTCTGCTGATGATGGGGCCAGACTGCGGCACCGCCATTATCAACGGTGCGGGGCTGTGCTTCGCCAACGCGGTGCGTCGCGGGCCGATTGGCATCGTTGGCGCCTCCGGCACCGGCAGCCAGGAGCTGAGCGTGCGCATTCATGAGTTCGGCGGCGGCGTGTCGCAGCTGATCGGCACCGGCGGACGCGATCTCAGCGAGAAGATCGGCGGCCTGATGATGCTCGATGCCATCGACATGCTGGAGGCGGACGACGCGACCCGGGTGATAGCGCTCATCTCCAAACCGCCTGCACCCGCGGTGGCAGAGAACGTGCTGGCCCGGGCACGCGCCTGCCGCAAGCCTGTGGTTGTGTGCTTTCTGGGCCGTAACGAACCGCCTGCCGATGAAGACGGTTTGCAGTTTGCTCGTGGCACCAAAGAGGCGGCCCTGAAAGCGGTGCTGCTTACCGGCATTAAAAAAGACACCCTGGATTTACATCCGCTCAACTGGCCGCTGATCGAAGAGGTACGCGCCCGCCTGACGCCGCAGCAGAAGTACATTCGCGGCCTGTTCTGCGGCGGCACCCTGTGCGACGAAGCGATGTTTGCCGCGCTGGAGAAGTTTGACGATGTTTACAGCAACATCCAGCCGGACCCGGCCAGGCGTCTGAAAGATATCAACGTCAGTCAGGCCCACACCTTCCTTGATTTCGGTGACGATGACTTCACCAACGGCAAACCACACCCGATGATCGACCCAACCAACCGCATCAGCCGCCTGCTACAGGAGGCGCGGGACCCGCAGGTGGGGGTAATCGTGATGGATTTCGTGCTCGGCTTTGGCGCGCACGACGATCCGGTGGGGGTGATGATCGAGGCGATCAAAGAGGCACAGGCGATCGCGAAAGCCGACAACCGTCCGCTGGAAATTCTCGGCTACGTGCTCGGCACCGATCAGGATCCGCAGTCGCTGGCGCAGCAGTGCCAGCTGCTGACTGACGCAGGCGTCATCTGGTCCAGCAGCAGCACCAATACCGGATTACTGGCACGCGAATTCATCTGCAAAGGGGAGAGAGCATAATGGCGACCTTATTCAACCAGCCGCTGAACGTGATTAACGTCGGGATTGCGATGTTCAGCGACGACCTCAAAAAACAGCACGTTCCCGTGACCCAGCTCGACTGGACGCCGCCGGGGCAGGGCAATATGCAGGTAGTGGACGCGCTCGACCAGCTGGCGGAAAAACCGCTGGCGGAGAAAATCGCCGCCGCGAACAAAATTGCCCTGGAGCGGATTATTCAGTCCCATCCGGTGCTGGTGGGCTATGACCAGGCGATCAACGTGGTGCCGGGCATGACCCGCACGACCATTCTGCACGCCGGTCCGCCTGTTACCTGGGAAAACATGTGCGGGGCGATGAAAGGCGCGGTTACCGGCGCGCTGGTGTTTGAAGGGCTGGCGACGGATCTGGAGGACGCGGCAAGGCTGGCGGCATCAGGCGACATCACCTTCTCGCCGTGCCACGAGCACGACTGCGTGGGCTCCATGGCGGGCGTTACCTCCGCGTCGATGTTTATGCACATCGTTGAGAACAAAACTTACGGCAACCGCGCCTTCACCAACCTCAGCGAGCAGATGGCGAAGATCCTGCGCATGGGGGCCAACGACCAGAGCGTCATCGAGCGCCTGAACTGGATGCGCGACGTGCTCGGCCCGATGCTGCGCGAGGCGATGAAGATTATCGGCGAAATCGACCTGCGCCTGATGCTGGCCCAGGCGCTGCACATGGGCGACGAGTGCCACAACCGCAACAACGCGGGCACTACGCTGCTTATTCAGGCGCTGACGCCGGGGCTGATCCAGGCGGGCTATCCGGTGGCGCAGCAGCGTGAGGTGTTCGAGTTTGTCGCCAGCAGCGACTACTTCTCCGGCCCGACGTGGATGGCAATGTGTAAAGCCGCGCTGGATGCCGCCCACGGCATTGAGTACAGCACCGTCGTCACCACCATGGCGCGCAACGGCTACGAGTTCGGCCTGCGCGTTTCCGGCCTGCCGGGGCAGTGGTTCACCGGCCCGGCGCAGCAGGTGATCGGCCCGATGTTCGCGGGCTATAAGCCGGAAGACTCCGGGCTGGATATCGGCGACAGCGCGATTACCGAAACCTACGGCATCGGCGGCTTTGCGATGGCGACGGCCCCGGCCATCGTGGCGCTGGTGGGCGGCACGGTGGAGGAAGCCATCGATTTCTCCCGCCAGATGCGCGAAATCACCCTCGGCGAAAACCCGAACGTCACCATTCCACTGCTCTCGTTTATGGGCATCCCGACCGCCATCGACATCACGAAGGTCGCGGGCAGCGGCATTCTGCCGGTCATTAATACCGCCATTGCCCACAAGGACGCCGGGATCGGCATGATTGGGGCGGGCATCGTTCACCCGCCGTTTAGCTGTTTTGAAAAGGCGCTGTTAACCTTCCGCGATCGCTACGTTCTATAAGGTATGCATCCATGAAAAACATGAAACTGGAGTGGAAAAGAGGTGACTGGGCAGCTTATTTCGGGTTGATGACCAACAACCTGACCAATTTGCTGACCATGATGGGGTTGCTCATTTTTGTCGTCGGCATCCCGAAGGAGATTGTTTATGGACGCATCGCGCCAGCCTTCGGGCTGGCGGTGCTGGTGGCGAGTCTTTGCTATACGTGGTTTGGCCTGCAAATGGCGCGCGCCACCGGACGAACGGACGTCACCGCGCTGCCGTCCGGCCCGAGCGCGCCGTCGATTTTTACCGTGACCTTCCTGGTCTTAATGCCGGTTTACCAGCAAACCGGCGATGCGGATTTCGCGATTCAGATTGGCCTGGTGTGGTGCTTTGTGGAAGCGATGATCCTCGCGGGCGGCTCGTTCCTGGGTGAGACCATCCGCAAGATGATCCCGCGTACCGTGCTGCTGTCGTGCCTGTCCGGTCTTGGCCTGCTGCTGCTGGCGATGAACCCGATGTTGCAGGCGTTCGAAGCGCCGACCGTGTCGTTTATCGTCCTGCTGCTGATCTTCATTAACTGGTTCGGTAAAAAGCCGATTTTCGCCCGTATCCCGACCGGCCTGCTGCTGTTAATTGCCGGTACTCTGCTTGCGTGGATCTCCGGCCTGCAAAGCCCGGATGCCATTAAAGCGTCCATGTCATCCTTCGGCTTTAACCCGCCGGAGGTGCACGTGGACAGCTTCATGCAGGGGCTGCCGCACGCGCTGCCGTATCTGGCGTCCGCCGTACCGCTGGGGCTGGCGAACTACATCTTTGACCTGGAGAACATCGAAAGCGCCCACGCGGCGGGGGATGAATACCCGACCCGCAAGGTAATGCTGGCGAACGGTCTGGCCTCGATGCTCGGCTGCCTGATGGGCAATCCGTTCCCGGTCACGGTCTACGTCGGCCATCCTGGCTGGAAAGCGATGGGCGCCAGCATCGGCTACACCCTGGCGTCCGGCGTGACCATGTTCATCGTGCCGCTGTTCGGGCTGGGAGCCTTTATGCTCGCCATCATACCAATGACCGCCATCGTGCCGATTCTGGTCTTTATCGGCGTCGTCACCGCCAACCAGGTGGTGAGGGAAACGCCGAAAGTGGAGGTGCCCGTCATCTTTATCTGCCTGTTCCCGTGGATCGCTAACTGGGCGCTGACCATGATGAACAGCGTGATGAGCGCGGCGGGAACCAGCGCGGCGAAAATTGGCACCGACGTGCTGCACAGCAAAGGGATCTACTATGAGGGGCTGATGCACCTCGGCAACGGTGCGCCGCTCGCCAGCATGCTCTGGGGCTGTATCGCTATCTTCGCCATCATTAACAAACCGCTGCGCGGGGCCGTCGCCACCGTAGGAGGCGCGCTGCTGGCGCTGTTTGGCGTGATCCACGCGCCGGTGGTGGGCTTTGCCGAGGGCAGTTCCCTGTTGTTCGTTACGGCCTACCTGATGATGGGCGGGATGTTTGTGGTGAAGCATGTGCTGGATACCTCTGTTAATCCCCCTCTCCCTGTGGCAGAGGGCCGGGGTGAGGGCACCAGAACGCACCTTCTAAAGGAAACAAAATGAAAGAGCTTATGGTCGTCGCCATCGGCGGCAACAGCATTATCAAAGACAACGCCAGCCAGTCGATTGAGCATCAGGCGCAGGCGGTCAAAGCGGTGGCTGAGTCGGTGCTCGAAATGCTGGCCTCGGACTATGACATCGTGCTCACCCACGGCAACGGCCCGCAGGTGGGGCTGGATCTGCGCCGCGCCGAAATCGCCCACGAGCGGGAAGGGCTGCCGCTGACCCCGCTGGCAAACTGCGTGGCGGATACCCAGGGCGGGATCGGCTACCTGATCCAGCAGGCGCTCAACAACCGCCTGGCGGCGCGCGGGGAACAAAAAGCGGTCACGGTCGTCACCCAGGTGGAGGTGGATAAAAACGATCCTGGCTTTACGCACCCGACGAAGCCCATCGGCGCGTTCTTCAGTGAGGCGCAGCGCGACGAACTGCAACTCGCGCACCCGGACTGGCATTTTGTTGAGGATTCAGGCCGGGGCTATCGCCGCGTGGTGGCTTCACCGCAGCCGCGGCGCATCGTTGAGGCGGATGCCATCAAGGCGCTGACGCAGAAAGGATTTGTGGTGATCGGCGCGGGCGGCGGAGGCATTCCTGTGGTGCGCAGTGAACAGGGCGATTACCAGAGCGTGGACGCGGTGATAGATAAAGATCTCTCCACCGCGCTGCTGGCGCGCGAGATCCGCGCCGACGTGCTGGTGATCACCACCGGCGTGGAGAAAGTGTGCGTTAACTTCGGCAAGCCAAACCAGCAGGCGCTGGACACCGTCAACGTGGCGCAGATGACGCGCTACATGGATGAAGGCCACTTCCCGGCGGGCAGCATGTTGCCCAAAATCGTCGCCTCGCTGGAATTTTTACGCCATGGCGGCAGGCGCGTGATCATTACCTCGCCGGACTGCCTGCCCGCGGCGCTGCGCGGGGAAACGGGTACCCACATTATTAACGAAGGAAGATAAGATGAGTGAAAATAAAAGCCGCCGCGAGTTTATCAGCCAGAGCGGCAAAATGGTTACCGCCTGTGCGCTGTTTGGCGCCACGGGTTCCGTCGCGTATGCTGCCGATTCTGCAAAGGCAACCTGCGAGACGGGTAAACCGATGAACATCACCGCAAAACATTACTATCTCGACAACGTGCTGCTGGAAGCCGGGTTTAACTTCGACGGCAGCGTGGCGACAAGCACCCGCACCGAGCTGAAAACGCTGGAAATCAAAGACGGGAAAATCGTCGCCCTGCGCGACAACAACAGCCACGCGGACGCGACCCTGCCGCACTTCGACGCGGGCAAAAAGCTGATGCTCCCGGCGATGCGCGACATGCACATCCATCTGGACAAAACCTTCTACGGCGGCCCGTGGCGCTCCCTGAACCGTCCGGCGGGCACTACCATACAGGACATGATCCGCCTGGAGCAGAAGCTGCTGCCGGAGTTACAGCCCTACACGCAAGAACGCGCCGAAAAGCTGATCGACCTGCTCCAGTCCAAAGGGTCCACCATCGCCCGCAGCCACTGCAACATAGAGCCGGTTTCCGGCCTGAAAAACCTGGAAAATTTGCAGGCGGTACTGGCGCGCCGAAGCCCAGGTTTTGACTGTGAAATCGTTGCCTTCCCGCAGCACGGCCTGCTGCTGTCTCATTCTGAAAAGCTGATGCGCGAGGCGATGCAGGCGGGGGCGCACTACGTGGGCGGGCTGGACCCGACCAACGTCGACGGCGCGATGGAGAAATCCCTCAACACCATGTTCCAGATTGCGCTGGATTATGACAAAGGGGTGGATATCCATCTGCATGAAACCAGCCCGGCGGGCGTGGCGGCGGTGAACTACATGGTAGAAACCGTGGAGAAAACGCCTGCGCTGAAGGGGAAGCTGACCATCAGCCACGCCTTCGCCCTGGCGACGCTTAACGAGCAAGAGGTGGATGAGATCGCCACCCGCATGGCGGCGCAGCAGGTGACCATCGCCTCCACCGTGCCGATTGGCACTCTGCACATGCCGCTGAAGCAGTTGCGTGATAAAGGCGTGTTTGTCATGACCGGTACCGACAGCGTGATCGACCACTGGTCACCGTACGGTCTGGGGGACATGCTGGAGAAAGCTAATCTGTACGCCCAGCTCTATATTCGCCCGAACGAGCAGACGCTCTCGCGCGCGCTGGGCATCGCCACCGGCGACGTGCTGCCGCTGAACGATAAAGGTGAACGCGTGTGGCCGAAAGCGCAGGACGACGCCAGCTTTGTGCTGGTAGACGCCTCCTGTTCCGCCGAGGCCGTGGCGCGTATTTCACCGCGCACTGCGACGTTCCATAAGGGCAACCTCGTCTGGGGCACGGTCGCCTGACGCCACGCTGGGGTATCGCTACAGGTGATACCCCGACAATCGCAACTCCCGGTCGATCCACTCGACGAACTGCTGGATCTTCCACGCGCGTTCGTTCATGTGCGGCATTACCAGATGGTGCGCGTTGATGGCGATACCCATTTCATCCGGCAGTACCTGCACCAGCGAACCATCCTTCAGGTGATCGGTCGCCATCATTTTGCTCTCAAGAATAAAGCCCAGCCCCATACGCGCTGCTTCAAAGCTCATGTAGGAGCGATCGAAACTGAGGCTGAAGTTGAGCCACGGCCTGTCGATATTGTGCCAGGCGAACCATTTTTCCCAGTTCACCAGGGTGCTGGTTGAGGAGATGAGCGACTGTTGCAGCAGATCGGCTGGCGTGCTGATCGGATGTTTTTCCACATAAGTGGGCGAGGCCAATACGACCAGCGTGTCATTTTTAATGGTCATCACACGGTATGCATCCCAGTCCGGTATGCCGTGGCGGATATCAATATCAATATTGTCTCTGGCGAATTGCAGGTTTTCATAGGAGCAGGTGAGATTGATGGTGATATCGGGATATTCGTCGCGGAACTTGCCCAGACGGCGCAACAGCCATGACAAGCCAAAGGTGGGCGAGGAGTGCACGCGAAGTACGGCAGTATCTTTCTCTTTGACAATCTGATCGGTGGCACGCCCAATGGCGCTCATTGCCGCTGAAACTTCTCGCAGATACTTTTCTCCCGTCGGGGTTAACTGAACCCCTTTACCGCTGCGGATAAATAATTTTTTGCCCATCCACGATTCCAGGGACGCGATCTGATGACTCACCGCGGAGGGGGTGACGTTGAGTTGTTCGGCCGCCTGATGGATGCTCAGGGCGTTAGGGAAGGTGCGAATAAGCGGGGAAATTCTTCTCGGCTGACTCAGTCATTTCATTTCTTCATGTTTGAGCCGATTTTTTCTCCCGTAAATGCCTTGAATCAGCC
>NZ_JBMKHP010000015.1:0-99397 GCF_049238705.1 Enterobacter cloacae complex sp. IR5403 | reverse complement strand
GAATTCACTGTCGGCGAAGGTAAGTTGATGACTCATGATGAACCCTGTTCCATGGCTACAGATGACAAACATGATCTCATATCAGGGACTTGTTCGCACCTTCCTTAAGATTATGCTGAAAAAGTCGGATAACATGATTGCCGACACGGTGTTCCGCATGATCGGGCACGCGCGCTTTGGTGTGCCGGGCACCTGGCGGGCCGGTTCTGATGCCGTACGTCAGATCCTGCGCCAGCAGGCGGGTATCGATCTGGGCAATACGATCGCCGTCGATGGTTCCGGTTTATCGCGCCATAACCTGATCTCGCCAGCCACCATGATGCAGGTGTTGCAGTACATTGCTCAGCATGACGCTGAGCTAAACTTTATTACGATGCTGCCGCTTGCCGGACACGACGGCTCTCTTCAGTACCGCGCGGGCCTTCACGCTGCGGGCGTGGATGGCAAAGTGTCAGCCAAAACGGGTTCCCTGCAAGGCGTTTACAACCTTGCCGGTTTTATCACCACCGCCAGCGGGCAACGCATGGCATTTGTGCAGTATCTTTCCGGCTATGCCGTCGAACCGGCTGACCAGCGCAATCGCCGTATTCCACTGGTGCGTTTCGAAAGCAGGCTCTATAAGGACATCTACCAGAATAACTAGCGATGAAACTACTGATAGTTGAAGACGATCTGTTATTGCAGGAAGGGTTAGCGCTGGCGCTGGGGAATGAAGGCTACGCCCTGGATTGTGCCGCCACGGCCGCTGAAGCAGATGCCCTGATCCAGAGCGGTGAATACAGCCTGGTGATCCTGGATTTGGGGCTGCCGGATAAAGACGGCGCGACGCTGCTCTGCCAGTGGCGTCGTCGCGGGGTGGAGAATCCCGTATTGATTCTCACTGCTCGCGATGCCATTGAAGACAGAATTAACGGGCTGGATTCTGGCGCTGACGATTATCTGGTAAAACCCTTCGCCCTTGCCGAGCTACAGGCTCGCGTGCGGGCGTTGATCCGCCGCTATCAGGGCCACAGCGACAACCTGCTGACGGACGGAGATATCACCCTCAATCTGCAAACTCAGCAGGTGCTGCGCCAGTTTCAGCCTGTGGAAGTGACGCCAAAAGAGTTCGCTCTGCTGACGCGCCTGATCATGCGCAGCGGGCAGACCGTGCACCGCGAAACGCTGCAACAGGACATCTACTCCTGGCAGGACGATCCAGGATCAAACACGCTTGAAGTTCACATTCATAATCTGCGGCGCAAGCTCGGTAAAGATCGCATCAAAACCGTACGCGGCGTGGGTTACCGTCTGGAGAGCCAGAAATGAACAGTATGCGCCGGCGATTAATGGTGTTGCTGGCGGTTATTCTGCTATTTTTTCAACTCATTAGCGTAGTCTGGCTATGGCATGAGAGCCGCGAGCAAATCGGTTTTCTGGTGAACGAAACGCTGTCCGCCAAAGCGCGCAACAACCATGTAGAAAAAGAGATCCGCGAAGCCATTGCCTCCCTGCTGGTCCCTTCTCTGGTGATGGTCGGTTTTACCCTGCTCTTCTCATTCTGGGCAGTCACCTGGATCACCCGACCACTCAACAAACTTCGCGCCAGCCTTGCGAACCGTTCGGCGGATAATTTGACTCCCCTGCCGATGTATTCTGATATGGAAGAGATAGGCGCTGTGACCACGTCGCTCAATCAACTCCTCGCCCGGCTGGACCACACTATTCAACAGGAACGCCTTTTTACCGCCGATGCGGCACACGAGTTACGTACGCCGCTTGCGGGGATCAGGCTCCATCTGGAACTGATGGCTCAGTCCGGTTCCCCGCAGGCCACGCCACTGATAAGCCGTATCGATCAGTTGATGCACACGGTGGAACAGCTGCTGATGCTGGCGCGTGCCGGGCAGGCGATGGCCAGCGGCCATTACGATACCGTGAACTGGACAGAGACGATCATTGCTCCGCTCAGCCTGGAGCATGAAGCCAAAGAGCATACGGTAATATGGCCGGCCCACAGCGCGCTGACGGTACAGGGGGACGCCGTCCTGTTACGTCTGATGCTAAGGAACCTTCTGGAGAATGCCGCCCGCTACAGCCCGGCAGGCACAACCATTGAAGTGGCATTAACAGCGACGGAGGGCGGTACCCGGGTGAGCGTTACCGATCAGGGGCCGGGTATTGATGAGGCGCACCGCCAGTCGATCACCGAACCTTTCCGGCGTCTCGACCAGCGCTACGGCGGCAGCGGCCTTGGGCTGAGCATCGTACAGCGTATCGTACAGCTCCATCATGGCCATTTAACTCTGGAGAACGGCGCTGAGGGCGGCCTCATCGCCAGCTGTTGGTTACCGACGAAAATAGGATAAAAAAAAGCCCCGTTAAGGGGCTTTATACAGGGGTTAGTGCTTGTAGATGAACTCGACGCCTTCTTCGTCGTCTTCATCCCAGTCATCGTCCCAGTCTTCATCATCTTCTTCCGCTTCCAGCTCTTCGAGCTGCTGGCGGTGGTAGTCATCCCACATGAATTCGACTTTTTCAGGCTGTTTCGCCTCTTCTGCCTGAACAACCGGATTCTCGATGATAAAGGTCATCACATCCCAGCAGAGATCTTTCACGCCAACCTGGCTGGCGGCAGAGATCAGATAGTACTTATCTTCCCAACCCATCGCGTCGGCAATCGCTTTAGCTTTCGCTTCAGCTTCCGCTTTGTCCATCAGGTCGATCTTGTTGAATACCAGCCAGCGCGGTTTTTGCGCCAGTTTTTCACTGTATTTCTCCAGCTCGCCGATAATAATACGGGCGTTTTCAACCGGATCGGAACCGTCGATTGGATCGATGTCGATGAGGTGCAACAGTACGCGGCAACGCTCAAGGTGCTTCAGGAAGCGAATACCCAGACCGGCGCCTTCTGCTGCCCCTTCAATCAGACCCGGGATGTCAGCGACCACGAAGCTCTTCTCGTTATCCATACGGACAACGCCCAGGCTCGGCACCAGCGTCGTAAACGGATAATCCGCCACTTTTGGTTTCGCCGCAGAGACCGCACGGATAAACGTCGATTTACCGGCGTTTGGCATGCCCAGCATCCCCACATCCGCCAGCAGCATCAGTTCCAGTTGCAGGTCGCGCTTATCACCCGGGGTACCCATGGTTTTTTGACGCGGAGTACGGTTAACGGAAGATTTGAAACGGCTGTTACCCAGACCGTGCCAGCCGCCTTTCGCCACCATCAGGCGCTGACCGTGTTTGGTCATATCACCCATGGTTTCGCCCGTGCCCTGATCGATGACACGCGTACCTACCGGCACTTTGATCGTCACGTCTTTACCGCGTTTACCGGTACAGTCGCGGCTCTGACCGTTCTGGCCACGCTCGGCGCGGAAAGATTTTTCGAAACGGTAGTCGATCAGCGTGTTGAGGTTTTCATCCGCCTCCAGCCACACGTCGCCACCGTCCCCACCGTCACCGCCATCAGGACCGCCACGAGGAATATATTTTTCACGGCGGAAGCTTACACAACCGTTACCGCCATCACCTGCCACGACCAGAATCGTCGCTTCATCAACAAACTTCATTTTACTCTCCGTAACTCATTCGCCTGAGCGGGGGACTATTACAACCGCTTCATTTTTGCGCCAACGCCCCCAGAGACGATGACCAATGGCGGAATACATCGCGCCCGCAACCACGACAAACGCACCGAGATAGCCCAACAGGTTGAGCATCGGCTTGACGAAGACATCGGGCCAGGCCATTGATAACAAATCTGAAAATAACAGCGTAAACAGCGGGGTAAGCGTGATTAAGGCGCTCACCTGTGCTGCCTGCCAGCGCGCCATGGCTTCAGCCAGCGCGCCATAACCGACCAGCGTATTCAGCCCACAAAAAATGAGGCACGCCAGTTGCCAGTCGCTGAGCTGGGTAATTACACCCGGCTTCGCTAACGGCAATAATGCCAGTGTACACAAAGTGTACAGCAAAAAGAGGATCTGCTGTGAGGCAAGACGGCGCAATAACACCTTTTGCGCGACGCCATAACTCACCCAGACCGTTGCTGCGCCCACCCCAAAAATGACACCCCAGGTGTAATCCGTCAGGCGGGTAAAAATCTCAATCAGGCTGGTGTTAAAGAACATCACCAGCCCGCAAAGCAGCATGCATGCCCCGATGATCTGCGTGCCGCGCATCTTCTCCTTGAGGATGAATACGCTGGCGACCATCATGCCGACCGGTGAAAGCTGACCAATCACCTGCGACGCTGTAGGGCTAAGATATTGCAGGGAAGAGCTGAACAGAATGAAGTTACCGAACAGACCGCCCGTCGCGATAGCCAGTAACACCAGCCAACGCGGTTTTCGGAAGATGCGCAGCGGTGGCAGTTTACCTTTAACGGCCAGAATGGCGCCCAGGCCTATGCTTGCCATCATGAAGCGATAAAACACCACCGTCGGTGGCTCCATAACTTCCAGTACCTGCTTCATTGCAATTGGCAGCGCACCCCAGCACATTGCGGTAGTGAGCGCCAAAAGAATACCAATGCCGGCCTGCTGCTTCATGCCCGTTTTCCCTACAGAAAATTTTCCGGGTTTCCAATGTAAAAAGCCCCGCAACACGTTGCGGGGCTTTAATCCGTTACCGGACCGAGAAAACCTTACTCAGCAACGATGCTGATGTATTTACGGTTGTTCGGGCCTTTAACTTCAAATTTCACTTTACCGTCTGCTTTAGCAAACAGAGTGTGGTCACGACCGCAACCTACGTTGGTACCCGCGTGGAACTTGGTGCCACGCTGACGAACGATGATGCTACCCGCCAGAACGGATTCGCCACCGAAACGCTTAACGCCCAGGCGTTTAGCTTCTGAATCGCGACCGTTACGTGTGGAGCCGCCAGCCTTTTTATGTGCCATTTAAATCTCTCCTCAGGTCTTAGGCGCTGATGCCAGTAATTTTCACATCAGTGAACCACTGACGGTGGCCCTGCTGCTTACGATAGTGTTTACGACGACGAAACTTAACGATTTTAACTTTCTCGCCACGACCGTGAGCAACAACTTCAGCTTTGATAACGCCGCCATCAACGAAAGGAACGCCGATTTTGACTTCTTCACCGTTTGCGATCATCAGAACTTCAGCGAACTCAACAGATTCGCCAGTTGCGATGTCCAGCTTTTCCAGGCGAACGGTCTGACCTTCGCTTACTCGGTGTTGTTTACCACCACTTTGGAAAACCGCGTACATATAAACTCCGCTTCCGCGCACATCCTCGTATGATTCAGAGTGCGCTATAAATATTCACAATAGGGCGCGAATATTACGCAAAACGCGAGCCTTTGACAAGTGCTACCATCAATACATGAAGAAAAAAAACACAACACGTACGGTAACGTTTATCTGAGCCGTTTTTTCAGTACAATCAGCAATACTATTTATAAACCTAAACCCTTTGTGTACCCATCTCGTGTGGGATAAACAGGATAAAAAGCCCGGCTTTTGCGATGAATTTAGAAAAAATCAATGAGTTAACCGCGCAAGATATGGCGGGTGTGAATGCAGCAATCCTGGAGCAACTCAACTCTGACGTTCAGCTGATCAATCAGTTGGGCTATTATATCGTCAGCGGCGGCGGTAAACGTATTCGTCCGATGATTGCCATTCTGGCTGCGCGCGCGGTTGGCTATCAGGGAAATGCCCACGTCACGATCGCGGCGCTGATCGAATTTATCCACACCGCCACCCTGCTTCACGACGATGTTGTGGATGAATCAGACATGCGTCGTGGTAAAGCCACCGCCAACGCCGCGTTTGGTAATGCGGCAAGCGTTCTGGTAGGCGATTTTATCTATACCCGAGCCTTCCAGATGATGACCAGCCTTGGTTCGCTGAAGGTGCTGGAAGTGATGTCAGAAGCCGTGAACGTCATCGCTGAAGGTGAAGTTCTACAGCTGATGAACGTCAACGACCCGGACATCACCGAAGAAAACTATATGCGGGTGATTTACAGCAAGACCGCACGTCTGTTCGAAGCCGCCGCGCAATGCTCCGGCATTCTGGCTGGCTGTAGCGAAGCTCAGGAAAAGGGGCTTCAGGACTATGGCCGTTACCTCGGCACCGCGTTCCAGCTGATTGATGATTTGCTGGACTACAGCGCGGATGGCGAAACGCTCGGTAAAAACGTCGGCGATGACCTGAACGAAGGCAAGCCAACGCTGCCGCTGCTCCACGCGATGCGCAATGGCACACCAGAGCAGGCGAAAATGATCCGGGAGGCTATCGAGCAGGGAAATGGACGCCATCTTCTGGAACCGGTACTGGAAACAATGGCAATTTGCGGCTCCCTGGAATGGACGCGTCAGCGCGCTGAAGAAGAAGCAGACAAAGCCATTGCCGCCATTCAGGTCATTCCCGACAGCCCATGGCGTGATGCGCTAATCGGCCTCGCGCACATCGCCGTCCAGCGCGACCGTTAATCCCCTCCTCATCTCCCTGCGCCCACGCAGGGAGATTCCAGTACGCACCAATAAATTACATTCCCGCGTAAGCCCATCGGGTTACAGGCCGTATGTATAAAGCCGTGCCTTATTCTGAATATTGCTTCTCGTAACATGAACTTTTTAGAACACATGTTCGAAGTGAGTATAGTAATGCTGTCTTTTCACACGAAACGACGTGGACGATAACGAACACAAGGACAGCATTATGGATACAAAATTCATCGACTGGCATTCTGCTGACATTATTGCGGCACTGCGTAAAAAAGGGACATCGCTGGCTGCCGAATCACGTCGTCATGGGCTAAGCTCGTCGACGCTGGCAAACGCCCTGACCCGCCCATGGCCAAAGGGGGAACTGATTATCGCGACGGCGCTGGATACGCATCCGTGGGTGATATGGCCGTCACGTTATCATGATCCTGTTACTCATGAATTTATCGACAGAACGCGCATGATGCGCCAGAGCAAAACGAAGAAAGCGCATCAGGACTGATGCACCAGGATTGACAGGAACAGCAATCCCCCGGCCTGTTCTGGCAGGGGGGTGCCGGAACGATTACTCGCCCTTCACACGCTCGATATTTGCACCCAGCGCGCGCAGTTTGTCCTCAATACGCTCGTAACCACGATCGATGTGGTAGATACGATCGACAACGGTAGTCCCTTCCGCAATACAACCTGCCAGCACGAGGCTCGCAGACGCGCGCAGATCGGTCGCCATCACCTGCGCACCGGACAGTTTTTCAACGCCGTGGCAAATTACCGTGTTGCTTTCAATCTCAGCATGCGCACCCATACGGATCAGTTCCGGTACGTGCATGAAACGGTTTTCGAAGATGGTTTCCGTGATGAAGCCCGTGCCTTCGGCCACCAGGTTCAACAGCGTGAACTGTGCCTGCATATCCGTCGGGAATGCCGGGTGTGGCGCAGTACGCACGTTAACGGCTTTAGGACGCTGCCCGTGCATATCGAGGCTGATCCAGTCTTCACCGATTTCAATGTCCGCCCCCGCATCGCGCAGCTTCGCCAGCACCGCATCCAGGGTATCCGGCTGGGCGTTACGGCAGACAATCTTACCGCCAGAAATGGCTGCGGCCACCAGGAAAGTACCGGTTTCGATACGGTCCGGCAGAACGCGGTACACACCGCCACCCAGACGTTCAACGCCTTCGATGGTGATACGGTCTGTGCCCTGCCCGCTGATCTTCGCCCCCAGTGCGACCAGGAAGTTCGCGGTATCCACGATCTCCGGCTCACGGGCGGCGTTTTCGATGATAGTAGTGCCTTCTGCCAGCGTAGCAGCCGACATGATGGTGACCGTTGCGCCCACGCTCACTTTGTCCATGACAATGTGCGCGCCTTTCAGACGACCATTGACGGATGCTTTAACGTAACCCTCTTCCAGCTTGATCTCCGCGCCGAGTTTTTCCAGGCCGAAGATATGCAGGTCGACTGGACGCGCACCGATAGCGCATCCGCCCGGCAGTGAAACCTGTCCCTGACCGAAACGCGCCACCAGCGGACCAAGCGCCCAGATGGACGCACGCATGGTTTTCACCAGCTCATACGGCGCTGAGAAGTTGTTCACGTTGCTGGCATCGATCCAGACGGAACCGTTACGCTCCACTTTGGTGCCCAACTGGCCGAGCAACTTCATGGTCGTGTCGATATCTTTCAGCTTCGGTACGTTCTGGATCTCTACCGGCTCTTCTGCGAGCAACGCAGCGAAAAGAATGGGCAGCGCGGCGTTTTTAGCGCCAGAAATTGTGACTTCGCCCTGGAGACGCGTGGGTCCCTGTACACGAAATTTATCCATCGTTTGCTCTCTTATAAATTCAACCGTGCTGCGGGCGTTTCGCCCTCAGCTCAAAAACCGTTTAGTTTGCGATCGCGTGCCCACTCCTGTGGGGTGAACGCTTTAATCGACAGGGCGTGGATGCGGTTATCCGCAATGTATTCCATCAGCGGCGCGTACACAGCCTGCTGTTTCTTCACGCGACTCATTCCGTCGAACATCTCACCCACAGCAATAACCTGGAAGTGACTGCCATCGCCAGAGACGTGGGCTTCCTGAAGGGAGAGTGCATTCATCAGCACAGTCTGGATTTCATTATTTTCCATGGGGTCTACATCATCTGATAGTGAAAACAAGCTCAACATCTTAGAGCAAAGTGGCGCGGTCTTAAACAAGCAAAAAGCCCCGACGCGTAAACTGTCGGGGCTTTCAGAAGTAACGTACTGAAAAAATTAGCGAGGTAATACGTCTTCGGGCAAATTGTAAAGCTGTGCAAGGGTAATCACGTTATCGCTTACCCCCGTCAGGGTAACGCTACTCCCCTGCTTTTTGCCCGTGGCCACCAGGTGCGCCAGCAGGGCGATACCGGCAGTATCTACCCGCGTGACGCCATGTAAATCAATCAGCGTCACGCCCTGCATCGCGTTATGGCGAGCGTCCCACAGCGGGTTAAGCAGATCCTGATCCAGCTCTCCCGTCAGCGTCAACGTCTCGCCGTCACGCGCCCAGCTAAGCTGCTGTGACATTACTTCTTCTCGTCCAGGGTAATTTTCTGACGAGAGATGGACTGAAGCTGAGCCGTCAGGCCATCAATGCCTTTAGTGCGCAGCAGATCGCTCCACTCGTTCTGTTTAGTGGTGATCATGCTGACGCCTTCAGCGATCATATCGTACGCCTGCCAGTTTCCGGTCTGGCTGTTTTTACGCCACTGGAAGTCCAGACGAACCGGTGGACGACCGTTTGGATCGATAATCGTCACGCGAATAGGAATGATAGTGGCATCGCCCAGCGGCTGTTCAGGGGCAATCTGATAGGTCTGCCCGTGGTACATCGCCAGCGCCTGGCCGTAAGCCTGTTTCAGGTATTCACGGAATGCCGCAAAGTAAGCCTCGCGCTGTGCAGGGGTCGCGTCTTTGTAGTAACGGCCCAGCACCAGTGCGCCCGCATACTTGATCTGCACATACGGCAGCAGTTCCTGATCCACCACATCACGCAGATAATCCGGGTTAGAACGGATTTTTGGCTGTTCATTTTTAAGACGGTCGAAGGTTTTCTTCGCGGCCTCATTCATCAGTTTGTACGGGTTACTCTGATCCGCAGCGTGCGCCGCGGTAAGAGGGGCAATGACCAGCATGGCAACCATTAACAGTCGTTTAAACATGAATAACTTCTCCTGAAATTAATTCGTCGCGCCTGGCGTCGGTTCGACGTTGGTGTGGTCTTCACTCTGCGCAGGGGCATCGTCAGACTTTTTATCATCCCCTTTACTGTTGTAAAGGAACTGACCAATCATATCTTCCAGCACCATCGCTGACTTGGTATCCTGGATTACGCTACCGTCTTTAAGGATAGTCGTTCCCAGCTCAGGATCTTCAAAACCAACGTTAAGGGCCAGATATTGCTCCCCCAGTAGGCCAGAGGTGCGGATAGAAAGCGAGCTGGTGTCCGGAATGTGGTTATAGCGCTCTTCGATATCCATCGCGACGCGCGGCAGATAGGTTTTCTCATCAAGCGTAATGTCAGCGACACGTCCGATAACGACGCCACCAATACGCACCGGTGAGCGCGCTTTCAGGCCGCCGATGTTATCGAAAGTCGCGTAGATACGGTACGTCGGCTCGGCGCGAACAGAGGTGATGTCCGCCGCTCGCAGGCAGATGAACAGCGCGGCCAGCAGCGCCAGAAGCAGAAACACGCCAACCCAAATTTCATTTTTTCTCGTTTGCATGAACTCAATTCCCAAACATCAGTGCGGTGAGCACAAAATCCAGACCTAAAACGGCCAGCGACGAATGTACGACAGTACGCGTCGTTGCACGGCTAATGCCCGCCGACGTCGGAATGGCATCGTAACCATTAAACAACGCAATCCAGGTAACCGTCACAGCGAAAACCACGCTCTTGATCAGACAGTTCACCAGATCCATCCGCAGATCGATGGCGTCCTGCATGGCAGACCAGAAGAATCCGGCATCAATGCCTTTCCAGTTAACGCCAACCAGCGCGCCTCCCCAGATACCTACCGCCACAAAGAGGATAGTCAGTAACGGCAAGGAGATAACCCCGGCCCAGAAGCGCGGCGAGATCACCCGGCGCAGCGGATCGACCGCCATCATCTCCATACTGGAGAGCTGCTCGGTGGCGCGCATCAGGCCAATTTCCGCCGTCAACGCTGACCCGGCACGCCCGGCGAACAGCAGCGCGGCAACCACCGGCCCGAGTTCACGCAGTAGCGAGAGCGCCACCAGCATGCCAAGGCTGGTTTCCGCGCTGTAGGTTGTCAGCACCAGATACCCCTGCAACCCCAGCACCATGCCAATAAACAGACCCGACACGATGATGATAAGCATCGACAGCACGCCGACGTTATAAAGCTGCCGCACCAGTAACGGCGCATGCTTGCGGAACTCCGGTTTGCCGACCAGCGCGTTGAACAACATTAATCCGGCACGCCCGAACGTACTGATGGTTTTTAGGCCACGATGTCCAAGACCCGCCAACGCATTTAACAGCATGAGTGGCTTAACTCCCTATTCCCAGTAAATCGTCATGATAGTCGCCCGCCGGATAGCGGAAAGGCACCGGCCCATCTGCGATACCGTCCAGGAACTGCCGCACGCGCGGATCGCCATTCTCCTGCAACGCCTGGGCGCTGCCGTGGGCGACGATTTTTTTGTCAGCCACAATATAGGCGTAATCAGCGATACTCAGCACTTCCGGCACGTCGTGGGAAACCACCACGCAGGTGACGCCAAGGGCGCTGTTCAGCTCCGAAATTAACTTCACCAGCACGCCCATGGTGATGGGGTCCTGCCCGACGAACGGTTCATCGAACATGATTAAATCGGGTTCCAGGGCAATAGCACGCGCCAGCGCGGCGCGGCGCGCCATCCCACCCGAGAGTTCGGACGGCATGAGTTTCGCAGCCCCACGCAGCCCCACGGCTTCAAGCTTCATCATCACCGTACTGTGCAACAGCTCAGGAGGAAGATGGGTGTGCTCACGCAACGGATAGGCCACGTTGTCAAAAACGTTCATATCCGTGAACAGCGCGCCCGACTGAAAGAGCATGCTCATCCGTTTGCGAACCGTGTAGAGGCGCGAGCGAGACATCGCCGGGACATTTTCGCCGTCGAAGAGAATTTCGCCGCTGTCAGGGGGGATTTGCCCGCCGATAAGACGCAGCAACGTGGTTTTACCGATCCCTGACGGCCCCATGATGGCGGTGATTTTACCGCGCGGCACGGTCAGCGAAATATCATCAAATATTAACCGGTTGCCGCGAGAAAAACTGACGCCCCGGACATCGACTATATTCGCCATCGTTTGGCTCATTTATGGTTCCTTACTTACCTTGCTTCACGGCTGGCATGAAGCGTAAATCAGCCCTAAACCCCGCATTTTTACAGAATATTCACTATTGGGGTTAGCGAAAGCTGGCATTTGTTTTACTTTTCCGGCGCATAAAGTCAAAATTAGGAATTCGTTACGTCTCAGACTTCATCTGGCGCCAACATTCGTGCGCAGTGGACCAGCGAGTATACCTGAAGAAAGGACTTTTGATGCTTTTAGCAACAGCACTGTTAATAATTGGTTTACTGTTGGTGGTCTACAGTGCTGACCGTTTGGTCTTTGCCGCATCCATTCTCTGTCGACTCATTGGCATGCCGCCCATCATTATCGGCATGACGGTGGTCAGTGTAGGCACATCGCTTCCTGAAATCATCGTTTCTGTTTCAGCCTCGCTGCATGGGCAGGTCGACCTCGCTATCGGCACCGCGATTGGCTCTAACATCGTCAATATCTTACTGATTTTAGGCTTAGCCGCATTACTGCATCCATTTCGCGTGCATTCTGATGTTTTGCGCCGGGAATTGCCGTTAATGTTAGTCGTCAGTCTGCTGGCAGGCTACGTACTTTATGACGGGGTGCTGAGCGTCGATGACGGTATATTCCTGCTCGCCCTGGCCGTGATCTGGTTGATTTACAGCGTGAAGATCGCACGTCTGGCGGAAAAACAGGGCAACGATAGCCTCACGCGTGAGCATCTCGCCGAGCTGCCCCGGGAAGGGACCTTACCCGTCGCCCTGCTGTGGCTGGGCGTCGCGCTGATCATCATGCCGATGGCCACGCGGATGGTAGTCGATAACGCGACGGTGCTGGCGAACGCGTTTGCGATGAGCGAACTGACAATCGGTCTGACGGTAATCGCCATCGGCACCAGCCTGCCAGAGCTGGCCACCGCCATCGCCGGGGCGCGTAAAGGGGAAGATGATATCGCCATCGGCAATATCATCGGCTCGAATATTTTCAATATCGCAATCGTGACGGGGCTACCGGCGTTAATCTCGCCGGGGCCGTTTAACCCTATGGTTTTCACGCGCGATTACGGTGTGATGCTGCTGGTCAGCGTGATTTTCGCCCTGCTCTGCTGGCGGCGAAAAGAGCAGATCGGCAAAGGCGCAGGCGCGCTGCTGACGGGTGGATTTATCGTATGGCTGGCGATGCTGTACTGGCTTTCGCCGCTTCTCTCTGGGTAAACGGAAACGCATTATGTCGCAAATAGAATTGCAGCCGGGTTTTGACTTTCAGAAAGCAGGCAAAGACGTTCTGGAGATTGAACGTGAAGGTCTGGCGCAGTTAGATCAGTACATTAATCAGGATTTTAGTCTGGCCTGTGAGAAGATGTTCTACTGTGCCGGCAAAGTCGTGGTGATGGGGATGGGCAAATCCGGCCATATCGGACGCAAAATGGCGGCGACCTTTGCCAGTACCGGCACGTCGTCATTCTTCGTCCATCCCGGTGAAGCCGCGCACGGTGACCTCGGCATGGTTACGCCGCAGGACGTGGTTATTGCGCTGTCCAACTCCGGGGAATCGAATGAAATCCTGGCGTTGATCCCGGTGCTGAAGCGTCTGCACGTACCGCTGATTTGCATGACCAGCCGCCCGGAAAGCAGTATGGCGCGTGCGGCGGATATTCACCTGTGCGTGAAGGTGCCTAAAGAAGCCTGCCCGCTGGGGCTGGCGCCGACCTCCAGCACAACCGCCGCGCTGGTGATGGGCGATGCCCTTGCCGTTGCGCTGCTGGAAGCCCGCGGTTTTACGCCTGAAGATTTCGCCCTGTCTCACCCCGGCGGCGCGCTCGGGCGCAAACTGCTGCTGCGCGTTAACGATATTATGCACACCGGGGATGAGATCCCGCACGTCAGCAAAGAGGCCTCTTTGCGCGACGCGTTACTGGAGATCACCCGTAAAAACCTGGGCATGACGGTTATCTGCGACGATCTAATGAAGATTCAGGGCATTTTCACCGACGGCGACCTGCGCCGGGTATTCGATATGGGTGTGGATGTCCGAACGCTGGGCATCGCTGATGTGATGACGCCTGGCGGGATCCGCGTCCGTCCGGGCACACTGGCGGTCGATGTGCTGAACCTGATGCAGTCCCGTCATATTACCTCAGTGATGGTTGCCGATGGCGACCAACTGCTGGGTGTGGTACATATGCATGATCTGCTGCGCGCTGGCGTAGTGTAATGAAGGATAAGACAATGAGTAATGCGGGTGCATCCCTTGCAACCTGTTATGGCCCGGTGAGCGCCCAGATGATGGCAAAGGCGGAAAATATCCGCCTGCTGATCCTCGATGTGGATGGTGTGCTCTCCGACGGTCTGATTTATATGGGCAATAACGGCGAAGAGCTGAAAGCCTTTAACGTTCGCGACGGTTACGGTATCCGCTGTGCGCTCACGTCCGGTATTGAAGTTGCTATCATCACCGGGCGGAAAGCTAAACTGGTAGAAGATCGGTGTGAAACGCTGGGCATTACCCATCTCTATCAGGGGCAGTCTGATAAGATGGTCGCCTTCCGGGATCTGCTGGGAAAACTGGCCATTGCACCAGAGAATGTGGCATACGTCGGGGATGATTTGATCGACTGGCCAGTGATGGCGGAGGTGGGTCTGAGCATCGCGGTGGCTGACGCGCACCCGCTGCTGATCCCGCGTGCTGATTACGTTACCCATATTCACGGTGGCCGCGGCGCCGTCCGTGAAGTCTGCGATCTGCTTCTGCTGGCGCAGGGCAAGCTTGATGAGGCGAAAGGGCAATCGATATGAGTAAAACCAGACGTTGGGTTATCATTCTGCTTGCGCTTGTCGCCCTGGTACTGATTGGCGTCAACCTCGCTGACCGCGATGATACGCAAGCGGAAGTGGTTAACACGAGCGACCCGACCTATAAAAGCGATCACAGCGACACCGTGGTCTATAGCCCGGAAGGCGCGCTGAACTATCGCCTCGTTGCTCAGCATGTAGAATATTTTTCAGATGACGGTACCTCGTGGTTTACCCAACCGGTCATGACCACCTTTGATACGGACAAAGTGCCGACGTGGTCAATCAAGTCTGACCGGGCAAAACTGACAAATGACCGTATGCTTTACCTGTATGGTCACGTTGAAGTCAACGCCCTGACCGCTGACGCGCAACTGCGAAAAATTACGACGGATAACGCCCAGATCAACCTGGTCACCCAGGATGTCACGTCGCAGGATCTCGTCACCCTGTATGGCACAACATTTAATTCCAGCGGTTTAAGAATGCGCGGGAACTTACGCAGCAAAAACGCCGAGCTGATTGAAAAGGTTAGAACCTCCTATGAAATTCAAAACAAACAAACTCAGCCTTAAAGTTGTTATCGCCAGCGCGCTGCTGGCGGCCAGTCTTCCCGCGCTTGCTGTGACTGGCGACACCGAACAGCCGATTCATATTGAATCCGATACCCAGTCTCTGGATATGCAGGGTAATGTCGTCACCTTTACCGGCAACGTCGTCATGACCCAGGGCACCATCAAAATCAACGCCGACAAAGTGGTCGTTACCCGTCCGGGCGGCGAGCAGGGCAAAGAGATTATCGATGGTTATGGCAACCCGGCTACCTTCTACCAGATGCAGGACAACGGCAAGCCGGTGAAAGGCCATGCCTCGCATATGCACTATGAACTGGCGAAGGATCTGGTCATCCTGACCGGTAATGCTTACCTGGAACAGCTGGACAGCAATATCAAAGGCGACAAGATCACCTATCTGGTGAAAGAGCAGAAAATGCAGGCCTCCAGCGAAAAAGGCAAACGCGTCACGACCGTGCTTGTGCCTTCGCAGTTGCAGGACAAGAACAACGGTCAGGCTCCGGCAAAGAAAAAGAGTAACTAATTCGTTATGGCAACTTTAACTGCAAAAAACCTCGCGAAAGCGTATAAGGGCCGCCGCGTCGTCGAAGATGTCAGTCTGACCGTCAACTCCGGCGAAATCGTGGGTTTGCTTGGCCCTAACGGGGCGGGTAAAACCACGACCTTCTACATGGTGGTGGGCATCGTCCCGCGTGACGCCGGCAACATCATCATCGATGATGAAGATATCAGCCTGCTGCCGCTGCATGCCCGCGCGCGTCGTGGCATCGGCTATCTGCCGCAGGAAGCCTCCATCTTCCGCCGCTTAAGCGTGTTCGACAACCTGATGGCCGTGCTCCAGATCCGTGACGATCTGACCAGCGAGCAGCGCACTGACCGTGCGAACGAGCTGATGGAAGAGTTTCATATCGAACATCTGCGTGACAGCCTCGGTCAGGCGCTGTCCGGTGGTGAACGCCGCCGCGTTGAGATTGCGCGCGCGCTGGCAGCAAACCCAAAATTCATCCTGCTGGATGAACCGTTTGCGGGCGTTGACCCCATCTCCGTTATCGATATCAAACGTATTATTGAGCACCTGCGCGATAGCGGGCTTGGCGTACTGATCACGGACCACAACGTTCGTGAAACGCTGGCCGTGTGTGAGCGCGCCTACATAGTGAGCCAGGGCCATCTGATTGCCCACGGTACGCCGCAGCAAATCCTCGAAGATGAGCATGTTAAGCGCGTGTACCTTGGGGAAGACTTCAGACTCTGATAGGGTAGAGGTTAAGTCACGCCGAACCGGAGAAAAACGCTCTGAACATGAAGCAAGGTTTGCAATTACGGCTCAGCCAGCAACTGGCCATGACGCCGCAGCTACAGCAGGCAATCCGTCTGTTGCAGCTGTCCACGTTAGAACTCCAGCAGGAACTCCAGCAGGCGCTGGACAGCAATCCGCTGCTGGAGCAAACCGATCTTCATGACGAGGTAGACGCCCAGCAGACGCAGGACACAGAAACGCTCGACTCCGTAGATGCGCTCGAACAGAAAGAGATGCCGGACGAACTGCCGCTGGATGCCAGCTGGGATGAAATCTACACCGCGGGTACCCCTTCCGGGACGCGTGCAGACTACCAGGATGATGAACTCCCGGTCTACCAGGGCGAAACCACCCAGTCGCTTCAGGACTACCTGATGTGGCAGGTAGAGCTGACCCCTTTCTCCGATACCGATCGCGCCATTGCCACCTCGATTGTCGATGCCGTTGACGACACGGGCTATTTGACCGTGACGCTGGACGAGATTCTGGAAAGCATCGGCGATGACGAGATTGAACTGGAAGAGATTGAAGCCGTCCTGAAACGCGTTCAGCGTTTCGACCCGATTGGCGTCGCCGCGAAAGATCTGCGCGACTGCCTTCTGATCCAGCTTTCGCAGTTTGCCAAAGAGACACCGTGGATTGACGAAGCCCGGCTCATCATCAGCGATCATCTGGATCTGCTGGCGAATCACGACTTCCGCACCCTGATGCGCGTCACGCGCCTGAAAGAAGAGGTGCTGAAGGAAGCGGTGAATCTGATCCAGTCACTTGATCCGCGTCCGGGGCAGTCGATCCAGACCAGCGAACCGGAATATGTCATTCCTGATGTGCTGGTGAGAAAACACAATGGCCGGTGGGTCGTTGAACTGAACGCCGACAGCATTCCTCGCCTGCAAATCAACCAGCAATACGCCTCCATGTGCACCAGCGCACGTAATGACGCTGATAATCAATATATTCGCAGCAACCTTCAGGAAGCACGCTGGTTGATCAAGAGTCTGGAGAGCCGTAATGACACGCTGCTGCGCGTCAGCCGCTGTATTGTCGAACAGCAGCAGGCGTTCTTTGAGCAGGGCGAAGAGTTTATGAAACCGATGGTGCTGGCGGACATCGCCCAGGCCGTCGAGATGCATGAATCAACCATTTCCCGCGTGACCACGCAGAAGTATCTGCACAGCCCACGCGGTATTTTTGAGCTTAAGTATTTCTTCTCCAGCCACGTGAACACCGAAGGCGGCGGCGAAGCCTCGTCAACGGCCATTCGCGCACTGGTGAAGAAGTTGATCGCCGCGGAGAACCCCGCGAAGCCACTCAGTGACAGTAAGTTAACCACCATGCTGTCCGATCAGGGTATTATGGTGGCACGTCGTACTGTCGCGAAGTATCGAGAGTCTTTATCCATTCCGCCGTCTAACCAGCGTAAACAACTGGTTTGACACAACCGATAAGGAAGACACTATGCAGCTCAATATCACCGGACATAACGTCGAGATTACTGAGGCTTTACGCGATTTTGTAAACACTAAGTTTGCGAAACTCGAGCAGTATTTCGAGAGGATCAACCAGGTCTATGTTGTGTTGAAAGTGGAGAAAGTGACGCATATCTCGGATGCGACCCTGCACGTCAACGGAGGGGAACTCCATGCCAGTGCGGAAGGGCAAGACATGTACGCGGCTATCGACGGCTTGATTGATAAGCTTGCGAGACAGCTCAATAAACATAAAGATAAACTGAAACAACACTAATTGTCCGGGCAGTTAACGGGTGCAGGACGGCCTGTTGTGAAACACAACAGGCCATTTGTACAGTTAGCGCTTAGGTGAAATTATGATAAACAACGATTCCGCTCTTCAACTGAGCAATGTCCTTAACCAGGATTGTACCCGCAGTGGCGTTCACTGCCAGAGCAAAAAACGTGCGCTGGAAATCATCAGTGAGCTGGCCGCAAAACAGCTGGGTCTGCCGCCGCAGATCGTGTTTGAAGCCATTCTGACCCGTGAAAAAATGGGCAGTACCGGCATCGGCAATGGCATTGCGATCCCGCATGGCAAGCTGGAAGAAGATACGCTGCGTGCCGTGGGGGTGTTTGTGCAACTGGAAACGCCTATCGCTTTTGACGCCATCGATAACCAGCCTGTGGATCTGCTCTTCGCGCTGCTGGTTCCTGCCGATCAGACCAAAACCCACCTGCACACGCTGTCGCTGGTTGCCAAACGTCTGGCGGATAAAACCATTTGTCGTCGACTGCGCTCAGCCCAAAGTGATGAAGAGCTTTATCAAATTATCACTGAAGCAGAAGGCAATCAGGATGAGGCATAATCGGGAAAGGGCCTTCAGAACGGCTGCCCTGAGGAGAAACGGAACATGGTGCTGATGATCGTCAGCGGTCGTTCGGGGTCCGGGAAGTCCGTGGCCCTGCGCGCGCTGGAAGACATGGGATTTTACTGTGTAGATAACCTGCCGGTAGTGTTGTTACCCGATCTGGCGCGGACGCTGGCGGACAGGCAAATCTCTGCCGCCGTCAGTATCGACGTGCGTAACATGCCGGAATCGCCGGAAATCTTCGAGCAGGCAATGAACAGCCTGCCGGAATGCTTCTCGCCTCAGCTCTTGTTCCTGGACGCTGACCGCAACACGCTGATCCGTCGCTACAGCGATACACGTCGTTTGCATCCGCTCTCGAGTAAAAATCTTTCGCTGGAAAGCGCCATCGATAAAGAGAGCGATCTGCTTGAGCCGCTGCGTTCCCGGGCCGACCTGATTGTCGACACTTCCGAAATGTCCGTCCACGAACTGGCGGAAATGCTGCGTACGCGCTTACTCGGCAAGCGCGAGCGCGAACTGACGATGGTGTTTGAATCCTTCGGCTTTAAGCACGGCATACCTATCGATGCGGATTACGTTTTTGATGTGCGTTTCCTGCCGAACCCACACTGGGATCCGAAACTGCGTCCGATGACCGGTCTGGATAAGCCGGTGGCGGCGTTCCTCGACCGACACACAGAAGTTCACAATTTTATCTACCAGACGCGAAGCTACCTTGAGCTATGGTTACCTATGCTGGAAACAAACAATCGCAGCTACCTGACGGTGGCGATTGGCTGTACCGGCGGTAAACATCGTTCGGTCTACATTGCCGAACAGCTGGCCGATTACTTCCGCTCACGCGGAAAGAACGTTCAGTCCCGTCATCGCACGCTGGAAAAACGCAAAACATGACCGTAAAACAGACCGTCGAAATCACCAACAAGCTGGGCATGCATGCGCGCCCGGCGATGAAGCTGTTTGAACTGATGCAGGGTTTTGATGCTGAGGTGCTGCTGCGCAACGACGAGGGAACAGAGGCAGAAGCCAACAGCGTGATTGCGCTGCTGATGCTGGATTCTGCCAAAGGCCGCCAGATTGAAGTCGAAGCCACCGGCCCGCAGGAAGAAGAAGCGCTGGCGGCAGTGATTGCCCTGTTTAACGCCGGGTTTGACGAAGACTAACGTTCGCCATGTCGGCGGGTAGCGCTCGCTTACCCGCCCTACATAAGATTATTTCGCTCCATAAACCCTTCCCCACCCAGCTGACGCATCTGGCGCATAATCCACGCCTGGCGGCTTCGCACGTAGCCTGACGGAGCGCTGGCCTTAAAACGCAGCGGGTTCGGCAGCACAGCGGCAAGCAGTGCCGCTTCGGACATAGTCAGCCTGCTGGCGGGCTTGCCAAAATAGCGCTGCGATGCCGCTTCGACACCAAATACGCCGTCACCAAATTCCGCGATATTCAGGTAGACGGTTAAAATGCGTTTTTTGCTCCACACCGTCTCGACGCCCAGCGTCAGCCCGGCCTCCAGCCCTTTTCTTACCCAGCTGCGACCGTCCCATAAGAACAGGTTTTTTACCGTCTGCTGAGAAAGCGTCGATGCGCCGCGGACGCGGTTTTCATGACGTTCATTATGATCCAGCGCCTTCTCGATAGCCGCCACGTCAAAACCCCAGTGCTCCGGGAATTTCTGATCTTCTGCCGCAATGACCGCCAGCCCCATCCACGGGGAGATAGCATCCATGCTGACCCAGTCAGAATGGGCAACATAGCCAAAATCCCCTGAGAGCCAGGCGCTAATCTGCCGCTCTGCCATCACGGCCGAGAACGGGACGGGCAGGATGCTGAACAGCGCAATACCGCCGCCCCAGAACACAGCCAGGACCAGCACAATACGCAGCAGGATCCGTTTCAACCACCCGCCGGGGGAAAATTTACGACTCATTCGGCCAGGACCAGCACTCTGTCCACCAGCTTTTCAATGCCTGCGGCAGCCTCGGCGATGTTCTGCGCCAGCATATACGCTGGCGTGGTGATGATCTTGTTGTCCTCATCCACCACAATGTCGTCTACCGGACATGGCACGTGTTCGCCGCCCATATCCTCGACAATCTCAGCGGTATCAATGTCGGTTCCGATCGTGAGCCGCAGCGGGAAATCAAATATTTTCGGCAGCATGGCCGGCGCAATGCAGATAAAGCCCTGCGGCTTACCTGCCGCATGCATCGCCAGCGATAGCGCTTTCAAATCGGGATCGACATGACACGCCGCGCCTTCCGTTGCAAACGTGCTCAGGTTTTTCGCCGCGCCAAAACCGCCCGGCACGATGATCGCATCAAGCTCAGCGGCATCGGCCTGTGTCAGCGGGTGAATATCGCCGCGCACAATACGCGCCGCTTCAATCAGCACGTTACGGCTTTCCGCCATTGGCTCGCCGGTGAGATGATTAATCACGTCTGCCTGAGTTTTATCCGGAGCGAAGCAAATAACGTCTGCCCCCTGGCGCGATAGTGCCAGCAGCGTTAATACGGTTTCATGTATCTCTGAACCATCGTAAACACCACATCCGCTCAGCACGACACCAATCTTTTTCATTCTGACGATCCTTCTATGCAACTCGCTGAAGCACATTAAAAATTCTGATTAAAACGCTATGCTTCACACATTTCACTGATTCATGTAACAAACTGTTTAAGATTTGCTATCTTATCTGCGTGCGGCCTCAATTTTCAGGCGGCGTCCATGCGAAAACAACCCACAAAAATCAGGCGCAGCCACGATTTCCCTGGTGTTGGCGCAGTATTCGCGCACCCCGGTATAGCCGGGGTCATTTTTTTCTGGCATCCACCCAGGCCTTCAGCACTGCCACATCGTTTTGCCACTCTTGTTTCATCTCTTCAACCCAATCACCTACGTTATCTTCCCAGGCAGGTAAATCAGGTGACTGAATCTGTTGGCCCAGCTGCTGGAGATGGCGTAACCCGACCGATCCTGCCGCGCCTTTGATTTTATGTCCCTCTTCGACAATGCCCTTCTGGTCACGCGCCGTCAGGTTGGATTCGAGCACGTTCAGATAGCCCGGCATCATTTTTTCGAACACGGCCAGGCCATCGGTGATCAGTTTTGGTCCCACCAGATCGATATACTGCTCCAGCATGGCGGTATCCAGTATCGTTTGGGCTTTGGCGCTATCAACAGACGTCATGGTGCTCTCCTCTTCATCACAGGTATCCCAGAACTTCTTGATCATCGCCGTCAGGGCAGGTACCGCCAGCGGCTTGCTGAGCACATCGTCCATACCGGCCTCGAGGTACTCTTTTTTATCTTTCAGCACGTTTGCGGTCAACGCCACCAGCGGCGGCAGCTCGTCAGGAGCATATTTGCGCGTCAGCTCGCGGGAGATATCCAGCCCGGTCATGTCCGGTAGCTGAATATCCAGCAGCACCAGGTCGTACTCGCCCGGCGTGAACATCTCCAGCGCGGCTTTGCCGGTCATCGCCACATCCACGCTGTTACCGAGTTTTTCCAGTACCGACCGGGCGACAATGACGTTCAGCTCAATATCTTCCACCAGCAGGACGTGCAGGGCTGGCAGCGGCATATCGTCGTTCTCAAACGTATCTTCCACCTCTTCCGCCACGGCAGGCGCGTGGACGGTAAGCGTAAAGGTGGAGCCTTTACCCGGCTGGCTGGCAACGGTGATATCCCCGCCCATACTTTTCGCCAGACGTTTCGACACCGCCAGGCCAATGCCCGTACCGGTCGCCGGTTTACCGCCGTGGCTGTCTTTAACCTGATAATACATGGCGAAGATCTTATCCTGCTCCTCCTGAGGAATGCCGATCCCCGAGTCCTCAACTTCAAAGTGCAGCATGTCGCCTTCGTCATAGCGAATGCGCACCGCAACCTGCCCCTTCTGGGTAAACTTCACGGCGTTGCTGATGAGGTTCCACAGGATCTGACGCAGACGCGTGCCGTCCGTCACCACTTTATGCGGCAACGGCAGCGTTGGCTCCATCACAAAGCTCAACCCTTTTTGCTGAGCCTGTAAACCTGACAAGTTTTCCAGGTCCGCGAGGAAGCCGGTAAAATCAACCGGCTGGTTGTCGAGCTGAACTTTACGGCGCTCCATCTTATCCATGTCGATAATATCATTGAAGATATTGCCCAGCGTGACCGCCGAGACGTGGATCGTTTTGAGGTATTTTTCCTGCTCGCTGGTCAGCTCGGTATCCAGCAGAATGCGGCTCAGTCCCACAATGCCATTCAGCGGGGTGCGCAGTTCATGGCTGATGGTGGAGATGAAGGTGGTTTTATCCCGGCTGGCGCGCTCCAGCGCATCCTGATAGCGCTTACGCTCGGTGATATCACGGCCAAAGCCCATCAGCCCATGACGTTTCCCCACCCGGTCGTAATAAGGCACTTTGCGGATCTCAAAGCAGGCTTTGCGCCCGTCGGGGTAGTCCAGCCACTGCTCATAGGTCAGCGAAACGTTGTGGCGGAAGACCTTTTCATCCGTCTCCATCACTTTTGCTGCCGCCTCTTCGGAATAGACATCCTGAGGTTTCAGGTGGATCAGCTGCTTTTCGCTTTTCCCGGTCAACAGTTCCATGGCCCGGTTACAACCGGAGAACTCTTTATCTTCATTACGGTAGAACACCAGATCCGGCGACGCATCGAGGAACGAACGCAGGAAAGAGGATTGCTGTTCAAGCTGGATCTGCGTCACTTCACGCTCTTTCATCTCAACTTTTAGCTGCTCAAGCGTGGTCTGACGCTCGGCTTCCGCCTTCTCACGGTCTGAAATTTCCTGATTCAGCTGGGCAATGTTGTCCTTAAGCTGAACGTTGAGTTTGAGATCGCGCTCGCGCATCTCTTCCAGCTTATCCACCAGTTTCGATAAACGCTGTCGGGACTCTTCCAGCTGCTCAACCACCACGGAGAGGAAATAGACCGCCCATGGGGTAATCAGCAGGCCAAAGAAAATAGAGCGGATCACGTCGATGCTCTCGACCTGACCATGCAGAACCATGGTTACGGCCATTTGCACGACGATGGCCAGAACGACCAGCGCCAGCGCCAGCAGCATGGAAAAACGCACCAGCCCGAGCTTCATCATCAGGTCGACGTAGTACTGGGCCAGCATTCGAATTTGCTTCATAGAGGATCCCTTCACGACTTTATCGCTCAATAATACTCAAATTCACGGCGAGGCGTTGAAGGTTGTGAGAAAAAGTGCGGGGTGAAACAGGAGATTAGCCTCGCCCCCGGGCAACCGGGAGCGAGGAAGAAGGTTTATCAGGAGCGTTTTAGCAGCATCCAGAGGCTGATCAGGAAGAAACTGGCGCTCGGCAACAGCGCGCCGATAATTGGCGGAATGCCATACACCAGCGTCAGCGGGCCGAAAATCTGATCGAGGACGTAGAACACGAAACCAAAGCTGATACCGGTTACCACGCGAACCCCCATCGGCACGCTACGCAGCGGTCCAAAGATGAACGACAGCGCCATCAGCATCATCACCGCCACGGACAGCGGCTGGAAGATTTTGCTCCACATGTTGAGCTGGTAACGCCCCGCATCCTGTCCGCTCGATTTCAGATACTTCACGTAGTTATGCAGACCGCTGATGGAGAGCGCATCGGGATCGAGCGCTACCACGCCAAGCTTGTCCGGCGTCAGGTTGGTTTTCCAGGTACCGCTCACGGTCTGCGAACCGGTGATCTGTTTCGGGTTCGTCAGGTCAGATTCATCAACCTGGGATAACCGCCACAGCTTGTTGTTCGCATCAAATTTAGCGGAGGCGGCATAACGCACCGACTGCAAACGACGATCGTTATTGAAGGCATAGATGCTCACGCCGCCCAGTTCATCGTCCCCTTTCACGCGTTCGATATAGACAAAGTTCTGACCATCTTTCGCCCATAACCCCTGCTGCGTGGAGAGCAGTGAACCGCCGTACATAGCCTGAGCACGGTAGTTACGCGCCATCTGTTCGCCCTGCGGCGCAACCCATTCGCCAATCGCCATGGTCAACAGCACCAGCGGGATCGCGGTTTTCATCACCGACAGCGCAACCTGCATACGGGTAAAGCCCGATGCCTGCATCACCACCAGCTCGCTACGCTGAGCCAGCATCCCCAGGCCCAGCAGCGCCCCCAGCAGGGCCGCCATCGGGAAGAAGATCTGCACATCTTTTGGTACGCTGAGCAGGGTATACATCCCGGCACCCAACGCGTCGTAACTCCCCTGCCCGGCTTTTTTCAGCTGGTCGACAAATTTGATAATGCCCGAGAGCGACACCAGCATGAACAGGGTCATCATGATGGTGGTGAAAATCGTTTTACCGATATAGCGGTCA
Organism: Enterobacter cloacae complex sp. IR5403; assembly: GCF_049238705.1. Taxonomy (NCBI): domain Bacteria; kingdom Pseudomonadati; phylum Pseudomonadota; class Gammaproteobacteria; order Enterobacterales; family Enterobacteriaceae; genus Enterobacter; species Enterobacter cloacae complex sp. IR5403. Next base: position 74,245 of record NZ_JBMKHP010000015.1, on the reverse strand, counting down.
AGTACGCCAAACGCCTGCATTAGATGGCTCCTTTACGCGTAAACCGGGCACGAAGACGACGCACAGGCACCGTGTCCCACAAGTTGAGTCCGACTGCCAGCAGCAGATACAAACCATTCACGACCCAGGTCCAGATCATCGGGTCAATTTTTCCTTTCCCGCCGTTAGACTTGATTGAGGTTTGCAGCAGGAAGAACACCAGATACAGCAGCATCGCAGGCAGCATCGACAGCACGCGGCCCTGACGCGGGTTCACCACGCTCAGCGGAACCACCATCAGCGCCATCATAAATACGGTGAATACCAGCGTGATACGCCAGTGCAGTTCAGCACGCGCACGATCGGTATCGGTATTCATTAAGGTGCGCATATCCATCTGCTCAGTATCCGTGGGATCGAGCGCGACGGCCTGATGACCAATGATGGCCTGGTAGTTCTGGAAATCAGTAATACGGAAGTCGCGCAGCATAGCCGTGCCTTCGAAACGCGTTCCTTTGTTCAGCGTGACAACCTGAGAGCCGTCTTTACGCTGCGCCAGCTGACCGGAGTCCGCTACCACCACAGAAGGGCGAGCGTTACCTTTCGGGCGCAGTTGAGCAAGAAACACGTCATTGAAGCGGTTGCCATCGACGCTTTCGATAAACAGCACGGAGTTACCGTCGGTCGCCTGCTGGAACTGCCCCTGCGCCAGCGCCGCCAGCCCCGGGTTAGCTTTTGCTTCCGCCAGCACCTCATCCTGATGACGGGACGAGGTCGGCCCCGCCCACATGACGTTAACCGCAGCAACTATGCCCGTAAACAGCGCCAGCACCATGGCTGCCTTTACCAGTACGGCTTTACTGAGGCCGCAGGCATGCATCACGGTGATTTCGCTTTCGGTATAGAGCTTACCCAGGGTCATCAGCAGACCAAGGAACAGGCTTAACGGCAGGATAAGCTGCGCCATTTCCGGCACGCCAAGCCCGAGCAGGGAAAGCACCAGATTCGTTGGGATTTCGCCATCAACCGCCGCGCCGAGGATCCTGACCAGCTTCTGACAGAAAAAGATCAGAAGGAGGATAAAGAGGATCGCCAGTTGGCTCTTCAGCGTCTCCCGAACCAGATATCTTATGATTATCACTTTAAATACGCCCGTTAAAACTCGTCTTATGCAGGAATTTAGCTTGTTTCATGGCTTAAACGTCATTTATTCTCTTGAGTCGTCGAAATCATCGCTAAGATTAAAAAACCCGGCGGATTCGCGCTTCATGACATTTATTGACGTGTCGAAACCGTAGTAACGTAAGATTAACACGAAGTCACCACAACGGCGGACATGAGTTACGAAAGGTTTCAATTCTATCCGTAGCCGCCGCCGTTGTCTTTAAGATTCAGGAGCGTAGTGCATGGAGTTCAGTGTAAAAAGCGGTAGCCCGGAGAAACAGCGGAGTGCCTGCATCGTTGTGGGCGTCTTTGAACCACGCCGACTCTCCCCGATCGCCGAGCAACTCGATAAAATCAGCGACGGCTATATCAGCGCCCTGCTGCGCCGTGGCGAACTGGAAGGCAAACCAGGGCAGACCTTGTTGCTGCACCATGTTCCGAACGTCCTGTCCGAGCGTATTCTGCTGATTGGCTGTGGTAAAGAACGTGAGCTTGATGAGCGCCAGTACAAGCAGGTTATTCAGAAAACCATTAATACACTGAATGATACTGGTTCGATGGAAGCCGTCTGCTTCCTGACGGAGCTGCACGTTAAGGGCCGCAACACGTACTGGAAAGTGCGCCAGGCCGTCGAAACCGCAAAAGAGAGCCTCTACAGCTTTGATCAGCTGAAGACCACCAAAAGCGAGCCGCGTCGCCCGCTGCGTAAAATGGTCTTTAACGTGCCAACCCGTCGCGAGCTGACCAGCGGCGAGCGCGCCATTCAGCACGGTCTGGCCATTGCCGCCGGTATTAAAGCGGCAAAAGATCTTGGCAATATGCCGCCAAACATCTGTAACGCCGCGTACCTGGCGTCTCAGGCGCGCCAGCTGGCTGACGCTTACAGCAAGAACGTCATCACCCGCGTTATCGGCGAACAGCAGATGAAAGAGCTGGGGATGCACTCTTATCTGGCGGTCGGTAACGGCTCCCAGAACGAATCCCTGATGTCGGTCATTGAGTACAAGGGCAATCCGTCAGAAGATGCGCGACCCATCGTGCTCGTCGGTAAAGGGCTGACCTTCGACTCCGGCGGTATCTCCATCAAGCCTTCAGAAGGCATGGATGAGATGAAGTACGACATGTGTGGCGCAGCGGCGGTTTACGGCGTTATGCGCATGGTCGCGGAACTTCAGTTGCCTATCAACGTGATCGGCGTGCTGGCGGGCTGCGAAAACATGCCTGGCGGCCGCGCTTATCGTCCGGGTGATGTGCTGACCACCATGTCCGGCCAGACCGTTGAGGTGCTGAACACCGACGCCGAAGGCCGTCTGGTGCTGTGCGACGTGCTGACCTACGTTGAGCGCTTCGAACCTGAAGCGGTTATCGATGTGGCTACCCTGACCGGCGCCTGCGTGATCGCGCTGGGGCACCACATCACCGGCCTGATGTCGAACCACAACCCGCTGGCGCACGAGCTGATCGGCGCGTCCGAGCAGGCCGGCGACCGCGCGTGGCGTCTGCCGCTGGGGGACGAGTTCCAGGAACAGCTGGAGTCTAACTTCGCAGACATGGCGAACATCGGCGGTCGTCCTGGCGGAGCAATCACCGCAGGCTGCTTCCTGGCGCGTTTCACCCGCAAGTACAACTGGGCGCACCTGGACATCGCGGGGACCGCATGGCGCTCCGGCAAAGCCAAAGGCGCAACTGGTCGTCCGGTGGCGCTGCTGTCGCAGTTCCTGCTCAATCGTGCGGGTTTTAACGGCGACGAGTGATGAAAAACGCCGGGTGGCGGCTACGCCTTACCCGGCCTATACGCCACTCAACCGTAGGCCGGGTAAGCGAAGCGCCACCCGGCTTTGCATTTAAATCCACGACAAGAAGCCCCATATATGAAGAATGCAACGTTCTACCTTCTGGACAACGACACCCATCAGGATGGCCTCAGCGCCGTTGAACAGCTGGTGTGTGAAATTGCCGCAGAACGTTGGCGCGCAGGTAAACGCGTTCTGATTGCCTGTGAAGATGAGCAGCAGGCGATTCGCCTGGATGAAGCGCTATGGGCGCGCCCGCCGGAGAGTTTTGTTCCGCATAACCTGTCGGGCGAAGGTCCACGCGGCGGGGCACCGGTGGAGATTGCCTGGCCGCAAAAACGCAACAGCAGCGCGCGCGACATTCTCATTAGCCTGCGGACAGACTTTGCAGATTTTGCCACCGCTTTCACAGAAGTGGTAGACTTTGTCCCTTACGAAGAATCTTTGAAACAACTGGCGCGCGAACGCTACAAAGCGTACCGCCTGGCCGGTTTTAACCTGAATACGGCAACCTGGAAATAATGGAAAAGACATATAACCCACGCGATATCGAACAGCCGCTTTACGAGCACTGGGAACAGCAGGGCTATTTCAAGCCTAACGGCGACGAAAGCAAAGAGTCCTTCTGCATCATGATCCCGCCGCCGAACGTCACCGGCAGTTTGCATATGGGGCATGCTTTCCAGCAGACCATCATGGATACCATGATCCGCTACCAGCGCATGCAGGGCAAAAACACCCTGTGGCAGGCGGGGACTGACCACGCGGGTATCGCGACCCAGATGGTGGTTGAGCGTAAAATTGCCGCTGAAGAGGGTAAAACCCGCCACGACTACGGTCGCGACGCGTTCATCGACAAAATCTGGCAGTGGAAGGCAGAATCCGGCGGCACCATTACCCGTCAGATGCGCCGTCTCGGCAACTCCGTAGACTGGGAGCGCGAGCGCTTCACCATGGATGAAGGCCTGTCCAACGCCGTGAAAGAAGTCTTTGTGCGCCTGTACAAAGAAGACCTGATTTATCGTGGCAAGCGCCTGGTCAACTGGGACCCGAAACTGCGCACCGCCATCTCTGACCTGGAAGTGGAAAACCGCGAGTCTAAAGGCTCCATGTGGCACATCCGCTATCCGCTGGCCGACGGCGCAAAAACCGCCGACGGTAAAGATTACCTGGTGGTGGCGACCACCCGTCCGGAAACCCTGCTGGGCGATACCGGCGTGGCCGTTAACCCGGAAGATCCGCGTTATAAAGATCTGATCGGCAAATTCGTGGTACTGCCGCTGGTGAACCGCCGTATTCCGATTGTGGGCGACGAACACGCCGACATGGAAAAAGGCACCGGCTGCGTGAAAATCACCCCGGCGCATGACTTCAACGACTATGAAGTCGGTCGTCGTCATCAACTTCCGATGATCAACATTCTGACCTTCGACGGCGATATCCGCGAAAGCGCAGAAGTGTATGACACCAAAGGCAACGAATCCGACGTTTATTCCAGCGACATCCCGGCTGAGTTCCAGAAGCTGGAGCGCTTTGCCGCGCGTAAAGCCATCGTAGCCGCCGTTGACGCACTCGGCCTGCTGGAAGAGATTAAACCTCACGATCTGACCGTGCCGTACGGCGACCGTGGCGGCGTGGTTATCGAGCCAATGCTGACCGACCAGTGGTACGTGCGTGCCGACGTGCTGGCGAAACCGGCTGTGGAAGCGGTTGAGAACGGCAGCATTCAGTTCGTGCCGAAGCAGTACGAAAACATGTACTTCTCCTGGATGCGCGATATTCAGGACTGGTGTATTTCCCGTCAGCTGTGGTGGGGTCACCGTATCCCGGCATGGTACGACAACGAAGGCAATGTCTACGTTGGCCGCACCGAAGAGGAAGTGCGTCAGGAAAACAACCTGGGCGCGGATGTTGCCCTGCGCCAGGACGAAGACGTGCTGGATACCTGGTTCTCCTCCGCGCTGTGGACCTTCTCCACCCTCGGCTGGCCGGAAAACACCGACGCGCTGCGTCAGTTCCACCCAACCAGCGTGATGGTCTCCGGCTTCGACATCATCTTCTTCTGGATTGCCCGCATGATCATGATGACCATGCACTTCATCAAAGACGAAGACGGCAAGCCGCAGGTTCCGTTCCATACCGTCTATATGACCGGCCTGATCCGCGACGATGAAGGCCAGAAGATGTCCAAATCCAAGGGTAACGTTATCGACCCGCTGGACATGGTCGATGGTATCTCTCTGGAAGAGCTGCTGGAAAAACGTACCGGCAACATGATGCAGCCGCAGCTGGCAGAGAAAATCCGCAAGCGTACCGAGAAGCAGTTCCCGAACGGGATCGAATCTCACGGTACCGACGCCCTGCGCTTCACCCTGGCGGCGCTGGCCTCCACCGGTCGTGACATCAACTGGGATATGAAGCGTCTGGAAGGTTACCGTAACTTCTGTAACAAGCTGTGGAACGCCAGCCGCTTCGTGCTGATGAACACCGAAGATCAGGATTGCGGCTTCAACGGCGGCGAAATGACCCTGTCTCTGGCAGACCGCTGGATCCTGGCGGAATTTAACCAGACGGTGAAAGCATTCCGCGACGCGCTGGACAGCTACCGCTTCGACATCGCGGCAGGCATCCTGTACGAATTCACCTGGAACCAGTTCTGCGACTGGTACCTGGAGCTGGCGAAGCCGGTCATGAACGGCGGTTCTGAAGCGGAACTGCGCGGCACGCGTAATACGCTGATTACCGTTCTGGAAGGTCTGCTGCGCCTTGCGCACCCGATCATTCCATTCATCACCGAAACCATCTGGCAGCGCGTGAAGGTGATTGCCGGTATTAATGCCGATACCATCATGCTCCAGCCGTTCCCGGCATTCGACGCCGCGAAAGTGGATGAAGCCGCGTCTGCGGATACCGAGTGGCTGAAACAGGCGATTGTTGCGGTACGTAACATCCGCGCGGAAATGAACATCGCTCCGGGTAAACCACTGGAGCTGCTGCTGCGCGGTTGCAGCGAAGCTGCCGTTCGTCGCGTCACCGAGAACAACACCTTCCTGAAAACCATGGCGCGTCTGGAAAGCATCACCGTGCTGCCTGCCGATGACAAAGGTCCGGTTTCCGTGACCAAAATCATCGACGGCGCGGAGCTGCTGATCCCGATGGCGGGTCTGATCGACAAAGACGCGGAGCTGGCGCGTCTGGCGAAAGAAGTGGCGAAAGTCGACGTGGAAATTGGCAAAATCGAAAGCAAACTGGCGAACGAAGGCTTTGTGGCCCGCGCGCCGGAAGCGGTCATAGCCAAAGAGCGTGAGCGTCTGGTTGCCTTCGCCGATGCGAAGACCAAACTGATCGAGCAGCAGGCGGTTATCGCAGCCCTGTAATGCTTTTACCCCTTACGCTTCAGGGCGTAAGGGGTATCCTTCCTGAAAACTCCTCGCTTGCACTCCCCTTTCTGCGGTGCTATTAACAGCAGTTGTGTGTCAATTTTTGTCATGAGTAATGCTATGAGCGTGATTACCCCCGTCGCGACGACAATGCGTCGGATCACTGAGCAAGACAACCCGGCTATCGCCGCCGTTATCCGCACGGTTTCTGCCGAATATGGCCTGACCGCCGACAAAGGCTACACCGTGGCCGACCCCAATCTGGACGAACTTTTTCAGCTGTACAGCCAGCCGGGCCATGCCTACTGGGTCATCGAGCAGGACGGCCAGGTCGTGGGCGGCGGCGGCATTGCCCCACTGCTTTGCAGCGAGCCGGATATCTGTGAACTCCAGAAAATGTATTTCCTGCCAACGATACGCGGACAAGGCCTGGCGAAAAAGCTGGCGCTGGTCGCCCTGGAACATGCACGCTCACAGGGCTTTAAACGTTGCTACCTTGAAACCACCGCTTTCCTTAAAGAGGCCATTGGCCTGTATGAACATCTCGGCTTTGAGCATATCGATGCGCCACTGGGCTGCACGGGCCACGTGGACTGCGAAGTCAGGATGCTGAAAAGTCTGTAAGTTTCGTTCCTGCCGTCTTCTGTTAAGCGTCTGTAAACTGAATGCTCTACACTCACAGTTCACACCAAAACAGGGGAAATGCGATGTCGAAGATAAAAAGCTACGCCGCACCGCAGGCGGGTGCAGAACTTGAGCTGTACGAGTACGATGCGGGCGAACTAAAAGCGGAAGACGTCGAAGTACAGGTTGATTACTGCGGGATCTGCCACTCAGATCTCTCGATGATCGATAACGAATGGGGCTTCTCCAGCTATCCGCTGGTGGCCGGGCACGAAGTCATTGGCCGCGTCGTGGCGCTCGGCAGCGCCGCGCAGGACAAAGGGCTGAAAGTGGGCCAGCGCGTGGGTATCGGCTGGACGGCACGCAGCTGCGGCCACTGCGACGCCTGTATCAGCGGCAACCAGATCAACTGCCTTGAGGGCGCAACGCCGACCATCCTTAACAAGGGCGGTTTCGCCGATAAGCTGCGCGCCGACTGGCAATGGGTTATCCCGCTGCCGGACAGCATTGATATCGAATCCGCCGGTCCGCTGCTGTGTGGCGGTATCACCGTCTTTAAACCGCTGCTGATGCATCACGTCACCGCCACCAGCCGCGTAGGCGTGATCGGAATTGGCGGTCTGGGCCATATCGCCATCAAGCTGCTGCACGCGATGGGCTGTGAAGTGACGGCGTTCAGCTCTAACCCGGCGAAAGAACAGGAAGTGCTGGCGATGGGTGCGGATAAAGTGGTGAACAGCCGCGATCCGCAGGCGCTTACCGCACTGGCGGGTCAGTTTGATCTGATCATCAATACCGTGAACGTCGATCTCGACTGGCAGCCGTACTTTGAAGCCCTGGCATACGGCGGTAACTTCCACACCGTGGGTGCGGTGATGAAGCCGCTGCCGGTTCCGGCGTTTACCCTGATCGGCGGGGATCGCAGCGTGTCAGGTTCCGCGACCGGGACACCGTACGAGCTGCGCAAGCTGATGAAGTTTGCCGGACGCACAAAAGTGACGCCAACCACCGAGCTGTATCCGATGTCAAAAATCAACGAAGCGATCCAGCACGTGCGCGATGGCAAAGCCCGCTACCGCGTGGTGTTGAAAGCGGATTTCTGATGTGAGTTTGCCGGGGAATGTGCGGCCTGATGCCCTCACCCCAACCCTCTCCCACAGGGAGAGGGCGCAAACACTAAAAACGGTAACGGTTGTTACCGTTTTGCATCTACCATGGTCTTAAACACTTCCGCCACCGCGACCGCTCCCGGATCCATCACCCCGTCCAGATTCTCTTTATTCACGTACGACGAGCGCCCCGCGCCGGCTTTCGCCATTTTCGCCGTTGCTTCGGCGCCCTGCTGCGCAGCCTGCGCTGCCGCCTGAATATTGCCTTTCTGTAACGCCTCGAGCGCCGGTTGCAGGGCATCGATCAGCGTACGATCGCCGAGATCTGCACCGCCATACTGCTTCATCTGCGCCAGTCCGCTCAGCAATGCTTCAGGTAGCGGCTGTCCATCGTGAAGCTTTTGCCCTGCCGCCGTGAAGAAGATCGACATCAACACCCCACTCGATCCGCCCATCACCGTTGCCAGCCGCTCGCCTACCAGCAGGAGTAATGTCGGCACGTCGTTAAGGGGCAGGTTGTTCTCCTCAAGTCGCTGCGCAATATCCCGCGCCCCTTGCGCAAAGGTGGAGCCCGTATCGCCATCGCCTACTTTGGCATCCAGCGCGTTAAGGCGATTTTCCAGCTGGATCAATGTGTTCGTTACCGAGGCGACGGCCTCGCTCACCTGCCGATTGTCCGACGGGGTATATTCCACGCGGTCATGAAGGGCGCTATGGGGGACGGTACGCAGGGGCGCGAACGCGACTGGCTTCTGCCAGCCCAGCGTCTCGACTCCGGCGTGTATCGCCTTCTCGAAGAAATCGTTGAGCTTTAACAGCGTTAGCGAAAAGCCTTTCATATCCAGCGCACTCACCAGCGGCGCCGGGCCAATCAGATACGCAATGTTCTCTTTCAATGCCGAATGCGCCAGCTCTTTGGTGAGCAGAGCCATCTCCAGCGCCGACACGCCGCCGAGGTTGTTGATCAGCACCGCAAAGCGCCCGTCACCCGCCTGGGCTTTTAGCGGCGTCACCAGCGTGTCGATGATGGCTTTGCTGTTTTGCGTATCCACGACGGATGCTCCCGGCTCGCCGTGAATACCCAGCCCCAGCTCGACATGGCCTTGTTTAATGCGCCCCTCTTCATCGTCGCTACCCGGCAGGTTACAGGTTTGCATCGCAACCCCCAGGCTCCAGAGGTTATCGCAGGCCTGTTGCGCAATATCCCGCACGTCGTTTAGCGATTTCCCCTGCTCTGCCGCATATCCCGCAATCTTATGCACCAGCGCCGTTCCCGCGATACCACGCGGCTGCTTGTTATCCGGCAGGGCGATATCATCCGCCACGATAACCATCTCGACCTTCAGGCCGTAGCGTTTGGCTTTTTCCGCCGCCAGGCCAAAGTTAAGCCGGTCGCCGGTGTAGTTTTTCACAATCAGCAGGCAGCCACGGTCGCCCGTCACCGCCACAATGGCATTGAGGACCGCATCCACGCTTGGGGAAGCGAACAGATCGCCACACACCGCTGCGGTAAGCATGCCTTTACCGACGAACCCGGCATGTGCCGGTTCATGGCCGGAGCCGCCACCAGAGATCACCGCCACGCGGCTTTTATCCCAGTCGGCGCGTGCCACCACGCGGATGGCCGGATCGATATCCAGTTTGACGAGATTACCGTGCGGCGCCGAGAGAAGTATGCCTTCAATGGCATCGTTGACAAGCTGTTTGCGGTCGTTAAAAAAGAATCTGGACATAGTTTCCCAAAATTTTGTTTACCGTATGCAAAAGCATAGTCCGCACTGGATAATGCGCCGCAAAGTGAGGAATTTACGGAGACATTTTGCCGTCAGGTTGCCTATACTCCACCCAGGACTACGAGAGGACGTGCATCATGAGTACACCATTGTTAATCGCCAGGACGCTGGAAAAAGAGCTGTTTTTACTGCCCGCGATGGCGAACCGTCATGGCCTGATCACCGGCGCGACCGGGACGGGAAAAACCGTCACCCTGCAAAAGCTGGCTGAGTCGCTGTCAGAGACTGGCGTGCCGGTTTTTATGGCTGACGTGAAGGGCGATTTAACCGGGGTGGCTCAGGAAGGCGCAGCGTCAGAAAAACTCCTCGAGCGCCTGAAAAATATCGGCATCACGGACTGGACGCCGCACGGTAATCCGGTGGTGGCCTGGGATATCTTCGGCGAAAAAGGGCATCCGGTGCGTGCCACCGTCTCCGACCTCGGCCCGCTGCTGCTGGCGCGTCTGCTTAACCTCAACGACGTGCAGTCCGGGGTGCTGAACATTATCTTCCGTATCGCCGACGATCAGGGGCTACTGCTGCTCGACTTCAAAGATCTGCGCGCCATCACCCAGTACATTGGCGATAACGCCAAATCCTTCCAGAACCAGTACGGCAATATCAGCAGCGCCTCGGTGGGCGCCATTCAGCGCGGGCTCCTGACGCTGGAGCAACAGGGGGCCGAACACTTCTTCGGCGAGCCAATGCTGGATATCAAAGACTGGATGCGCACCGACAGCAGCGGCAAAGGCATCATCAACATTCTGAGCGCAGAGAAGCTCTACCAGATGCCGAAGCTTTACGCCGCCAGCCTGCTGTGGATGCTCTCTGAACTGTACGAACAACTGCCGGAAGCAGGCGATCTGGAAAAACCCAAACTGGTGTTCTTCTTTGACGAAGCGCACCTGTTGTTTAACGACGCGCCGCAGGTGCTGCTGGATAAAATTGAACAGGTTATCCGCCTGATCCGCTCCAAAGGCGTCGGGGTCTGGTTTGTATCGCAAAACCCGTCGGATATTCCGGACAACGTACTGGGGCAGCTAGGTAACCGCGTGCAGCACGCCCTGCGCGCCTTTACGCCGAAAGATCAGAAAGCGGTGAAAGCCGCGGCGCAAACCATGCGCGCCAATCCGGCCTTTGATACCGAAACCGCCATTCAGGCGCTGGGCACCGGTGAAGCGCTGATTTCGTTCCTCGATGCAAAAGGCAGCCCGACAGTTGTCGAGCGTGCGATGGTGATTGCGCCCTGCTCGCGTATGGGGCCGGTAACGGACGATGAACGTAACGGCCTGATTAACCACTCCCCGGTGTACGGGAAGTATGAAGACGAGGTGGATCGCGAATCCGCGTTCGAGATGCTGCAAAAAGGGGTGCAGGCGACTGCCGAATCGCAGGATGCGCCTGCCGCCAAAGGGCAATCTGTTGCCGTGGACGACGGCATTCTCGGCGGGCTGAAAGATATTCTGTTCGGCAGCACCGGGCCACGCGGCGGCAAACGCGATGGCGTGGTTCAGACCATGGCAAAAAGCGCGACGCGTCAGATTACCAACCAGATAGTACGCGGCATGCTGGGAAGTCTGCTAGGCGGCCGTCGTCGGTAGCGGGGGAACCCACGGGCGGCCAAGCGCCGACCCCTGCACGCCGTTCTCCTGTAGATAGCGGTCGATTTCCAGCATCCCCGTCCAGCGGTTCTCACACCAGAGCGGTGCCAGAAGCGTTGGGCGGCGGGCGCTGGCCGAGATGCGGTGGTAAACAATCTCCGGCGGCGTGTGGCGAATCATCTCCCCCGCCGTCACCGTATAGTCGTCGAGTTCGATACCACTTAACCGCCCCGCTTCCCAGGCTTTCGCCATTATGCTGCCCTTCACAATATGCAGCGGATGCAGCTTAATGCCATCCACGCCGGTCTCGACGACTTTTTCCAGCGTTTCCAGCCCGTGCTGCTGCCCTTCTCCCGGCAAGCCGACAATCAGATGCGAGCAGACTTTTAATCCACGCTCGCGGGCGAGACGCGTGGTGCGCTGGTAGCAGGCGAAATCATGCCCGCGATTGATACGGTGCAGGGTTTTGTCGTGCGCGGTCTGCAAGCCCAGCTCCAGCCAGATCTCGTAGCCCTTTTCTTTGTACTCGCTAAGTAAATCCAGCACGGCCTCCGGCACGCAGTCCGGACGCGTCCCCACGCACAGCCCGACAATGTTCGCCTGAGCAACCGCCTGCTGATACATAGCGCGCAGCACCTGCACTTCCGCCCATGTACTGGTGTAGGCCTGGAAATAGGCCAGATACTGCTTCGCGCGGTTCACCAGACTCGCCTGATGGGCGAGCTGTTCAGCGATAGATTTATGCTGCTGGGCCTCGTCAGCAAACGAGGCCACGTTACAGAAGGTACAGCCACCACGCCCGATGGTGCCATCGCGATTCGGGCAGCTAAAGCCGCCGTGCAGCGTCAGTTTGTGAACCTTTTGTCCGTAGCGCTGCAAAAGATCCCCACCAAACATATTGACTAATTTCTGTAACTGCATAATCTGATAGACCGTCCCGAAGAAAGGGGACAAGCCTGCCATTTTTAGCCTCTGTCGGCGATGACCTGGATCAATCGCCCTGGACGGCCTTTATCCATTTGAATAAATAATCACGATTACCGAGATTTCATTCACCCTGCACTTAATTACTTTTCCTTATGTTCTGATGGTTTTTTTCATTTATAGCGCCAGGACTGAAAAACAGTGATTTTATGCGGGTTTGAATGCCACACCAGATTATTATTCTGCCATAAATCCGCATTTCAGCACGCTGCATCGATAATACCGCTTTCATATAGTGAGTCAGATCACACTCCCCTGCACCTCCCCTGTGCTTTAAGTGGTTGTAAAAATAGTTAAATACACAATAAAAACAAAAAGATAACCACGCTTTAGCACATTTTTGTATAAATAAGATTGCCATTTGACCTGTGTACCAATTCCCGATAAGTTGGAAATCCGCTGGAAGCTTTCTGGATGAGCGGCCTGCTCATCATATTTATGCAGTAATTGAGATTCCCTCTGAAGCAAGTCCTCAAACTTGTTTACCTGCGCGAAAGGATGAAAAAGAGGGCGAATGCGAGGTCCGCGTATGAAACGCTAACCCCGTCGCCATGCTCTTTCTGCGCCTGTGCGCCACGGTAAAGTTCAGTGGGAAGCCCGACGAGCCTGGGGAGGTTCACTGATATGTTGTACGATAAATCCCTTGAGAAGGATAACTGTGGTTTCGGCCTGATCGCCCACATAGAAGGCGAACCTAGCCACAAGGTAGTGCGTACTGCTATTCACGCACTGGCCCGTATGCAGCACCGTGGCGCCATCCTTGCCGATGGTAAAACCGGCGACGGTTGCGGCCTGCTGCTGCAAAAACCGGATCGTTTCTTCCGCATCGTGGCGGAAGAGCGCGGCTGGCGTTTAGCCAAAAACTACGCTGTCGGTATGCTGTTCCTGAATCAGGATCCTGAAAAAGCTGCCGCGTCACGCCGCATCGTTGAAGAAGAACTTCAGCGTGAAACCCTGTCGATCGTCGGCTGGCGCGATGTGCCAACCAACGAAGGGGTGCTCGGTGAAATCGCCCTCTCCTCGCTGCCTCGTATTGAACAGATTTTTGTCAACGCGCCTGCGGGCTGGCGTCCGCGTGATATGGAACGCCGTCTGTTTATCGCCCGCCGCCGCATTGAAAAACGTCTTCAGGACGATAAAGAGTTCTACGTCTGTAGCCTCTCTAACCTGGTGAACATCTATAAAGGTCTGTGTATGCCGGCTGACCTGCCGCGCTTCTACCTGGACCTGGCGGACCTGCGTCTGGAATCGGCCATTTGCCTGTTCCACCAGCGCTTCTCCACCAACACCGTTCCACGCTGGCCGCTGGCGCAGCCGTTCCGCTACCTGGCGCATAACGGCGAGATCAACACCATCACCGGTAACCGCCAGTGGGCCCGCGCCCGTACCTATAAATTCCAGACGCCGCTGATCCCGGACCTGCACGATGCCGCGCCGTTCGTGAACGAAACCGGCTCGGACTCCAGCTCCATGGATAACATGCTGGAACTGCTGCTGGCAGGCGGGATGGATATCGTGCGCGCCATGCGTCTGCTCGTGCCACCGGCCTGGCAGAACAACCCGGATATGGACCCTGAGCTGCGCGCGTTCTTCGACTTTAACTCCATGCACATGGAGCCGTGGGACGGCCCGGCGGGCATCGTGATGTCCGACGGTCGTTTTGCCGCCTGTAACCTGGACCGTAATGGTCTGCGTCCGGCGCGCTACGTTATTACCAAAGACAAGCTCATCACCTGTGCCTCTGAAGTCGGGATCTGGGATTACCAGCCAGACGAAGTGGTCGAGAAAGGCCGCGTCGGACCTGGCGAGCTGATGGTGATCGACACCCGCGGTGGGCGTATTCTGCATTCCGCCGAAACCGACAACGATCTGAAGAGCCGCCATCCGTACAAAGAGTGGATGGAGAAAAACGTGCGTCGTCTGGTGCCGTTTGAAGATCTGTCGGACGAAGAAGTGGGCTGCCGCGAGCTGGACGATGACACCCTCGCGAGCTTCCAGAAGCAGTTTAACTACAGCGCCGAAGAGCTGGACTCGGTTATCCGCGTGCTCGGTGAAAACGGCCAGGAAGCGGTCGGCTCAATGGGTGACGATACCCCGTTCGCCGTGCTCTCCAGCCAGCCACGCATTATTTATGACTACTTCCGTCAGCAGTTTGCGCAGGTCACTAACCCGCCAATCGATCCGCTGCGCGAAGCACACGTCATGTCGCTGGCTACCAGCATCGGCCGTGAGATGAACGTCTTCTGTGAAGCCGAAGGCCAGGCGCACCGTCTGACCTTTAAATCACCGATCCTGCTGTACTCCGATTTCAAACAGCTCACCACCATGACCGAGGAGCACTATCGCGCCGACACGCTCGATATCACCTTCGACGTGACCGAAACGAGCCTCGAAGAGACGGTGAACGCGCTGTGTGACAAAGCCGAGCAGATGGTGCGTAACGGCACCGTTCTGCTGGTGCTGTCTGACCGTAACATCGCGAAAAACCGTCTGCCGGTGCCTGCACCTATGGCGGTGGGGGCTATCCAGACGCGTCTGGTGGATAAGAGCCTGCGCTGCGACGCCAACATCATCGTTGAAACCGCGAGCGCGCGCGACCCGCACCACTTTGCGGTGCTGTTAGGCTTTGGCGCGACGGCGATCTACCCGTACCTGGCCTACGAAACGCTGGCCCGCCTGGTGGATACCCGGGCGATCGACAAAGACTACCGTGCCGTGATGCTGAACTACCGTAACGGCATCAACAAAGGTCTGTACAAGATCATGTCCAAAATGGGCATCTCGACCATCGCCTCTTACCGTTGCTCGAAGCTGTTTGAAGCGGTCGGCCTGCATGACGAGGTCGCGAATCTCTGCTTCCAGGGCGTGGTCAGCCGTATCGGCGGCGCCGGTTTTGCTGACTTCCAGCAGGATCTGGTGAACCTGTCGAAACGCGCCTGGCTGGCACGTAAGCCGCTGGAACAGGGCGGCCTGCTGAAATATGTCCACGGGGGTGAGTATCACGCTTATAACCCGGACGTGGTGCGCACGCTGCAACAGGCGGTGCAGAGCGGCGAGTACAGCGATTATCAGCAGTATGCAGAGCTGGTGAACAACCGTCCGGCAGCGACGCTGCGCGATCTCATTGCCCTCAATCCGGGTGATGAAGCGGTCAGCATTGACGAGGTTGAACCCGCGTCTGAGCTGTTCAAACGTTTCGACACCGCGGCGATGTCCATCGGCGCGCTGAGCCCGGAAGCCCACGAAGCGCTGGCAGAAGCCATGAACAGCATCGGCGGCAACTCTAACTCCGGCGAAGGCGGTGAAGATCCGGCCCGCTACGGCACCAACAAAGTGTCCCGTATTAAGCAGGTGGCGTCTGGTCGCTTTGGCGTAACGCCTGCGTACCTGGTTAACGCCGACGTGATCCAGATTAAGGTCGCGCAGGGTGCGAAACCGGGTGAAGGCGGTCAGCTGCCGGGTGATAAAGTCACCCCGTACATCGCTAAGCTTCGTTATTCAGTGCCGGGCGTGACGCTGATCTCCCCGCCGCCGCACCACGATATCTACTCTATCGAGGATCTGGCGCAGCTGATTTTCGACCTGAAACAGGTCAACCCGAAAGCGATGATCTCCGTGAAGCTGGTTTCCGAACCGGGCGTTGGCACCATTGCCACCGGCGTGGCGAAAGCCTATGCGGATCTGATCACTATCGCCGGTTACGACGGCGGCACCGGCGCAAGCCCGCTCTCCTCCGTGAAATACGCGGGTTGTCCGTGGGAGCTTGGCCTGGTGGAAACCCAGCAGGCGCTGGTCGCTAACGGCCTGCGTCACAAGATCCGTTTGCAGGTGGACGGCGGGCTGAAAACCGGCCTCGACATCATCAAAGCGGCGATTCTGGGAGCGGAAAGCTTCGGCTTTGGTACCGGCCCGATGGTTGCGCTCGGCTGTAAATACCTGCGTATTTGTCACCTGAACAACTGTGCAACGGGCGTTGCTACCCAGGACGAAAAGCTGCGTAAGAATCACTACCACGGCCTGCCGTTCAAGGTGACCAACTACTTTGACTTCATCGCCCGTGAAACCCGCGAGCTGATGGCGCAGCTGGGCGTGAAGCGTCTGGTAGACCTGATTGGCCGTACCGACCTGCTGAAAGAGCTTGAGGGCTTCACGGCTAAACAGCAGAAGCTGGAGCTGTCTAAGCTGCTGGAAACCGCTCAGCCGCATCCTGGCAAAGCGGTTTACTGTACCGAGAACAACCCGCCGTTCGACAACGGCGTGCTGAACGCACAGCTGCTGCAACAGGCGAAGCCGTATGTGGATGAGAAGCAGAGCAAAACGTTCTGGTTTGATATCCGCAACACCGACCGTTCTGTGGGTGCGTCTCTCTCCGGTTACATCGCGCAAACGCACGGCGATCAGGGCCTGGCGTCGGATCCGATTACCGCGCACTTCAGCGGTACCGCGGGTCAGAGCTTCGGCGTGTGGAACGCAGGCGGAGTTGAGTTATACCTGACCGGCGATGCCAACGACTACGTCGGAAAAGGCATGGCGGGCGGTCTGCTGGCGGTGCGTCCTCCGGTTGGTTCAGCCTTCCGCAGCCATGAAGCGAGCATCATCGGCAATACCTGTCTGTACGGCGCAACCGGCGGTCGTCTGTTTGCCGCGGGCCGTGCGGGCGAACGTTTTGCGGTGCGTAACTCCGGCGCCATCACCGTGGTGGAAGGCATCGGCGATAACGGCTGTGAATACATGACGGGCGGAATTGTGTGCGTCCTGGGGAAAACCGGCGTGAACTTTGGCGCGGGTATGACGGGCGGTTTTGCCTACGTCCTGGATGAAGACGGTGAGTTCCGCAAACGCGTGAACCCGGAGCTGGTGGAAGTGCTGGACGTTGATACGCTGGCCATCCACGAAGAACACCTGCGCGGTTTAATTACCGAACACGTGCAGCATACCGGTTCTTCGCGCGGCGAAGAGATCCTGGCGAACTGGCCGGCGTTCTCTGCGAAATTCGCGCTGGTGAAGCCGAAGTCCAGCGATGTTAAAGCCCTGTTGGGTCACCGTAGTCGTAGCGCAGCAGAGCTGCGCGTGCAGGCGCAGTAAGGAATTCAGATGAGCCAGAACGTTTACCAGTTTATCGACCTTCAGCGTGTTGATCCGCCAAAGAAACCGCTGAAGATCCGTAAAATTGAATTTGTTGAAATCTATGAGCCGTTTTCAGAAGGCCAGGCCAAAGCACAGGCAGACCGCTGCCTGTCCTGCGGTAACCCTTACTGCGAATGGAAATGTCCGGTCCATAACTACATCCCGAACTGGCTGAAGCTGGCCAACGAAGGGCGTATTTTTGAAGCCGCCGAGCTGTCTCATCAGACCAACACCCTGCCGGAAGTGTGCGGCCGCGTGTGCCCTCAGGATCGTCTGTGTGAAGGCTCCTGTACGCTGAACGACGAGTTTGGCGCGGTGACCATCGGCAACATCGAACGCTATATCAACGATAAAGCGTTCGAGATGGGCTGGCGTCCGGATATGACCGGTGTGCGTCAAACCGACAAGCGCGTAGCGATTATCGGCGCGGGCCCGGCAGGCCTGGCCTGTGCGGACGTGCTGACCCGTAACGGCGTGAAGGCGGTGGTCTTTGATCGCCACCCGGAGATTGGCGGCCTGCTGACCTTCGGTATCCCGGCCTTTAAGCTGGAAAAAGAGGTGATGACCCGCCGCCGTGAAATCTTCACCGGCATGGGCATTGAGTTCAAACTCAACACCGAAGTGGGCCGCGACGTGCAGCTCGACGACCTGCTGAAGGATTACGACGCCGTGTTCCTGGGCGTGGGCACTTATCAGTCCATGCGCGGTGGTCTGGAGAATGAAGATGCGCCAGGCGTGTACGACGCGCTGCCGTTCCTGATTGCGAATACCAAACAGCTAATGGGCTACGGCGAGACCGCCGATGAGCCGTTCGTCAGCATGGAAGGCAAACGCGTGGTGGTGCTGGGCGGCGGTGATACCGCGATGGACTGCGTGCGTACCTCCATTCGCCAGAATGCGGCGCATGTTATCTGTGCCTACCGTCGTGACGAAGAGAACATGCCGGGCTCTAAGCGCGAAGTGAAAAACGCACGTGAAGAGGGCGTCGAGTTCCAGTTCAACATCCAGCCTCTGGGTATTGAAGTGAATGCCAACGGTAAAGTGAGCGGCGTGAAGATGGCGCGCACGGAGATGGGTGCGCCGGATGCGAAAGGCCGTCGTCGCGCGGAGATCGTGGCCGGTTCTGAACACGTGATCCCGGCTGACGCCGTGGTGATGGCGTTTGGTTTCCGTCCTCACAGCATGGAGTGGCTGGCGAAGCACAGCGTAGAGCTGGACTCTCAGGGTCGCATCATTGCGCCAGAAGGCAGCGATAACGCGTTCCAGACCAGCAACCCGAAAATCTTCGCCGGTGGCGACATCGTTCGCGGCTCTGACCTGGTGGTCACAGCGATTGCCGAAGGCCGTAAAGCGGCTGACGGGATCATGAACTTCCTGGAAGTGTAAGCCCCTCTGACTCCCCGGCAGAAGCATAAAGCGGAACGCTGGGGAGCCTGTTTTCAGTAGCCTGCCCTAAAGTTAATGGTACCTTTTTAAGCAAAAAAGCAGCCTAAATCCCGACGTAAACGTTTGCTTTCATGAAAAAAATGTATATTATGCGGCGGATTTTTTGGCCAAAATTCAAGGAGGCGTTGTGTCGCAAGATAACAATTATAGCCAGGGCCCCGTCCCTCTGGCGGCGCGGAAAGGCGTGGTTCCACTCACTTTTGTGATGTTAGGGTTAACGTTTTTTTCCGCCAGTATGTGGACCGGAGGCACGCTCGGTACCGGTCTTTCCTATAATGATTTCTTCCTTGCAGTTCTCTTCGGCAATCTCCTCCTCGGTATTTACACTGCTTTTCTTGGCTACATTGGCGCAAAAACCGGCCTCTCAACCCATCTTCTTGCGCGTTACTCGTTCGGTATTAAAGGTTCCTGGCTTCCCTCCATGCTTTTAGGCGGTACGCAGGTAGGATGGTTTGGCGTCGGCGTAGCGATGTTTGCCATCCCGGTGAGTAAAGCCACGGGCATCGACGTGAACATCCTGATTGCGGTTTCCGGCCTGTTGATGACGTTAACCATTTTTTTTGGCATCTCGGCACTGACGATTTTATCCATCATCGCCGTACCCGCTATCGTCATCCTGGGTAGCTACTCCGTCTGGCTGGCGGTGGACGGCGTGGGAGGAATGGACCACCTCAAATCCATTGTGCCGCAGACGCCGCTCAACTTTTCCAGCGCGCTGGCGCTGGTTGTAGGCTCGTTTATCAGCGCAGGCACGCTGACCGCCGACTTCGTCCGCTTTGGCCGCAATGCCAAAGGTGCCGTTCTGGTGGCGATGGTGGCATTTTTCCTTGGCAACTCGCTGATGTTTATCTTCGGTGCGGCAGGCGCTGCCGCCGTAGGACAGGCCGATATTTCTGACGTGATGATCGCCCAGGGACTGCTGCTGCCGGCCATTGTCGTTCTTGGCCTGAATATCTGGACCACCAATGACAACGCGCTGTACGCCTCTGGTTTGGGTTTCGCCAATATCACTGGCCTTTCCAGCCGTACGCTGTCGGTGGTAAATGGCATTATCGGTACGCTGTGCGCGCTGTGGCTTTACAACAACTTCGTTGGCTGGCTGACCTTTTTGTCGGCAGCGATTCCGCCGGTTGGCGGGGTGATTATCGCCGACTACCTGATTAATCGCCGCCGCTATGCCAGCTTCGACCACGCAAAATTTGTGTCCGTTAACTGGATTGCCATTTTCTCGGTCGCCCTGGGTGTTGCTGCCGGGCACTACATTCCGGGAATTGTCCCCGTTAACGCAGTATTGGGTGGCGTCTTCAGCTATTTGGTGTTAAACCCATTCGCCAAACGTACCCTTGCTAATCCTTCGGAGGTTTCCCATGCAGAATAATTCCCTCACTATCCGTCAGGCCCGTTTGCAGGGGCAAGAGGGTTTATGGCAAATCACGATTGAGGACGGACGCTTCAGCCGTATCGATCCTCAGGAAACCGCCTCTGCGCCAGTCGGTCAGGTGCTGGACGCCGAATGCGGGCTGGTTATCCCTCCTTTCATCGAGCCGCATATCCATCTGGATACAACGCAAACGGCGGGTGAACCGAACTGGAACCAGTCCGGCACGCTTTTCGAGGGAATCGAGCGCTGGGCCGAACGCAAGGCGATGCTTACCCACGAAGACGTTAAAACTCGCGCGATGCAGACCCTGAAGTGGCAAATCGCCAACGGCATTCAGTACGTACGTACACACGTTGACGTCTCGGACCCCACCCTTACGGCACTGAAAGCCATGCTGGAGGTGAAGCAGGAAGTCGCCCCGTGGGTCGATATGCAAATTGTGGCATTCCCGCAGGAAGGCATTCTTTCTTATCCGAACGGTGAAGAACTGCTTGAGGAAGCCGTGCGTTTAGGGGCGGATGTCATCGGCGCAATCCCCCACTTTGAATTTACGCGTGAATATGGCGTTGAGTCGCTGCATAAAACGTTTTCCCTGGCCAGAAAGTACGACCGACTGATCGATGTCCACTGTGATGAAATTGATGATGAACAATCGCGCTTCGTTGAAACCGTTGCCGCACTGGCACATCGTGACGGAATGGGTTCACGCGTGACCGCCAGCCATACCACGGCGATGCACTCCTATAATGGCGCGTATACGTCCCGACTGTTCCGCCTGTTAAAAATGTCAGGCATTAACTTCGTGGCAAACCCGCTGGTTAACACGCATTTGCAGGGCCGTTTCGATACCTATCCCAAACGCCGAGGCATCACACGCGTCAAAGAAATGCTGGAAGCGGAGATCAACGTCTGCTTTGGTCATGACGACGTTTTCGATCCGTGGTATCCGCTGGGAACCGCGAATATGCTTCAGGTTCTGCATATGGGACTGCACGTTTGCCAACTGATGGGTTACGGGCAAATAAACGATGGGCTTAACCTGATCACTACCCACAGCGCGAAAACGCTCGATTTGCAGGACTATGGCGTGCGCGTTGGCAATTCAGCAAACCTGGTGATTCTCCCGGCAGAGAATGGGTTTGATGCAGTTCGTCGCCAGACGCCGGCACGATACTCTGTTCGCCACGGCAAGGTGATTGCCGAGACGGTGCCCAGCCAGACAACCTTGCACCTGACGCAGCCGGAAGCGGTGACGTTTAAGCGCCAGAATATCGAATAACATTGCCGGATGGCGGCTGCGCCTTATCCGGCCTGCAAATTACGTTATGCCCGCAGGCCTGATAAGCGAAGCGCCATCAGGCCTATAAACTACGTATCCAGCAAGCGGGCGCGTACCTTCACCACGACTTTCTTTATCTCGCCTGGCTCAAGGATTGCGCATCCTGGCTTATGTGGCTCTCCCGGCATAAATACGGCGCACATCCCCGACCGGAGGGTGACACACTGTTCACCTGCAATCTCACTGCACAACTGATAATCTTCTTCAGGATGAAAATCTTCACGCTGGCGTGCCGAGCCCGTCACGCCAAAGAGGATGCGCTCTTCTCCCGTCAATAACACCTGGATATCAATATATTGCTCATGCAGTTCCGCTTTCTTCTGGTCTGGAAACTGCGTGGCAAACGTCATCACGTTCATGAAGATATCCTCACCGCGAAGCTCATAACGTCCTGCCGCTTTTTCCAGCGGACGGGCAGCCAGCGCGAGGGTTAGCGCCTCCAGAAGAACGGGATGCAACCCCGTGGAGGGAAGCGTCCGAATCTCACCAAAAAACATCATCTTTCTCCCTGAGCTAACAGCGCCGCGCCCAGTAAGCCCGCATCGTGTCGATAGTGCGCGGCGGTTAATTCAACGTGATAAACAGAAGGATGCTCCTCAAGATACGCGCGGACCCGCGCCAGATACCCTCCTGCCAGCCCGATGCTGCCGCCAATCACCACGCGCTGGCAGTCCATCACCGCTTTCGTGTCGGCAATAAGCCGCGCCAGTACCTGTGCAGAACGTTGGACCAGTTCCGCCGCCTGTTTATTTCCCTCTGCCGCGCGCGCAAAAATCGTTTTTGCATCGCATCCTGCAAGCTCTCCCCTGGCTGCGGCGGCAATACCGCGACCAGACGCGATGGCTTCCACGCACCCCACGCGACCACAGCCGCATTGCGGGCCGTTTGGATCGGCGAGCGTATGCCCAAGATGCCCTGCCAGTCCGCCGCTTCCGGTCACGAGTTTCCCGTTACTGACTACGCCGCCCCCCACGCCCGTTGAAACGGTCAGGAATACCATGTCTTTAATTTCCTTCGCACTAACGTGATATTCCGCCCATGCCGCAGCCTGAGCATCATTGATCGCCAGGGTCGGCAAACCAGCAATGTCTTCGAGCGTCTGCACCAGCGGAAAATGGTGCAATCCTCCGAGATTTTGCGGGTTAATCGCCAGCAGATTGCCGTCCTGAATGATTCCGGTTGAGGCAATGGCCGCACGCGTCGCCTGGGTCTGTAACGGCTTGACCAGCTCAGCCAGCGCCTCACGCAGCGCGTCAGGCGTCTTACTGGCGGGCGCAGGGCGCTCGCGTCGCGCGTGGATCTGTAAACCGTCATCCACCAGGGCGGCGGCAAGTTTAGTTCCACCTATGTCTATCGCCAGTGTCGTCATAGCACCACCCCGCTCGGAAATGTTTTTATCCCGTTGTGACATACCTCATCCCTTACGAATGTGCCCGGTACAGGTCCGGGCAAGCGGATTAACTTTTGCTTTTCGCTAAAGCGCTTTTATCGCCGCCAAACGGGACGGCTCCGCTGAAAGGTTTACCGTCAATAGCGTCATGCGTACGCAGGGCTTCTGGCCTGATCCAGCGCTGAACGCGGGAGGGCATATCCAGACCAATAAGCAAGATCACCACAAACGTCAGGCCAAAGGAGAGCGACCCCAGGGCCGTGCCCAGCGCCATATCCTGCGACAGCAGCGCGCCAATCACCGGGGCAATCGCGCCGCCCAACGCGCCAACGTTGTAGGTAAAGCCCAGACCCGCCGCACGCTGGTCGGTATCGAAATAGCCGCCGATGAGTTTGGGTAAGATCCCGGAGATCCCCTGCCCCAGCATCTGCTGGAAAAAGAGTAACAAGCCCAACACCCAGACATTGGCGCCGCCGATCGCAAAGACGGGAACAATCAGGAGCTGTGAGGCCAACAGGCTACAGACATAGGCCTTGCGGGTGCCAAGCCAGTCGCCGAGAAAACCACCCACGCAGCAGCCTACCGCCGCGCCGAAGCCGCTAAAGAACAGCACCTTCGCCACCGTTGACGGATCATAGGCCAGGTCGGTTTTCAGATAAGTGGGTAATAGCGCCTGAATCGGCCAGGAGTAGAGAAAGGCGAAGAGCACGACAACCATCAACGTGACGCCCGTCGGCCAGCGTTTACCGCTGCTTTGCACCATAAAGCTGATAAAGACGATGGCGCACAGCAGGCCGAGAATAACGACCAGCCCCGCGTTGTTGAGTTCGCCTGCAAAACAGAACCACAGCGCCGTACCGGCAAACAGCGTCATCGCCATATTGATGACGCGGTATTTACCGCGATACAGAATATCCACCATGGTGCGCACCGGGGCTTTGCCTTCGTGCTTCGCTTTCCAGTCCTCAGCTTCCGGAATATTTTTCCGCAGCCACAGGGCAAAGACGATGGGCAGAATGCCGATAAAGAACAGCGCCCGCCAGCCCCAGACGGGCACGACAAGGCTGTAGACCTGGGCCGCAACCACGGCGCCGACGGAGAAACCGGAAATCAGAAAACCACTCGCCTTGTTGCGCAGGTGCTTTGGCCAGCTTTCAATCACATAGGTTGCGCTGGAGCCATATTCCCCCGCCATCCCCATCCCTATCACCATCCTGGCGATAAACAGGGTGACGTAACCCGGCGCAAAACCGCAGGCCAGCGTACCGCAGGAAAAGAGTACGATGCTGGTGATCATCGCCAGCTTGCGACCATAGCGGTCGCCCATGGCGCCCAGCAGCAGGCCGCCGAACCAGCGCGATATAAAGGCCGCCGAAATCAGGCTCGCCGCTTCCACTGTCGTCAGGGCAAACTCGCTTTTTATTTCTGTCAGGACTAAGGCTATCAATACAAAATCGAAGCCATCAAGCAGATATCCCAGCCAGGCGGCGGAGAAGGCGCGCCACTGAGGACGGGTAAGATGGCGGTACCACGGGATGCTTTGGGTAGACTTACTCATTTCACTCTCCCGACGATTTCTCTGTCGTTTTGCCGGATGGCGGCTGCGCCTTATCCGGCCTACGTAGCATGTTTTTGTAGGCCGGATAAGGCGAAGCGCCCCCGGCTATGCGTTAGCGTTTTTCCGCCATTAGCTGCTCCGCCAGCGCTTTCAGCGCTGGCACGAATTTTTCATCCACAGGGGCAAACGGCTTACGGCACAGCGGCACGGATACCACGTCCATATAGTGCAGAACCGTTTTCAGACCACGGAACACCCCGGCTTTAATCAGCAGATCGATCACCGTGTTGCATTCGCTTTGCAGGCGCTGTGCGGTGGCGTTATCCCCTTCACGAACCGCTTTAGCGATCGCCTGGTAGCGCCAGCCCATAATGTTGTAGGTGCTGCCGATCCCCCCGTCCGCGCCGGCCAGCAGGCCGGAGGCGAAAATCTCGTCATAACCGTTGTAGAGCACCAGATCCGGATGTTCACGACGGATCTGCTCCATCTGGAAGAGATCGCCGGAGGTTTGCTTCAGCGCGCCGACGCCCGGCAGCGTTACCAGCGTGTTGATCTGATCCAGGCTTAACTTCACGCCGCTTAACGCAGGGATGTTATAGACCACCATCGGCAGACCATCCGCCGAATCAATAATTGCACGGTAATGATCGCAATGTTCTTCAAAGCTAAAGGGATAGTAAAACGGTGTGACGGCGGACACAGCGTCAAAACCGACGCGGGCGGCGGCCATGGCTAACTGCTGGCTTTCCGCCGTGCTGACGCAGCCAACATGGGCGATGAGCGTGATTTTCCCCTTCGCCTCTTCCGCCACAATCTCCATCACCTGCTCTCGTTCCGAAAGGCTCTGTACAAAGGCCTCTCCCGTTGAACCGCCGACGTACAGCCCATCGATACCCTGTTCAATATTGAACCGCACCAGACGTCGCAGGCTCTCTTTATCCAGCATCTGCTCAGAGTTGAACGGGGTCAGGAGTGCGGCCATTACGCCGCGTAATTGCGTTGCCATAGTTACCTCAATCGATCGTGTGTTTGTTATAACGACATACCTTTATACCTGTTATACCAGACTAATTAAGCAGCAGTGGAATACAGAACGCTTATATTGCGATCTGCTTCACTAAAGGATCGTTATTTTTTGGCTTTTGAATGCTGACCGAAAGCGTGCCAGGTGGCGGAGACGCTGTTGAGGTGAGTTTGCAACGCCCGATCCGCTTCATCGGGATCGCGGCGGCGGATCGCATCCACAATTGCGATATGCTGGCGATAGCTGACTTCATTATGCTGATAAAGCTCTGCGTCCGGCACTTTAGGACGCGCCGCAATTAACCAGTCTAGCAGCGCAACGTGGATCGCATTGAAGATCGGATTGCCGGGGATCTCCGCCAGCACGCGGTGAAAATCGACATCGGAACGAATAAATAGCGTGTTGTCATCCAGGGACTGGCTGTTGATCTCCAGGGCTTTCGTGAGCTGCGCAATCTGATCGTCAGTGGCATATTCTGCGGCATAACGAACGAGGCTGGATTCAAAGAACAGGCGAAGCTGCTCGAAATGGGCAATACCGTCGGGCTGGGTCAGAAAGTCTTTCGCCATTCCCGACAATTCACTGATGATGGTATCGGCAGACGGCATGGTTACGCGGGCACGTTCACCGTTGTTAATCTGCACCAGCCCTTTACGCTTTAGCGCCGCCAGCGCTTCGCGCACCGAGGGGCGACCCACGTTGAAGAACTCCATCAGTTCGCGCTCGGAGGGTAACTGCTCTCCCTGGGCAAATTCCTTCCGACGGATCATCTGCTCCAGCTCTTCTTCCACCATATCAGACAGTTTTTTGCGCGCCAGCGGTCGACGGCGCAGGCTGCGACCAATGGTTTCATCAGAGTTTTCAGCTTTAAGATCAGTCGGTTTCATTGCAGTCCGGTGCCATTGAAGGAAAACAGTTCATCATAACACAGGAAATTAGAGGGGGCGAAAAGGGACGGAAAGCAAAACAGGCCCGTCGGGCCTGTTTGTTTATTTCACAACGCGCAGTGCGGGACGACCACCGCGTGGTGGTGGCTCGTCATCCGGATCGGTGTCGTCATTATGATCGGGTTTATCGCCATCGATGACAGACATTACCGTGTCGCTTTCGCGTTCATCGGATGCCTCATCATCATTCAGGTTGGCAACCTCTTCATCATAAGCCGCTTCCGGCTCGAACATGGTGCCCGCACCGTTTTCACGGGCGTAGATAGCCAGCACAGCTGCCAGCGGCACGGAAACCTGACGCGGCACGCCGCCGAAGCGCGCATTAAAGCGCACTTCGTCGTTCGCCAGCTCCAGGTTACCCACTGCGCGTGGCGCAATATTCAGTACAATCTGTCCGTCGCGCGCGTATTCCATTGGAACCAGCACGCCCGGCAACGTCACATCCACAACCAGGTGCGGCGTGAGCTGGTTATCCAGCAGCCATTCATAGAAGGCGCGCAGCAGATACGGACGGCGTGGTGAAAGTTGTGACATTTCCACAGTCATTAGCCTCGGCCGAGACGCATTTCACGTTCCGGTTCAGTTAAAGATGCCAGGAAAGAGTCGCGCTCAAAGACGCGAGTCATGTAGCCTTTCAGCTCTTTCGCGCCAGGGCCGCTGAACTCTACGCCCAGGGTTGGCAGACGCCACAGCAACGGAGCCAGGTAGCAATCCACCAGGCTGAACTCGTCGCTCAGGAAGAAAGGCTTTTGACCAAATACCGGCGCAATCGCCAGCAGCTCTTCACGCAGCTGTTTACGTGCAGCATCCGCTTCAGAAGAGGAACCGTTGACGATAACGTTCATCAGCGAGTACCAGTCTTTCTCGATACGCTGCATGTACAGGCGGCTTTCACCACGCGCAACAGGATAAACAGGCATCAGCGGCGGATGCGGGAAACGCTCATCCAGGTATTCCATAATGATACGGGATTCCCACAGGGTCAGCTCGCGATCCACCAGCGTCGGTACGCTTTGGCTCGGGTTGAGATCGATCAGATCCTGAGGTGGGTTATCCTTTTCCACATGCTCGATCTCAAAACTGACACCCTTCTCGGCCAGCACGATACGAACCTGATGGCTATAAATGTCAGTAGGACCAGAAAACAGCGTCATTACCGAACGTTTGTTGGCAGCGACAGCCATGAAAACCTCCAGGTATATTCAGAATTTTTACTGCTACCAGCCCAACGGGGCCAGCCAGATGATGTATCGCCCATCCCAGAGAAGACACATTGTTCAAGAATCGAACAAAAATCGAGTATTCACCGATATTTGGGCAGAAAATTGGATGATAGTTTACCAGATTTTGATGGCTTTGTGGTGAGGGGATTCCGGAAATGTGGAAAAAGAGAAGATATATGAAATGTTACTGTGGATAACCTGCGCATTATCCATAAAAAAACCCGCCGAAGCGGGTTTTTCGCCAATCGTTCTGCGTAAGCAGAATGGATTAACGTTTGGAGAACTGTGGACGACGACGCGCTTTACGCAGACCCACTTTCTTACGTTCAACCTGACGAGCGTCACGAGTAACGAAGCCAGCTTTACGCAGTTCAGAACGCAGGGATTCGTCGTACTCCATCAGCGCGCGGGTGATACCGTGACGGATCGCACCTGCCTGACCGGAGATACCACCACCTTTAACGGTGATGTACAGATCCAGTTTTTCTACCATATCAACCAGTTCCAGCGGCTGGCGAACTACCATGCGGGCAGTTTCGCGACCGAAGTATTGTTCCAGAGAACGCTGGTTGATTACGATTTTACCACTGCCCGGTTTGATGAAAACGCGAGCTGCGGAACTTTTGCGGCGACCAGTGCCGTAGTATTGATTTTCAGCCATTGCCTATAATCCCGATTAGATGTCAAGAACTTGCGGTTGCTGTGCCGCGTGGTTGTGCTCGTTGCCTGCGTAAACTTTCAGTTTACGGAACATAGCACGACCCAGCGGGCCTTTTGGCAGCATGCCTTTAACCGCGATTTCAATCACACGCTCAGGACGGCGGGCAATCATCTCTTCAAAGGTCGCTTCTTTGATACCACCGATGTGGCCGGTGTGGTGGTAGTACATTTTGTCAGTACGCTTGTTGCCGGTAACAGCAACTTTGTCAGCGTTCAGAACGATGATGTAATCACCGGTATCAACGTGCGGAGTGTATTCCGCTTTATGCTTACCGCGCAGGCGACGAGCCAGTTCAGTAGCCAGACGGCCCAGAGTTTTACCGGTCGCGTCAACAACATACCAGTCGCGCTGTACGGTTTCTGGTTTAGCTGTAAAAGTTTTCATTAAAAGCTTACCCAAATAATAAGTTACACGTTGGTGAACACCCAAACGTTTAGTCAGTTGAGGTTCACACGACAAAGTCCGGCAAACCTACCCCTTCGAATAGCACATGCCGACACATAGAAAGTTTCGGGAAAAAAACCTTCTCGTAACGTGGGGTCGCAAGATTATAGAGAAGTTGAGGTCAAAGATCGACCCTTAAATGTGATTTGGAATGGGTTTTTCGGGGTCAGGTATTGTGCGGTCTGGTGCCCTCACCCCCAGCCCCTCTCCCACAGGGAGAGGGTAGCGTTTGTTAAGGCCTGATGCCCTCACCCCCGGCCCCTCTCCCACGGGGAGAGGGGAGCATTTATTACGGCATATGCTCACGCTTGAGGTACTCTTCGCTCTGCATCTCTTGCAGGCGCGACAGGCAGCGCTGGAACTCAAACTTCAGGCGCTCGCCCTGATAAACCTCATATAAAGGCACCTCGGCGCTGACCACCAGCTTAACGTGGCGCTCGTAAAACTCATCTACCAGCGCGATGAAGCGGCGCGCTTCGCTCTCCATGAGTGGGGTCATAACGGGCACATCCCACAACATAACGGTATGGAACAGACGCGAAAGTGCAATGTAGTCATGCTGGCTGCGGGCGTCCACGCAGAGCGTTGCAAACGAGACGGCCAGCGTCTGGTTTTCTACGCCAAGCGTCGGCAACGGACGATGATTAATCTCCAGCGCTGGCGCGTTACCCCGCGGCGCCCCCGCCAGCGCCAGCCACAGTTTATCCATCTCGCGGGCTGTGTCAGCGTTCAACGGCGAAAGCCACAGGTGTGCCTGCGTTAATGTGCGCAGACGATAATCGACGCCGGCATCGACGTTCATGATGTCGCAGTGCTGTTTGATAGCATCAATGGCCGGCAGGAAACGCACCCGCTGGAGACCATTGCGATAAAGCTCATCCGGTGGAATATTTGAGGTCGCCACCAGGGTGATCCCACGCGCAAACAGCGCTTTCATAAGCCCCCCCAGCAGCATGGCATCCGTAATATCGGAAACAAAGAACTCGTCGAAGCAGAGCACGTCCGTTTCCGCCTTAAAGCGATCGGCAACGATGTCCAGCGGGTCGGTTTCGCCCTGGAGCGCCGTCAGCTCTTCATGGACCCGCAGCATAAAACGGTGAAAGTGCAGACGCTGCTTACGCGTGCCGGGCAGGCTCTGGTAGAACATGTCCATCAGCCAGGTCTTACCCCGCCCAACGCCGCCCCACATATATAAGCCACGAACCGGTGCGTTTGCCGTGGGCTCTTTTTTGCCCAGCAAACGGCCGAATGCCGCCTTCAGCCCACTGCTCTGCACCGCATCGGCGGGTTTCGCCAGAAGTTCCTGATAAATCGTGTCCAGGCGGTTAACCGCTTCACGCTGGACATCATCCGGCTGGTGTGTGCCCTCGCTCAGGGCCAGTTGGTAACGCGATGAAGGGGACAGGTTTTGCATGATGTTGTTGTTATTCCTTTAGTTAAACCTCACCAGCGCGCGTGGCTGATGAAAAAAAGGCCGTTCTACACTACGCGATGATACGTCAGGATTCCACTTCTGCGGAAATAGCGGTTATAGTGGCATAATCAGGCACAGGCAGGAGCCGAGCCAACACCCTACGGAACAACAAGACAACGGGAGAAGTTCATGACCTGGGAATATGCGCTAATCGGTTTAGTCGTCGGCATCATCATTGGTGCTGTGGCCATGCGTTTCGGTAACCGCAAATTGCGTCAGCAGCAGTCACTGCAATACGAACTGGAAAAGAACAAAGCCGAACTGGAAGAGTATCGCGAAGAGCTGGTCAGCCACTTTGCCCGTAGCGCTGAGCTGCTGGACAACATGGCGACAGATTATCGCCAGCTCTACCAGCACATGGCGAAAAGCTCCAGCAGCCTGCTGCCGGAAATGACCGCGGAGACCAACCCCTTCCGCAATCGTCTGGCTGATTCTGAAGCCGGTAACGATCAGGCACCGGTTCAGATGCCACGCGACTATTCAGACGGCGCGTCCGGCCTGCTGCGCGGTGGCGTAAAACGCGATTAATCGCACAACCTGAATAAATTTTACGGGCGCACCTTATGCGCCCGTCCTTTCTTCCCGTCCCCAGCTATTATTTAGTCAAACACCTCATTGTTCAGCGGTTGAAAATTCAATAACATCAAGATGTTTTTGGGGCCGTTCTTTTTCATTCCAGGATACGAGAGTCAGCATCGATGAAGAAAAAAAACCAGCTGTTGAGCGCCTTAGCGTTAAGTGTCGGGTTATCTCTCTCGGCGTCCTTCCCTGCCAGTGCGGCACTGCCTTCGCAGGTGCCTGGACAAGAGGCCATTCCCAGCCTTGCGCCGATGCTTGAAAAAGTCCTGCCTGCGGTGGTCAGCGTTCAGGTGGAAGGGACGGCACGCCAAAGCCAGCGTATTCCCGAAGAGCTGAAGAAATATTTTGGCGAAGACGCGCCGGATCAGCAGGCTCAGCCGTTTGAAGGTCTGGGCTCAGGGGTGATTATCGACGCGGCCAAGGGCTATATCCTGACCAATAACCACGTGATCAGCCAGGCCGATAAAATCAGCGTTCAGCTGAACGATGGCCGGGAGTTTGACGCCAAACTGATCGGCGGTGACGATCAGAGTGATATCGCCCTGCTACAGGTGCAAAACCCCAGCAATCTGACACAGATCGCCATTGCAGATTCCGATAAGCTACGCGTCGGTGATTTTGCCGTCGCGGTCGGTAACCCGTTCGGCTTAGGCCAGACCGCCACCTCCGGGATTGTCTCCGCCCTGGGGCGTAGCGGCCTGAATCTCGAAGGGCTGGAAAACTTCATCCAGACCGATGCCTCCATCAACCGGGGCAACTCCGGCGGTGCGCTGCTTAATCTGAACGGCGAGCTGATCGGCATCAACACCGCTATCCTCGCGCCAGGCGGCGGCAGCATCGGGATTGGTTTTGCCATTCCGAGTAACATGGCGAAAACCCTGTCTCAACAGCTGATTCAGTTTGGCGAGGTTAAGCGCGGTCTGCTGGGCATCAAAGGCATGGAGATGAGCGCCGATATCGCCAAAGCCTTTAAGCTCAACGTCCAGCGCGGGGCGTTTGTCAGCGAAGTGCTGCCCAACTCAGGCTCTGCAAAAGCGGGCGTGAAATCCGGCGATGTTATTGTCAGCCTGAACGATAAACCGCTGAGCAGCTTCGCTGAATTACGGTCACGCATTGCCACCACGGAGCCGGGCGCTAAAGTGAAGCTGGGCCTGATCCGCGAGGGCAAACCGCTGACCGTGGAAGTGACGCTGGATAAGAGCACCTCCTCTTCCGCCAGCGCAGAACAGATCTCCCCGGCTCTACAGGGCGCTACGCTGAGCGACGGTCAGCTTAAAAACGGCACGAAAGGCATTTCTGTTACGACCGTTGAGAAGAGCAGCCCGGCCGCGCAGGCAGGTTTGCATCAGGACGACGTGATCGTGGGCGTGAACCGCACTCGCGTGCAGTCTATTGCCGAAATGCGTAAGGTGCTGGAGAGTAAACCGGCGGTCATTGCCCTGCAAATTATCCGTGGCAACGACACCCTCTACATTTTACTGCGTTAACCATTTGCGACTCCGGACATCGCCGCTGCGTGTGATGTCCGGATAACTCATGTTATGCTGCAAACCGTTCCTTTTTTAACGACACACGCATCATGCTTTTAAAGCTCTTTCGTTCAATTGTCATTGGTTTGATCGTTGCCGGTCTGCTGCTGGTGGCTATGCCATCGTTACGCCAGTTCAACAAACTGTCGGCTCCTCAGTTCGACAGCACGGATGAAACGCCTGCGACGTACAATCAGGCGGTACGCCGTGCCGCCCCCGCCGTGGTTAACGTCTATAACCGCGGGCTTAACAGTTCCGCTCATAACCAGCTGGAGATCCGCACGCTCGGTTCCGGTGTGATCATGGATGACCGGGGCTACATCATCACCAATAAACACGTCATTAACGATGCCGACCAGATTATCGTCGCCTTGCAGGATGGCCGCGTGTTTGAAGCCCTGCTGGTGGGGTCGGACAGCCTGACCGATCTGGCGGTGCTGAAGATCAACGCCACGGGCGGTCTGCCGACTATCCCGATTAATCGCAAACGCACGCCGCACATCGGCGATGTGGTGCTGGCGATCGGTAACCCGTACAACCTGGGCCAGACCATCACTCAGGGGATCATCAGCGCGACCGGTCGAATCGGCCTGAACCCGTCAGGGCGGCAGAACTTCCTGCAAACCGACGCCTCGATCAACCACGGTAACTCCGGCGGTGCGCTGGTGAACTCTCTGGGCGAACTGATGGGCATTAACACCCTCTCCTTCGACAAGAGCAACGACGGCGAAACGCCGGAAGGGATTGGCTTTGCCATTCCGTTCCAGCTGGCGACCAAGATCATGGACAAGCTGATCCGCGATGGCCGCGTGATCCGTGGCTACATCGGTATTGGCGGGCGTGAAATCGCGCCGATGCATACGCAGGGCGGTGGTATCGATCAGATCCAGGGGATTGTGGTCAACGAAGTGGCGCCTGGCGGCCCGGCGGCCAACGCAGGTATCCAGGTGAACGACGTTATCCTTTCCGTCAACGGTACGCCAGCGGTCTCTGCGCTGGAAACCATGGACCAGGTGGCTGAGATTCGCCCGGGCTCCATCATCCCTGTTGAAGTCATGCGTAATGACAAAAAGCTGACGATTCAGGTCACCATTCAGGAATACCCGGCCACTAACTGACGGGCATAAAAAAACGGAGCTTAGCGCTCCGTTTTTTTTACCGGGACAAGATCACTTGTTAACGAATTCTTCGCCCAGCGTGATGTCTTTCTTCAACGTATCCAGCATGCCTTCCATCGCGTTTTGCTCAAACGCGCTCAGCGTACCGATAGACTTACGCTCTTCAACACCGTTTTTACCCAGCAGCAGCGGCTGAGAGAAGAAGCGCGCGTGTTCACCGTCGCCTTCAACATAGGCGCATTCAACAACGCCTTTTTCGCCCTGCAACGCGCGAACCAGAGACAGGCCGAAACGTGCCGCCGCCTGACCCATAGACAGGGTCGCAGAACCGCCACCCGCCTTCGCTTCCACCACTTCGGTGCCTGCGTTCTGAATACGTTTGGTCAGGTCAGCCACTTCCTGCTCGGTAAAGCTCACGCCCGGGATCTGCGACAGCAGAGGCAGGATGGTCACGCCAGAGTGACCGCCGATAACCGGCACTTCCACTTCCGTTGGCTGCTTGCCTTTCAGCTCGGCCACGAAGGTATTGGAGCGGATGATATCCAGCGTAGTTACGCCGAACAGTTTGTTCTTGTCGTAAACGCCTGCTTTCTTCAGCACTTCTGCTGCGATGGCAACGGTGGTGTTCACCGGGTTGGTGATGATCCCGATGCACGCTTTCGGGCAGGTTTCAGCGATCTGCTGAACCAGGTTTTTCACGATGCCCGCGTTGACGTTGAACAGGTCTGAACGATCCATACCCGGTTTACGTGCAACACCTGCGGAGATCAGCACCACGTCGGCACCCTGCAACGCAGGACGCGCATCTTCACCGGAGAAGCCTTTGATTTTCACAGCTGTCGGGATGTGGCTCAGGTCAACCGCCACACCTGGGGTTACCGGAGCAATATCGTACAGGGAGAGTTCTGAGCCTGAAGGCAGTTGGGTTTTCAGTAGTAGGGCAAGCGCCTGGCCGATACCACCAGCAGCGCCGAGGACTGCGACTTTCATCCTAAACTCCTTATTATGGTTAACTTAAGTATCTGTAACTCCGTTGCGGCGACCATAATTCAGCACGTCATTAATTACAATTTTCATCGCTAAAGAATTTGAGGTCGCACGTCTTTCGCCTTCACCTGAATGCTATCGGGCTGTAGGCAACAACGAATTAAGAGGGGGTTACAATACACCCTGCCACGCCACCAAAACAACATCATTTTGATAACATTTAATTTACTTTTAAGGTTATTTGCGCGGCGTGACCCAGGCATGTTTTCCGATAACGAAATCTGATAAAATCTCTCCCTTTCATAACATTATTTCAGCCTGCCGCCAGGTAGATAATTTGCATAAAAATTCATCCACATGCATAATAATGTTGTTTCTATCGTCATATTCCGGGTGACTTATGCGAAGCTCGTCTAAGCAAGAAGAATTAGTGAAGGCGTTTAAAGCGCTACTCAAAGAAGAGAAATTCAGTTCTCAGGGAGAAATTGTTCAGGCGTTGCAGGAACAAGGCTTCGACAACATCAACCAGTCGAAGGTCTCTCGCATGTTAACCAAGTTTGGGGCGGTGCGTACGCGCAACGCCAAAATGGAAATGGTTTATTGCCTGCCTGCTGAACTTGGCGTGCCAACGACCTCCAGCCCGCTGAAAAACCTGGTTCTGGACATCGACTATAACGATGCCGTGGTCGTGATCCACACCAGCCCGGGCGCAGCCCAGCTGATTGCCCGCCTGCTGGACTCGCTGGGTAAAGCAGAGGGGATCCTCGGAACCATCGCCGGTGATGACACCATTTTCACCACCCCGGCAAATGGTTTCTCGGTGAAAGACCTCTACGAAGCGATTCTGGTCCTGTTCGAACAGGAGCTGTAATTGTCTGCCCCGTAGCGCATGGCTGCGGGGGATCATTCTGCTGTTGCCGCGTTTTACCCTGCTTTGCTCTGCCTGCTGCTTTTGCAAATAGTGCTTTTTACCGCCTGTTAACATTCATTCAGTGAATGATCTGCCGCAAGATCGCACAAAAAATCAAATTCGCTTATCCATTTGATTTACAGATCAAAAAACCACAAACCTCGCACTTTAGCGCCCTTTTTTATGCGTTCTCGTTATAAAAATTATTTTTTTTAACACGTAATAACAGACGAAACCATTAGCCTGGTATTAATTTTTTGAGTGATTAGTGTATACTTGATTTTGTGATGAGGGTCACAGAACAAAGACCCCAGTAAAATAATTGACGAGGTAAATAATCATGAAAATTAAAACCACTGTAGCTGCCCTGAGCGTACTGTCAGTCCTGTCATTCGGTGCGTTTGCAGCCGACACTATTAATGCTGAACAGGCACAATCCCGTCAGGCTATCGGGACTGTTTCTGTTGGCGCCATCGGTACGTCTCCGATGGACATGCACGAAATGCTGAACAAAAAAGCGGAAGAACAGGGTGCGTCATCCTATCGCATCATCGAAGCGCGCAGTGGCGACCACTGGCACGCTACCGCAGAACTGTACAAATAAACCCTCGTCGTATCTCATCATACGACTTGCCCCTGACCTCCCGGTCAGGGGCTTTTTTATCACTGGCGCACGTTGAAACGCAGTTGCCCTTCCAGCTCCTCCTCCGCTTCATCAAACAGTAAAATCAATGCGCCAAAGCGTCTGCGCAGTTTTTCAGGCAGATGGGTAAATTCGATTTCCAGCGGTAACGGCAGATGATTGCCGGTAACCACATCCCACAGCATATCAAGATTGCTTACGCTGCCCCGCTCCAGGTCGAACGCCCGAATAAACTCGCGATAGAAGTCTTCCTGACTCTCAATTTCGTCAAAATCAAAGGTATAAATTTTCATTGCCAGCCACCCGGTACAGGCGGGCGGCAAATGCCGCCCTGTCTATTATAATCCCCCGATATGCAGGGTTTTGACTTCCAGAAACTCCTCCAGCCCCAGCACGGACCCTTCGCGGCCCAGCCCGGACTCTTTTACGCCCCCAAACGGACCCAGCTCGGTCGAGACCGCACATTCGTTAATTCCGATCATGCCGCTCTCAATGGCCTGTGAGACGCGGAACACGCGCGAAAGATTCTGGGTATAAAAGTAGGCTGCCAGCCCGTAAGGTGTATTGTTAGCGCGCATAACCACTTCGTCTTCCGAGGTGAAGCGGAAACAGGCGGCAACGGGACCAAAGGTCTCCTCTTCTGCCAGCTTCATGCCTTCATGGCAGTCACCGAGTACGGTTGGCATCCAGAAGTTGCCGCCAAGTTCGTGCGGTTTACCCCCAGCCAGCACCGTGGCGCCCTTCGCTACCGCATCTTCGACGTGCTCACGCACTTTCTCGACAGCCGAAGGCTCAATCAGCGGGCCGACAACGACGCCCTCGTCCAGACCGTTACCCACCTTCAGCGCCTTCACCGCATCGGCAAGTTGATTGACAAACTTGTCATAGACCGTCTCCTGAATATAGAAACGGTTTACGCTGACGCAGACCTGCCCGGCGTTACGGAACTTATTGGCGATCGCCCCTTTGACGGCGGCCTCAATATCCGCGTCCTCGAAGACGATATACGGCGCATTACCGCCCAGCTCCATCGATACCTTTTTCATGGTCTCTGCGGAATTGCGAACCAGCGTTTTCCCGACGGCGGTTGACCCCGTAAACGAGATTTTGCGCACGTCATGGCTGGCCATAATGGCGTCGCTAATTTCTGAGGTGCTCCCCGCGACCGCATTCAGCACACCGTCCGGCACACCGGCCTGCTTCGCCAGCGTCAGCAGCGCAAAGGCGCTCAGCGGCGTGTTGTTTGCAGGCTTGATGACGCCGGTACATCCTGCTGCCAGCGCCGGGCCGAGCTTACGGGTGAGCATAGCCATCGGGAAGTTCCATGGCGTGATAGCAGCAACCACCCCGACAGGTTCACGAGTGGCCAGAATACGGGAGCCGGGTTTAACCGGAGGAATGATTTCGCCATTGGCGCGCTTGGCCTGCTCGGCAAACCACTGAATGAAGCTGGCAGCGTAGTCCACCTCACCTTCAGCCTCTTTCAGCGGCTTGCCCTGCTCGGAAGTCATCAGTCGCCCGAGCCAGCTTTTATTCTCGATAATCAGTTCATACCAGCGATAGAGGATCGCGGAACGCTCTTTTGCCGTTTTTGCGCGCCATGCGGGAAAGGCCTTCGTCGCGGCCGCAATGGCCTCTTCGGTTTCGGCTTTCCCTGCTTTCGCCACTTTCGCGACCACCTCGCCCGTGGCCGGGTTTAGCACATCAAACGTGGTGTCGAGTGTTTTCCAGATACCGTTAACCAGATACCCGGTCTGAAAAAGAATACTGTCCTGAAGAGCCTGGGTTGTCATGTGTCCTCCCTTCCTGAATGTTTGAACCTGCAAGAATAAGTATAGCCACAAAAAAACCGACGCTTTTGGCGTCGGTTTTCTCTTCATTAGCTGTCTGTCAGCGCATTCTGGTAGCGGTGCAGCATAAACACCAGCCGCTCTACCGGCTCGGTAACCTGCGGCGGCGCTTCCCAGATCCGCAGTTTCTCCTGATAGATATCCAGTTCCTCC
This sequence comes from Enterobacter cloacae complex sp. IR5403, assembly GCF_049238705.1. Classification (NCBI taxonomy): domain Bacteria; kingdom Pseudomonadati; phylum Pseudomonadota; class Gammaproteobacteria; order Enterobacterales; family Enterobacteriaceae; genus Enterobacter; species Enterobacter cloacae complex sp. IR5403. The sequence continues at coordinate 35,996 of NZ_JBMKHP010000015.1, read as the reverse complement.
AGCAGTTGCTTAAAGTAGCGGCGACGTTTGTCATCACTGGATGCCGATATCACATGGTCCGCCGTTCGCCGTAGCTGGCGGTGGAAGGCGGACAAATCATCGTTGATCGGCACTGGCGCGTTCCGCAGACGCTGGTGCGCGATAATCATGATTAACGCCAGGCGGAAGCGGGCGACATCGCCCGGGAATTTATTCAGCAACAGGAACAGCTGCTGATAGAGCGCCGGCAGGTGGTTCTCCTTGCGCCGCGCGGTGTTGGTGGTCAAGGACGATACGGCGGCCGACACAAACTGATTCAGCAGCACGCGCCCTGTCCGCGCCTGAGAGTTATCCCGCACCAGCAGGATCACCATCATCGCCAGGAAACAGCCCACCAGCTGACCTAATGCGCTATCCAGGAACTGGCTGAAATGGAAGGTCATCGGGTTATCCAGCACGATGATGTTAATCGTGCTCGCCAGCGCGCCTAACGATCCCAGACGGCGTTTTTGTACCTCAATCCCGATAAAGAACGCCATCACCGCCAGGCTGATGCAGAGCAAAAGCATGCTTTGCTGCGTCGAGGGGATAATCACCAGGAAGTAGAGCGCGCCAATGGGTAACGCCGCAATGGTGCCGTACAGAAAATCGATAGCGACCATGCGCGGGTTAGGCAGACGCATCGCCAGCGCGGTGACGACGGCAATCATCACCATCGCGCCGCTGCCGGACGTCCAGCCGGTCCACAGCCAGAACAGCGTGCCGAGTATACAAGCCAGGGTGGTACGCCAGAAATTAACCATCGCATGGTGGCGCTCGGCGGACTCCGGTTTGATCACCACTTCGCCCTGTAACACCTCTTCTTCCGCCGCACTGATTTTGGTGTTGCTAATCACGCCGCGTTTCAGGAGCAGGTAGCGCGTTGCGGCGCCAACCCAGGTATAAATGGTGACTGGCGTATCCCGTTCTCCTGTCCAGGCAATCACACGACGCATGCGTTTAAGCTGTCGATGCACGTCCTGCACCGTCTCCACGGGCTCATCAAACAGTTCGCGGAAAGTATCCGTTACCACTTCGGGGCGGGTGTTCTGAATCAGGTAGGTTTCACACGCCTGGGTGATCAGCGTTAACGAGACGGTATTGATCGCTTTCAGACGACGATTGGCCCGCTCCCAGCGGGAAGACTCCATGTTGAGATTACTGCGCATCCCTTCCAGCGCCTGCGTGCGGCGCACCAGCGCGCTCCAGGCCTTGTCGACCTCTTCGCTGTCGCCGTGCTTAATGCACAGTTGCATGAGCTGGTACTGGGCAACAATCAGCGCGTCCAGCTCACGATCGACTTCCTGCTTGATGGATCGCGGAGAGAAGAGCAGATCTGCGACAATCGCGCAGACGATACCAATGACAATCTCGCTACAACGTTCGACGGCGAACTGCGGAGCAAGCAGCGGTTCACTCTGAATGGTGATGATAATAATCAGCGCGGTATATCCCGCCAGGCCCCAGGCGTACGAGTTCTCCACCTTCACCAGCGAAGAGACCCAGGTGCAAAAACCCGCCCAGATACAGCACACAATCAGCATCAGCAGCGGCGTACGGATCATCAGGATGATAATGGTCAGAGCGGCGATACAGCCGATAAAGGTGCCGATAATACGCAGCATCCCGCGATAGCGAATTGCCCCGGAGTAAGGTTCGCCACCCGCCGCGAAGGCTGGACCGGCGGCGACGATCGCGGCGGTCAGAACGGCCCAGCGCGGCGTTTCAAGCTGGAAATGGAAGCCAACAAACAGCGCCAGCACAATGGCGCATGCCAGCTTCACGGCGAAGCGGATGTGCTGGCTGGCGATGGAAAAAATGCCCATAGCGATCAACCAAACTCGCGCAGGCGATGGGCGATTTGACGGAAGATAGAATCCTGGCTGGCATCGCGGTCTTTTTCACCCGTGATCACCACCGTCGCCGTGGTGCCTGCGGGCCAGAGGTTGCTCTGCTGCTCATCCAGACGAATGCGTACCGGTACGCGCTGCGCCAGGCGTACCCACTCGAGGTTAGAATCGACGGTCGCCATCCCTTTTGAATCATTGGTACTGCTGGAGTTGGTCACCCCCGCGGCCACGCTGTCCACGGTTCCCTTCAGGACCCGGTTGCTGCCGAGCGGCGTGATTTCGGCGCGATAGCCCGGACGCACGCCTTCCAGCTTGGTCTCTTCCATATAGGCGAGGACGTAGAAAGAGTTCTGTTTCACCAGCGCCACGGCAGTAGAGCCGCGCGTGATAAACTCACCCGCATAGACGTTGAGGTTGGTCACCCAGCCATCGGACGGGGCGCGGATAACGGTACGTTCCAGATCGAGCTTCGCCAGATCGCGCGTCGCCTGCGCTTTTGCCAGCTGATGCAGCACGGTTTGCAGCACGTTATTGGACTGGTCAATCTCTTCCCGGGACATAGCCTGGATGCCCAGCTTGTTACGGCGTCCTGCTTCACGGCGTTTTTCAGCGGCCAGCGCGTTGTAATACGCTACGTCGGCTTCCGCTTCTTCCAGCGCTTTTTGATAGCGCGGCTGGTCGATGGTGAACAGTACCTGATCTTTTTTCACCAGTTGGTTATCGTGGACGTTGACCGCCGTAATGAGACCGGCGACATCGGGCGCTATCGCGACCACCTCCGCGCTGAAACGCGCATCGCGCGTCCACGGGGATTCGGTGTAATAAACCCAGGCGCGAAAAATAGCGATGAACGCCAGGATGACCAGCGCCATAGTGATGGCAGTGCGGGAGATTTTTCTTGTTAGCGTTTTCACATCAACCTCAGACAAACATGCGCGATATTAAATAGAACAGGCAGCAATACAGCGCGGTATTGAACAATGCAGGATGCCAGACGAAATCATAAATCCCGGTAGGGACCAGCACCTTGCGCACCAGCCAGAAGATCGCCAGTGATAAAAGAAGCTCGAAAAATATCGGTGGGAACGACAAACCGAACACCACGATAACGGGAAACAGACTCATGTTGACCTTGATTAAAGAGAGTGCAGGTTACTGGATTTTTAAGCTCGCGCCGCCGCAGGAGAGCAAGAATTGCCGGGCGAGAGTGGCGCAGCCGTTATGTAATTAATAATATATTAACGTAACTGTTATGCTGTTATCTATCATATGTGATCTAAATCACTTTTAAGCCAGAGTGAATAATGGAACGTCTAAAACGCATGTCCGTCTTTGCGAAAGTGGTTGAGCAAGGCTCTTTTACCGCCGCAGCACGTCAGCTACAAATGAGCGTCTCATCCATTAGCCAGACAGTGTCAAAACTGGAAGATGAGCTTCAGGTGAAGCTGCTCAACCGCAGCACCCGCAGCATTGGGCTGACGGAAGCGGGTAAAATTTACTATCAGGGCTGCCGTCGAATGCTGCATGAGGTGCAGGACGTTCACGAGCAGCTCTATGCCTTTAACAACACGCCTATCGGCACGCTGCGTATCGGGTGTTCTTCAACTATGGCACAAAATGTTCTCGCTGCCATGACGGCGGAAATGCTGAAAGAGTACCCCGGTTTAACCGTTAATCTGGTAACGGGCATTCCGGCACCGGACCTGATTGCCGATGGGTTAGACGTGGTGATCCGCGTTGGCGCGTTGCAGGACTCAAGCCTGTTCTCGCGTCGACTGGGCAGCATGCCGATGGTGGTCTGCGCGTCGAAAAGCTATCTGGCACAGTATGGCGTGCCGGAAAAACCTGCCGACCTGAGCAACCACTCGTGGCTGGAATACAGCGTTCGGCCAGATAACGAATTTGAACTGATCGCGCCGGAAGGGCTTTCCACTAAACTGCTGCCTGAAGGCCGCTTCGTGACCAACGATCCGATGACTATCTCACGCTGGCTGGTGGCCGGGGCCGGGATCGCCTACGTACCGCTGATGTGGGTGATCAACGAGATCAACAGCGGCGTGCTGGAGATCCTCTTCCCGCGCTACCAGTCCGATCCGCGCCCTGTGTACGCGCTCTATACCGAAAAGGACAAGCTGCCGCTGAAGGTGCAGGTCTGTATTAACTATCTGACGGACTATTTTGTGGAAGTGGCGGAGCTGTTTCAGGGGATGCGAGGCAGAAGGAAAGAGTAGGCTTTTCCCCTCTCCCCGTTGGGGAGAGGGTTAGGGTGCGGGGAAAATTTACGCCGTGCCGCCCACCGTCAGATTATCCACTTTCAGCGTAGGCTGACCGACGCCCACAGGCAGGCTCTGGCCCTCTTTGCCGCAAACGCCCACGCCGTTATCCAGCTTAAGGTCGTTACCGACCATGGAGATCTGCTGCATGGCCTCAATGCCGGAGCCAATCAGGGTTGCGCCCTTCACCGCTTTGGTCACTTTGCCCTTCTCAATCAGATACGCCTCTGAGGTAGAGAAGACAAATTTGCCGGAGGTGATATCCACCTGACCGCCACCAAAGTTTGGCGCGAAGATCCCGTAATCAACGGATTCGATAATCTCCTGCGGCGTGGATTTACCCGGCAGCATGTAGGTGTTGGTCATGCGCGGCATCGGCAGGTGCGCGTAGGATTCGCGACGGCCGTTACCCGTCGGCGCAACGCCCATCAGCCGCGCGTTAAGCTTGTCCTGCATGTAGCCTTTCAGTACGCCGTTTTCGATCAGCACGTTGTACTGACCCGGCGTACCTTCATCGTCGACAGAAATCGAGCCGCGACGGTCGAGCATGGTGCCATCATCCACCACGGTACACAGTTCGGAGGAGACAAGCTGCCCCATCTGACCGCTGAATACGGACGTCCCGCGACGGTTGAAATCACCTTCCAGGCCGTGACCGACCGCTTCGTGCAGCAGCACGCCCGGCCAGCCTGCGCCCAGTACCACCGGCAACGTACCGGCGGGTGCAGCCACGGCAGACAGATTAACCAGCGCCATGCGCACGGCTTCTTTTGCCCATGCATCTGCGCGGGCTTCGCCGTCAACATCGCCCAGGAACCAGTCATAGCCAAAACGACCGCCGCCACCGCTTGAGCCGCGCTCGCGCTTGCCGTCGTCTTCAACCTGAACGCTGATGGAAAGACGCACCAGCGGACGAACGTCAGCGGCCAGCGTACCGTCCGTCGCCGCCACCAGAATCAGTTCATAAACCCCGGTCAGGCTGGCAGAGACTTCCTGCACGCGTTTATCCGCCGCGCGAGCCACTTTGTCCACGCGACGCAGGATGTCCAGCTTCTCTTCGCGGCTCATGCTTTGCAGCGGGTCGATGCTGGTATAGAGCGCAGCGTGCTGCACTTCACCCAGCGTTTTCACCCGTCCGTCGCCCGTATCACGCACAATGGTTCGCGCCGCCTGCGCGCTCTGCTCCAGCGCGGCCAGGCTTATCTGGTCTGCATAGGCAAAACCGGTTTTTTCGCCGCTGACGGCGCGCACGCCGACGCCCTGGTCAATGTTATAAGAGCCATCTTTAATGATGCTGTCTTCTAAAACCCAGGATTCGTGATAGCTCGACTGGAAATAGAGATCGCCGTAGTCGAGGCGGCGTTCGGTCAGTTGACCAAGAATGGAGAACAGGTCCTGATGGCTCAGGCCGTTCGCTGCGAGCAAATGTTCACTTACCAGGTTCAGACTCATCGTATTGCTACTCGTTCGTTGCCGCCAGTGGCGGTATAAAGATCGTATTTATTGAGAGTGAGGCAATTACCTGCCCACGTCAAATCATTGCTGTGCTTCTTTGCGCGGCTGGCGCAGCACCTCATTAATCTGTGGTTTATCAACCGGCCCGGTAATGCGATAGCGCAGAATCGAGACTTTGCTCCAGAGCGGCCCCAGCACTTTACTGGCCGCAAACACCGCCGCACCAACAATCGGGTTAACCACAAAGGCTGCCGCAACGCCCACGCTTGCGGAAATCTCCGGCGCCACCACGGCTTCCATATCCAGCTCGCGGCGCACGAGATCCACTGACCCTTTCATCGCGATATCCGCTTCCAGGCCGTCCACCAGCGTGTCGTCGGTGTGCAGAACGCCGTCTTTGATCCACGCCGTGCTGCGAATGGAATCGTAGTAGAAACCTTCGCTGAAGGTGTCGCTAAAGTCGAAGCGCAGCTTGCGCAGCAGCGCGTCAAAACTCAGCAGACGCAGGATCTGCCCGGCGCGCCCCGTGCTCACATCGGCAATCTCACCCTTACCGAAGTTGGTTTTCAGGATGCCGTTAAGCGAAGCTTCATCGGGTGTCCATGGCGCAGCGCGCCAGTGCAGATCGTAATTCACATCGAAGGACGATCCGCGCAGCGGGGTGCTAATGCCGAAGAAGTTAGCCGCGGCGTCCAGCTTGTTGCCTTTAATATCGCCCTTCAGCGAGGTGCGCTGTTCACCCGGTTTGTTCACCCATTCGCCCGCGGCAGTCATGCGGCCAAAGCCGGTATCCACCAGCCCACCAGAGAGGTTCAGCGTATTGCCCTGAATAGCAAAATCACCGTCGATACGGCCATATTTTTGCCCCCACAGCCAGCACTCCGCACAGCGTAGCTGGAGATCGGGCCAGCCGCTGAAATCCACGCGCGTGGCCTCGCTTAACGGAGAAGCGCTTGTCGACTGAGCGTGAGATGCCGCAAAGGTCGGGTTGTAATAGAGATAACGGATAGCCGCCTGCCATGGGGCGTTATCGCGCATCGTCAACGAACCGTTAATCTCACGCCCCTGCGCTTCGACCTTTGAGCCGTTTACCGTCGGCCGGGAGACAATACTCAGGTTGTTCCACTGCTGCCCGCCCAGCGTCAGCGCAGGCGTTCGCAAGGTAATGGACTGCGGGAACTGCGCCGTTTGGTCGACGTTTTGCCCGACACCTTTCTGGAACAGTGCCAGCCACTCTGCGCCATCCATCGGCGGGAGATTCAGTTCAACGCCCGCCTGCTCCGGCAGCGGCGGCGTGGTACGGCTGTCCGTCGTCCAGATCGCCCTGTCCAGCGTCAGCTTGCGGTTAAGCAGCCAGCGGCTATTGAAGTGGTTTGTGCCGCCAGCATTTCCGGTTAAATCGAAGCTGTTAAGGTTGCCCGCAACCTTAACGTTGACGGGCAATGCTTCACCGCTTTTCTTATTCAGCGGCGCGGGAAGCTGGCTGCTGAGGTTTTTCAGATCGCCCGTAATGTCGACGTTATAGCGCGCACCGGCATGATAAGGCAGGTCGATGGCGACCTTGCCATTCCATGACACCGCGCCGTCCACCGCATTCTCAATCGGCTTCGGCAGAACATCCATGCGTGACGGCTGCCAGTTCGCGTCCATATTGACCGCCACCTGGTAGGCTTTATCGCCCTCGGTAGTGGAGAAATCGATATTGACGGGTTGATTGAACCAGGTCGCTTTCAGCGGCTCACTTTTCAGCGTGCCGTTAACAAAGCTGAACTGACCGCTGAGGTTGTTCAGCGTGCTGTCCAGCGGCTTGATATAGAGGCTGTTGTTATTAAGGCGAACGTCGCCTTTGGCGGTGGTCATTTCACCGTCCAGCGGGATATCCAGATGTAAGCGAGCATTCACATCGCCATCTAATTGCAACTGCTGAAGGGTGGCTGCCAGGGAGTCATTCAGCGGCGTATCTTCAAAGTACGGGCCAACCGCTTTGCCCGGCCCCTTAATATCCGCATCAATCAGCAGTTTCTCTTTGGAGTAATCCGGGATGTTTGCCGTCAGGTTGCTTGCCGTTATGCCGCCCAGCGCAACGTTGTCCGTCTTCATCCACAGGCCGTCATTCAGGAAGTTGAGTTCAATATCCAGATTCTTCAGCGCCGGCCAGTCCGGCTGGAAGGCATAGGTGGCGTTGCGTAGCGGCACCAGAACCTGGAACTGGCCTTCGTTGTGCTTATACGGGAACAGGTGCGGGTTGCCGCCGTAGACCAGCGTGGCGTTATCCGCCTGGCCGCCCTGAATGGCGCCGCTGAGATAGTCCACCAGCGCTTTCCCCATCAGGTTTTCCGGGAAATAGCGCCACGCCTGTGAACCGTCATCCGTGCTGATGCCCGCCAGAATACCCAGCCACGGCTCATCGCCTTCAGGCTGTAGATAACGAAAATTACCGCGCGCATGGACCGCTTTGGCTTTCACATCGATATCGCGGCCATCGAGCTGAAAACCTTTGTCATTCTTCAGCCAGTTGAGGGTGGCATTTCCCTTTTCGATCTCCAGTGGCGCACGGAAAACCGTTTCGTACGGCATTTTCGCGTCCTGCATTTCTGCCGTCAGCCTGCCGTTTTCCACGCTTCCTTCCAGTTTACCGCTGAAGTGCTCGGCACCCGGCAGCAGTTTCCACTGTTTCCATGCGAGGTTTTTCCATGCCGCCTGAAAACGCGTCTTTTCCGTAGCCTGGAGCGGAATATCCAGCGCCAGCCGGTTTATCTGCCCGCTCGGCTGCGTCGCCAGCCAGATTTCGCCCAGCTCCGGGGAGAGTTTTGCGGCCATTGAACGCAGCCCTTCGATCGCCGTCAGATCCAGGTTACTGGCGCGGATACGCAGCTCGTCGCTGCGTTTACCGTTTATCCCGCCGACGTCCTGTTCCGGCATCCACGCCAGCGTCAGCGCGCCGCGCGGCCAGGGTTTGTTATCCATGGAGATGCGCGTATCCGGGATAGCGAACTGCCAGCCGCCTTTATCCTGCGTCACGTGTGCGGTGAGGTTATCGACGGAAAGTTGATGCTGATGGTTTTCCCCCTTCCAGCTCGCGCCCCCCTGCTTAAGCCAGATATCGCCGCTGGCGAACGCCCCGTTCGTCAGGGTCATCCAGCCTTCCAGGCTGAAGCGCGCGGTCTCCAGCTGCATATTCTGCTGTAGCCACTCACCGAGCCACGGCTTCACATCCACGTCGTCCGCCTGTAGCCACACCCTGCCGTTGTTCAGCAGGCCATTGTCGTCACGCAGATCCATCCGCACCTGCATCACGCCGTGCTGCCCGTTCAGGCTGGAGAGATTCACCTGCCCCTCGGCGCGGTGGCGATCTTTCCCGTTAAGCCAGGTCAGCTGTGGGATCGCCAGCTCAGCGCGCTGCCCGGAAAGGGTAATAAAGCTCACTTCGCTGTCGCGCAGATCGAAATGATCGAACTGCCGCAGGAACAGATCGTTGATACGGCTGGTTTCCAGCCCCCGATCGCTGTCGCCGCTTTGCAGCGGCGTGTTAGTCATCAGCTGAAGTTGATAAAAGGTGAGATCGCGAAACTGCCAGCGCAGATGCAGCAGGCTTTGCCAGACATCCAGCGCCAGGGTGACGCGTTTGATTTTGAGGTGGCCGCCATCTTTCAGGCTGGCGCGGATATCCCGCGCATCAAGCGTCGGGCCAAAGTTCTGCCAGCTTGCCTCGATATGGCTCACGTCCACCGGCAGGCCGGTGGCGGATTCGATTTTTGCCAGGATCTGCGGACGCCAGCTGTCCAGATGCGGCAAGGCGAGACGCAGCCCGCTCACGAGCAACGCGACAATCACGACCAGCGTTGCCCCTGTAAGCAGTAAAATCCCCGGCAATCGCCTCACGCGTCTCTCCTTGTCAGCCTTAAATCTCGCAGCGAACTGCGTTTACATCATGACGACGTCAAACTGCTCCTGGTTATAGAGCGGCTCAATTTGCACTTTTACCTGTTTGCCGACAAAGATTTCCACTTCCGCCAGCGCGTGCGACTCTTCCCCTTTCAGGGCCTCCGCCACCGCAGGGGAAGCATAGACCAGAAAACGGTCTGAGTCGTAGGCATGATGGACACGGACAATCTCACGCATGATCTCGTAGCAGACCGTCTCCACCGTCTTTACCGTTCCGCGTCCATGGCAGGTTGGACACTCATTACACAGGACATGTTCCACGCTTTCGCGGGTCCGTTTCCGGGTCATTTCCACCAGACCGAGCTGCGAGAAGCCATTGATGCTGGTTTTCACGCGATCTTTACTCAGCGCCTGCTCCAGGGAGTGCAGCACGCGACGGCGGTGATCTTCATTGTTCATATCGATAAAGTCGATGATGATAATGCCGCCCAGATTACGCAGACGAAGCTGACGCGCGATGGCCTGCGTCGCTTCTATGTTGGTGTTGAAGATGGTGTCATCGAGGTTGCGATGGCCGACGAACGCGCCGGTGTTAATGTCGACGGTGGTCATCGCTTCGGTTTGATCGATGATCAGATAGCCACCTGATTTCAGCTCAACCTTACGCTCCAGCGCACGCTGGATTTCGTTTTCAACGTCATAGAGGTCAAATATCGGCTGGCGTCCGGTGTAATGCTCCAGCAGACCCGGCATCTCCGGAATGTACTCGGCGGTGAACTCCAGTAAGGCTTCGTACGTCAGACGGGAATCCACGCGGATGCGGTCAAGCTGGGCGTCGGCGAAATCGCGTAATACGCGCTGAGCGAGCGCCAGCTCACCGTACAACCGGTAGCGGGTTTGGTTGCGTTTTTTACGCTCCATCACTTTGGTCCAGACGCGCTTCAGGTAGGCCGCATCCGAGGCCAGATCTTCTTCGCTGATCCCTTCCGCCGCGGTACGGATAATAAACCCGCCCTGCTCGTCGCAGTAGGCGCTGACCACCTTTTTCAGGCGCTCACGCTCGCTTTCGCTCTCAATACGCTGTGACACGCCGACGTGCGACGCCCCCGGCATAAAGACCAGATAGCGTGAAGGCAGGGTGATGTCGGTGGTCAGACGCGCGCCTTTGGTGCCCAGCGGATCTTTTACCACCTGCACCATCAGATCCTGGCCCTGACGCACCAGCTCAGAAATGTCGCGCACGGCAAACTGCTTTTGCTCTTCGCCTGCCACGCATTCGGTGTGCGGCATGATATCGGAGGCATGTAAAAACGCCGCCTTATCGAGCCCAATATCTACAAAAGCCGCCTGCATACCCGGCAGTACACGACTGACACGACCTTTGTAGATATTGCCTACGATTCCGCGTCGCGCTTCACGCTCAATATGAATTTCCTGAAGAATGCCACCATCAATGTAGGCCACACGGGTTTCCGATGGCGTTACGTTTACCAACAATTCAGCCGTCATAATTATCCCTTCCCTCACGCAGTGAGTTAAAATTGCTCAGCAACTCATACGTTTCCACCAGCGGTAAGCCGACTACGGCGTGATAGCTGCCATTTATCTTCCTGACAAAACAGCCACCCAACCCTTGAATACCGTATGCACCTGCTTTATCCATAGGTTCACCGCTGGCGATATAGCCGGCGATCTCCTCGTCGGTGAGGACTCTGAACGTCACTTCCGTAACCACAAGGCAATCCAGAACGTACTGGCTGTCTGCCAGCGCTACCGCCGTCATCACCTGATGGGTTTGTCCGGACATGCTACGCAGCATCCGCGCCGCATGGTCTGCGTCGCGGGGTTTCTCAAGCACCTCACCATTGAGAATGACGATGGTATCCGCACCCAGCACCGGTAAGTCACGCGGCACGCATGCCACGCCCGCCTGCGCTTTTTCACGCGCCAGACGAGAGACATACTGCTGAGCGCTTTCACCCTCAGCGCGTTTTTCTTCGATACCGGTAACGATGCGTTCGAAGGAGACACCCAACTGCGCGAGCAGTTCCTGGCGACGCGGAGAACCGGAGGCAAGATACAAAGACGTCATAGAAACCTTTTATTGCACGGCAAACTGCTGGCGAATTTTACGCATCAGCAGGAACAGCCACGGCCAGAGCACACCGTTTACTACACTACTCCAGAACACTTCCGGTCGGAAAGAGACGTTGATCACTAAAAACTCTGCCCAGAAAACAACGATATCCGCAGCGAGCGACAACAACATCACCACCAGCGCCTGTTGCCAGAGCGCAAGGTTACGAAAGAGCTGGAATTTGAGTGCGACGAGATACGCAATAATGCTCATGGATAAGGCGCGGACGCCAAGCGTAGAGCCACTGATAAGATCCAGTATGGCACCCATCACAAAACCTGTGCCGACATTTACGCGGTGCGGCAGGGCGAGGATCCAGTAGAGCAAAATGAGCAATACCCAGTTTGGCCGGAAAACAAGAATGTCGTCCGGCCAGGGCATAATTTGCAGCAACAGTGCAACGAGGAATGAGAGCCAGATTACCCAGCGCCCCTGGCTACGATAACTGGCCACTACTGCCCTCCACCCGAGACTTGCGGCGGTGGCGGCGCATCCGGCAGCGGCTGCGTTAACCCCGTCGCCGGAGCCGGTACGGGTGCAGGTGGTCCCATCGCATCCGGCGCAGGCAGCACCTGCGGCATCATCTGCATCAGGCGTTCGTTGGCCACGCGATGCACATCTTCCGGGGTCATCGGGTTAGCGCCGTTACGATCGGCGCCCCACAGCAGCAGCAGGTAGCGCAAACGCTGCAAGCCGGCCGTTGGACGCGCCTGAATCACGGTGTAGGCACGCTGAGTATCGAGCTTCACGGAAGAGACAACCGCAACCGGGTAGCCCTCAGGGAAACGACCGCCCAGACCGGACGTCACCAGCACGTCGCCCACGCGGATATCCGTGTTGGCGGGCAGATGTTCCAGTTGCAGATCGTCCGTGCAGCCATTACCGGCGGCAATCACGCGAATATCGTTACGCAGCACCTGAATCGGCAGTGCATGGGTGGCATCGCAAATCAGCAGCACGCGGCTGGTCAGTTTGGCAACCGCCACAACCTGGCCCACGACGCCTTTATCGCTGATGACAGGCTGACCTTCGTATACGCCGTTCACGCTGCCTTTATCAATCACCACCTGATCGCTGTACGGATCGTTTACGGTGGAGATCACCTGGGTGACCATTTTCTGTTCATCCTGGCGCAGCGGCGAGCCAAGCAGTTCACGCAGGCGTGCGTTTTCCTGCTTATATTGGCCCAGCATCAGCAGCTCGCTGTTTTTCAGCAGCAGCTCCTGGCGTAACGCACGGTTTTCGAGTTCGAGCTGGTCACGCGATGAGAGCGTTTGCGACACGGAGTCGAGCAGTTCGCGGGGACCATTTGAAATAAAGTAGAAAGGACTGACGGCGGTATCCATGTACGTTCGGATCTGGCTGAACGTACCGAGGCGGCTATCGGCAATAATGACCCCGAGCGCAACCAGAACCGCCAGGATCAGGCGAAACTGTAGCGACGGGCCACGGCTAAAAATTGGCTTCATAGGCTATGCGTATTCTCGCGTCAGAGAGAAAGGGTAGCAAATTGCTACCCTCTCACACCCGACTACTCTTCGCTAAACAAGTCGCCGCCGTGCATGTCGATCATTTCCAGCGCCTTGCCACCACCACGGGCGACGCAAGTCAGTGGATCTTCTGCAACTACGACAGGAATACCTGTCTCTTCCATTAACAGGCGGTCGAGGTTACGCAGCAGCGCACCACCACCGGTCAGTACCATACCGCGCTCGGAGATATCGGAGGCCAGCTCTGGCGGGCACTGTTCCAGCGCAACCATCACCGCGCTCACGATGCCGGTCAGCGGCTCCTGCAACGCTTCCAGGATTTCGTTGGAGTTCAGGGTGAATCCGCGTGGCACGCCTTCCGCCAGGTTACGACCACGAACTTCGATCTCGCGAACTTCATCACCCGGATAGGCAGAACCGATTTCGTGCTTGATGCGCTCTGCGGTCGCTTCACCGATCAGAGAGCCGTAGTTACGACGAACGTAGTTGATGATGGCTTCGTCGAAACGGTCACCGCCGATACGCACGGAAGAGGAGTAGACCACGCCGTTCAGGGAGATAACGGCCACTTCAGTGGTACCGCCACCGATATCCACCACCATAGAACCGGTAGCTTCAGAAACCGGCAGACCCGCACCAATTGCCGCAGCCATCGGTTCTTCAATCAGGAATACTTCACGCGCACCGGCACCCTGAGCGGATTCACGGATCGCACGGCGTTCAACCTGGGTTGCGCCAACCGGCACACACACCAGCACGCGCGGACTTGGGCGCATGAAGCTGTTGCTGTGAACCTGCTTGATGAAGTGCTGAAGCATTTTTTCGGTCACGAAGAAGTCAGCAATAACGCCGTCTTTCATTGGGCGGATCGCGGCGATGTTGCCCGGCGTACGGCCCAGCATCTGCTTCGCATCATGACCTACTGCGGCCACGCTTTTTGGCGAGCCGGCACGATCCTGACGAATGGCCACAACGGAAGGCTCATTCAATACGATGCCTTGTCCTTTTACATAAATAAGGGTATTCGCGGTACCCAGGTCAATGGACAGGTCATTGGAAAACATGCCACGAAATTTTTTCAACATACTAAGGGATAATCCTGAAAGCTGGGGCGGAAAACAAAATCCGCTTACTTTACCAACCACACGCAGCAGCGACAAGGCGCAAAAATCGTCTGCTACGGTGAAAATTAGTGCAGCACGTTTCCTTTGTTACAAATTCATCCCCTGAATCCCTCAGGGCTGAGTAAACAGCAGCGTCCCTCACTTTCACTTGTAACCCATTAAAGGTCGTTCACTGGCTTTTATGCTCGTCTTACTCAAAGCTACAGGCGCGATATTCTACGTGAAAACAAAGTAAACGGCAGGTCAAACAGAGTATCTTTGCAAATATTTTTTCACATTGGTGTCAAGCGGCTGAGAGGCGGCAAAAAAATCCCCCTGACCGCCCGTCACGCCGCGCTCTGTCAACATCTGCCATTCACTTCGTGAACGTACGCCTGCGGCAAATACTTGCGTTTGCGTTCCTTTGCACGCTTCCACCAGGCTTTGTACCAGCAGCTGGTTTTCGGTGCGTTTTTCAATATTCCTTACCAGACCCGGATGCAGCTTCAATAATTCAACATCCAGCTCTTTGATCCAGCTGGTGCTCACCAGCGTCAGACCCGCCTGGGTTACCGCCACACGAGCCCCTAGCGCATTGATTAAACGCACCACAGGGCGCAACCGGCTGATGTGTTGACCTACATCTGCCTCTGCAAGTTCAAAAATAATGCGTTTGCGTTGCGATTTTTCGCATTGCATTAACGTGTCACGTAACCAGCGCTGGAAGCGCGGACGGATCAGCGATTCGACGGTCACCTGCAAAGCCAGATTTTCTTCAGGCCAGTACGATAAAAACGGAATGAGGCGGGTGATTTGCTGACGGTCATACTCTTCGGACAATCCGAATTGCAACACCATGGGCAGATATTCCGCGGAGATAACCTCTTCGGTGCCATCAAAAATACGGCACATCAACTCACGATGATGGACATGACCACTCTTCATGACCGCCGGTTTTTGATAGATGCGCGGCCCGCCCCGGCTCAGCATCTGTTCAATCAGGGTTCGCCAGCGCACGTTGCCACGCCCTTTCTCCGGCAGCGTATCATCATAGACCGCCCAGCCGTTCGCCCCCTGCAATACGGCGTTACGCGTGGCCGCTTCCGCATGTTCCATCACCTGCTCCGTTGACTGACCGCCGCGCCAGGCACAGATGCCCATATGCACCATGTCGTCTCTGTCGAGCATTTTGCTCTGGGGCAGCGCATCGACGGCTTTCAGCAGCTGGCTGGCGATACTCTCGGACTCCTTTAAGGTGCGATGCGGCAGCAAGACGGCAAAGTCGCTGCGGTGGTAGCGTGCCAGTAACGCGCCGGGGTAGCGCATAATAAAGGTGGACAGCAGGTTAATCAGCGTGAAGAGGTTCTCTTCCGCCACGCGCTGGCCCCAGGTATCACGGAGCAGATCGAAGTCGGGCAGGCGAATCATCATTACCACGCCATGCGTACCCACCTTTTCGGGGTCATCAAGAAGCGTAGCCAGCTGATTATCAAAGAAGAGACGGTTGTTCAGGCCCGTTTTGTTATCCTGCGCGGCGTAAGAGCGAATTAACGTGTCCATACGGCTACGCTGATCGCTGGCAAACTGGATTTCGGAGAGCAGCACGTCCAGGGCGCTACTGGTGCGTGATGGCCATTCATAAACCGATCCCCGCACCTGCGGACCCCTCTCGCCATTCAGTATCCGCACGGAGCGTGTTTCCAGCAGTTCCTGGCCGGAAAGTTGACGACGCTGCCAGCGAACCGCGAGGAAAATCAGCAGTACGATAAAGGCAACGGCGATAGTTAAGGGCGCGGTGGTCATGAGCGAGCGTAAATAGTTGCTCATCGGATCCTGGTACATCAGATGAATTGTCATACCCGGATGTTTAAGCGAATGAACCGTAACGTCCCGATACTGATCTACCGTGCCGGCAGGACGATAGCTGCCCTGGCGGGTATGGCTGAAAACGGTCTGCTTCCCCTGTTTAATGTCGATCTGCACTATATCCACAGGCACCATTAACTCATCCAGCTCACGCGAAAGCGCCGGGAAGGAGGTTGTAATCAGGCGAGTGTCGATAACCGATGCAACCGATTCAACCCGGTTAACCAGCTTATCCTGGATGGCATTGTAAAAGCTCAGCGAGCAGCCGATTAGCGTGACAAATATGGTCAGCCCCGTCAGCAAGGTAATAAAAGCTGAGAACTTCGTCGTTAATCGCATCCTTGAGATTACTCCGTGGGTTGAAGGGGGGTGCAAGTGAGCACTAACTTGCATTTCAAATGCGACATACTACCAAACCTGGTGTATCTGGCAATTTATTGCGTTAAATCGGCACTGCGTTTCATTGAGCGAGTATAGTCATCAGAACATATTTTCCCATCATCAAACCTAGTGAGGACCCTGTATGCAGGCTTTGATCTTAGAACAGCAGGACGGCAAAACCGTTGCCTCGGTGCAAGCCATTGAGGAGAGCCGCCTGCCGGAGGGCGACGTGACCGTAGATATCGACTGGTCCAGCCTGAACTATAAGGATGCACTGGCGATTACGGGAAAAGGTAAAATCATCCGAAATTTCCCGATGGTGCCAGGAATCGACTTTGCAGGCCGCGTGCATACCAGTGAAGATCCGCGTTTTCACGCCGGACAGCAGGTGCTGCTCACCGGCTGGGGCGTAGGTGAAAACCACTGGGGCGGACTGGCAGCACAGGCGCGCGTAAAAGGTGACTGGCTGGTCCCGATGCCGAAAGGCCTGGACGGTCGTAAGGCGATGATCATCGGCACGGCAGGTTTCACCGCCATGCTGTGCGTGATGGCGCTGGAAGAGGCCGGGATCCGTCCTGAGTCGGGCGAAATTGTCGTCACCGGCGCCAGCGGCGGCGTGGGCAGCACGGCCGTCACGCTGCTGCACAAGCTGGGGTATCAGGTCGCCGCCGTCTCTGGCCGCGAAAGTACGCATGAGTACCTACGTCAGCTGGGCGCAAGCCGCATTCTGAGCCGCGACGAATTTACCGAGACCCGCCCGCTGGAAAAACAGGTCTGGGCTGGCGCAGTAGATACCGTCGGCGACAAAGTGCTGGCGAAGGTGCTGGCGCAAATGAATTACGGCGGCTGCGTGGCGGCCTGTGGACTGGCGGGTGGTTTTGCCCTGCCGACAACGGTGATGCCATTTATTCTGCGTAACGTGCGTCTTCAGGGTGTCGATTCGGTCATGGCCCCAGCCGAGCGGCGGGCTGAGGCCTGGGAACGTCTGGTGCAGGATCTGCCAGCCTCATTCTATGAGCAGAGCGCCACGGAGATTACCCTGAGCCAGGCGCCAGAGTTCGCCAGTAAAATCATGGACAACCAGTTCCACGGTCGTGCGCTGGTTAAAATCGCCTAATCTTCAAATTTTCGTGACATATTCGCGCTAACCCTCCTCCTCCGTCATGCTTAGAAAAACGCCTGACGGAGGATGCCATGAAAACCCGAAAACTGACGGAAGCCGACGTAACGTCTGAATCTGTCTTTATGCTACAGCGCCGCCAGATCCTGAAAATGCTTGGCATCAGCGCCACCGCCCTGACGCTCACCCCTGCGGCTCATGCCGATCTGCTCGACTGGTTTAAGGGCAACGATCGCCCGAAAGCCCCCTCCGGCGCACCGCTTAACTTCACGAAACCGGCGCAGTGGCAGAATAAACTGACGCTAACGCCGGAAGACAAAGTCACCGGCTATAACAACTTCTATGAGTTTGGACTTGATAAGGCCGATCCTGCCGCCAACGCCGGGAGCATGAAAACCGATCCCTGGACGCTGAAGATAGATGGCGAGGTGGCAAAACCGCTGACGCTGGATCATCATGACCTCACAACCCGCTTCCCCCTTGAAGAACGCATTTACCGTATGCGCTGTGTGGAAGCCTGGTCGATGGTGGTGCCGTGGGTAGGTTTCCCTTTGCACAAACTGCTGGCGCTGGTTGAGCCCACCAGCAACGCGAAGTATGTTTCCTTCCAGACGCGCTATGCCCCGGACGAGATGCCAGGCCAGAAGGATCGGTTTATCGGCGGCGGGCTGGAGTATCCCTACGTTGAAGGTTTACGTCTCGACGAAGCCATGCATCCGCTTACGCTGCTCACCGTCGGGGTTTATGGCAAAGCGCTGCCGCCGCAAAACGGGGCGCCCATTCGCCTGACCGTACCGTGGAAATACGGTTTCAAGGGTATCAAATCGATCGTCAGCATTACGCTCACCCGTGAACGCCCCCCCACCACCTGGAACCTGGCAGCGCCTGACGAGTATGGTTTTTTTGCCAACGTTAACCCGCACGTTGACCATCCGCGCTGGTCGCAGGCAACGGAACGTTTTATCGGTTCCGGCGGCGCGCTGGATGTTAAACGCCAGCCAACGCTGCTGTTTAACGGCTATGCGGATGAGGTGGCATCCCTCTACCGTGGTCTGAACTTACGGGAGAACTTCTAAGTGCGTTTAACGGCAAAGCAGATAACCTGGCTGAAGGTACTCCTGCATTTAGCCGGATTGCTCCCCTTTATCTGGCTCTTCTGGGCAGCCAGCCAGGGACAGTTCAGTGCCGATCCGGCGAAAGATATTCAGCATTTTACGGGTCGGATGGCTCTGAAATTTTTGCTGGCGACCTTGCTCGTCTCACCGCTGGCGCGCTACGCTAAACAGCCATTATTGATACGTACCCGTCGGCTTTTAGGGCTATGGTGTTTTGCCTGGGCGACGCTGCATCTCACCAGCTACGCCCTGCTGGAACTGGGCATTAACAACCTGGCACTCCTTGGCAGCGAACTGGTGACGCGTCCCTATCTGACGCTGGGTATCGTAAGCTGGCTGGTTTTACTGGCGCTGACGCTGACATCCACGCAGTATGCGCAGCGAAAACTGGGTCGACGCTGGCAACTGCTGCATAACTTCGTCTATCTTGTCGCGATCCTCGCCCCCATTCATTACCTGTGGTCGGTGAAGATTTTATCCCCTCAGCCGGTCATCTACGCCCTGCTGGCCCTGGCCCTTTTAGCGTGGCGTTACAAGAAGTTCCGCCAGTGGTTGCGATAGTTCACGAAACTGTGCGTTTTCCCGCAGATTATTTATCAACCGCGAATCTTTTTCGGATAGCGGTTGATAATCTTCCCTGATAAGACCAGTATTTAGCTGCCAAATGCTACGAAATCGTTATAATGTGCGACTTCGGTTTTCCGGACAGGGGTTTTAGGCCTCTGAAAGGGTGACAATTGCGCTTTGAGGGTATATGTTGTTTTTTACCCGAAAATCGCAGGAGATAGCGGCACAATGGCTGATAAATTCCAAATTTTAGTTTTAAACGGACCGAACCTGAACATGCTCGGCACCCGCGAGCCAGAGAAGTACGGCACGCTGACATTGAGCGAAATTGTTAACCGTCTGAGTACGGAAGCAGCGTCGCTGAATGTGGATTTGGACCATTTTCAGTCAAACGCGGAGTACGCAATCATCGACCGTATTCATCAGGCTAAAGACACTGTGGACTATATCCTGATCAATCCGGCCGCGTTTACGCACACCAGTGTTGCTATACGCGACGCACTGCTCGCGGTGAGTATCCCGTTTATCGAGATCCACCTGAGTAACGTGCACGCCCGAGAGCCGTTCCGCCACCATTCCTACCTGTCAGATATCGCCGCTGGCGTGATTTGTGGGCTGGGTGCAGACGGCTATTCATACGCTTTACAGACAGCGGTAAAACGCTTGTCACAATCACACTAAACAAGAGTACGGAACCCACTCATGGATATTCGTAAGATTAAAAAACTGATCGAGCTGGTTGAAGAATCAGGCATCTCCGAACTGGAAATTTCTGAAGGCGAAGAGTCTGTACGCATCAGCCGTGCAGCCCCAGCCGCTAGCTTCCCGGTAATGCAGCAAGCTTACGCTGCGCCAGTGCAGCAGCCTGCGCTCTCCGCAGCCGTTGCGCCAGCGGCAGCAGAAGCGGCACCTGCGGCTGCAACAGAAATCAGTGGTCACATCGTACGTTCCCCAATGGTTGGTACTTTCTACCGCACCCCGAGCCCGGACGCGAAGGCGTTCATCGAAGTGGGTCAGAAAGTCAACGTAGGCGATACCCTGTGCATCGTTGAAGCCATGAAAATGATGAACCAGATCGAAGCAGACAAATCAGGTACTGTGAAAGCGATCCTGGTCGAAAGTGGTCAGCCGGTAGAATTTGACGAGCCGCTGGTCGTCATCGAGTAACGAGGCGAACATGCTGGATAAAATTGTTATCGCCAACCGTGGCGAGATTGCACTGCGTATTCTTCGTGCCTGTAAAGAACTGGGCATCAAGACCGTGGCCGTGCACTCAAGCGCGGATCGCGATTTAAAACACGTATTGCTGGCGGATGAGACGGTCTGTATCGGTCCGGCTCCGTCCGTAAAAAGCTATCTGAACATCCCGGCGATCATTAGCGCCGCCGAAATCACTGGCGCGGTCGCGATTCACCCGGGTTATGGTTTCCTCTCTGAGAACGCCAACTTTGCTGAGCAGGTTGAACGCTCTGGCTTTATCTTCATTGGCCCGAAAGCCGATACCATTCGCCTGATGGGTGACAAAGTGTCTGCCATCACCGCGATGAAAAAAGCTGGCGTGCCAACCGTACCGGGCTCTGACGGCCCGCTGACCGACGATATGGATGCTAACCGCGCCCATGCTAAACGCATTGGCTACCCGGTGATCATCAAAGCGTCCGGCGGCGGCGGCGGTCGCGGTATGCGCGTTGTACGCAGCGATGCTGAGCTGGCACAGTCCATCTCCATGACCAAAGCGGAAGCGAAAGCGGCTTTCAGCAATGACATGGTGTACATGGAAAAATACCTGGAAAACCCACGCCACATCGAAATTCAGGTGCTGGCTGACGGTCAGGGTAACGCGATCTATCTGGCAGAACGTGACTGCTCCATGCAGCGTCGTCACCAGAAAGTCGTCGAAGAAGCGCCAGCGCCGGGCATTACGCCGGAACTGCGTCGCTACATCGGTGAGCGTTGCGCCAAAGCGTGTGTCGATATCGGCTATCGCGGGGCGGGTACCTTTGAGTTCCTGTTCGAAAACGGCGAGTTCTACTTCATTGAGATGAACACCCGTATTCAGGTTGAACACCCGGTCACTGAAATGATCACCGGCGTTGACCTGATCAAAGAACAGCTGCGTATCGCTGCCGGTCAGCCGCTGTCCATCAAACAGGAAGAAGTTGTGGTTAAAGGCCATGCGGTAGAGTGCCGTATCAACGCCGAAGACCCGAACACCTTCCTGCCAAGCCCGGGTAAAATCACGCGTTTCCACGCGCCGGGTGGCTTTGGTGTGCGCTGGGAGTCCCATATCTACGCCGGTTACACCGTACCGCCGTACTATGACTCAATGATCGGTAAGCTGATCTGCTACGGCGAAAACCGTGACGTGGCCATTGCCCGCATGAAGAACGCCCTTCAGGAGCTGATCATCGACGGGATCAAAACCAACGTTGATCTCCAGATGCGCATTATGAGCGACGAGCACTTCCAGAATGGTGGCACTAACATCCACTACCTGGAGAAAAAACTCGGTCTGAACGAGAAGTAAGAGACCAGTGTTGCTAAAAGGCCGGATTATCCGGCCTTTTTTATTTCTGGGGATCGCTAAGCCCCATCATGTACAATCCCCGCTTTCTTCATCCACAAGGGACAAAAAATGGACAAACGTTTTGTTCAGGCCCATAAAGAAGCGCGCTGGGCGCTGTGGTTGACCCTTCTCTATCTCGCTGCATGGTTAGTAACTGCTTACTTACCTGATTCGGCGATTGGCATTACCGGTCTCCCGCACTGGTTTGAAATGGCCTGCCTGCTGCTGCCGCTGGTGTTTATCCTGCTGTGCTGGGCGATGGTGAAATTCATCTATCGCGATATTTCACTGGAGGACGATGATGCAGCTTGAAGTCATTCTGCCCCTTATCGCTTACCTGTTCCTGGTGTTTGGCCTGTCGGTTTATGCGATGCGTAAACGTTCGACCGGCACCTTTCTGAACGAGTATTTCCTCGGGAGCCGCTCAATGGGTGGCGTCGTGCTGGCCATGACGCTGACCGCCACGTACATCAGCGCCAGCTCGTTTATTGGTGGCCCCGGCGCCGCTTATAAGTACGGGCTGGGCTGGGTACTGCTGGCCATGATCCAGCTGCCTGCCATTTGGCTCTCTCTGGGCATACTGGGTAAAAAGTTTGCCATTCTGGCCCGTCGCTACAATGCCGTAACGCTGAACGATATGCTGTTTGCCCGCTATCAGAGTCGCTTGCTGGTATGGCTGGCAAGCCTGAGTCTGCTGGTGGCGTTTATTGGCGCAATGACGGTGCAGTTTATCGGCGGCGCACGTCTGCTGGAGACGGCAGCCGGTATCCCCTATGAGACAGGTCTGGTCATTTTCGGTGTGAGTATCGCGCTGTATACCGCGTTTGGCGGGTTCCGCGCCAGCGTACTCAACGACACGATGCAGGGGATGGTGATGCTCATTGGCACCCTCGTTCTGCTGGTAGGTATCGTGCATGCCGCAGGAGGCCTGAGCCATGCGGTTGAAACCCTGGAAGCGATCGATCCGAAACTGGTCTCGCCGCAGGGGGCGGATGACATCCTCTCGCCAACCTTTATGACCTCGTTCTGGGTGCTGGTGTGCTTTGGCGTGATTGGCCTGCCGCATACCGCCGTGCGCTGCATCTCATATAAAGACAGCAAAGCGGTGCACCGCGGGATCATTATCGGGACAATTGTGGTGGCGATCCTGATGTTCGGTATGCATCTGGCGGGCGCGCTGGGACGCGCGGTGATCCCTGACCTTACCGTACCGGATCTGGTCATTCCGACCCTGATGGTGAAAGTGCTTCCGCCGTTTGCCGCCGGGATTTTCCTCGCCGCACCCATGGCGGCCATTATGTCGACCATCAACGCTCAGTTGCTGCAAAGTTCCGCTACGATCATTAAAGATCTCTATCTGAATTTGCGCCCTGAACAGGTCGAAAATGAGCGACGCCTCAAGCGTATGTCGGCGGTGATTACCCTGGTGCTGGGGGCGTTGCTGCTGCTGGCCGCATGGCGTCCACCAGAGATGATCATCTGGCTGAACCTGCTCGCCTTTGGCGGGCTGGAGGCCGTTTTCCTGTGGCCGCTGGTGCTGGGGCTGTACTGGGAACGCGCGAATGCCGCGGGTGCATTAAGCGGCATGATTGTCGGGGGCGTCCTGTATGCCGCTCTCGCCACGTTTAAAATTCAGTATCTGGGCTTCCATCCGATCGTGCCTTCGTTACTGTTAAGTTTACTGGCGTTTGTGGTGGGAAACCGTTTTGGTCGACCGGTGCCACAAACTGCCCTGATTTCTACTGACAAATAAAGAGTTTTGCCATGCCGTGGATCCAATTAAAACTGAACACAACCGGCGCGAACGCCGAAGAACTGAGTGATGCGCTGATGGAGGCCGGTTCGGTCTCTATCACCTTCCAGGACACGCATGACACGCCGGTCTTTGAGCCGCTGCCAGGCGAAACGCGCCTGTGGGGTGATACGGACGTTATCGGCCTGTTCGATGCAGAAACCGACATGAAAGAGGTCGTGGCGATTCTGGAAAACCATCCGCTGCTGGGCGAGGGTTTCGCGCATAAAATTGAACAGCTGGAAGACAAAGACTGGGAACGCGAGTGGATGGACAACTTCCATCCGATGCAGTTTGGTCAGCGTCTGTGGATCTGCCCAAGCTGGCGTGAAGTGCCTGATGAAAACGCCGTCAACGTGATGCTGGATCCGGGCCTGGCGTTCGGCACCGGTACTCACCCGACAACCTCCCTGTGCCTGCAATGGCTGGATGGCCTGGATCTGGAAGGCAAAACCGTGATCGACTTCGGTTGCGGTTCCGGGATCCTTGCTATCGCAGCACTGAAACTGGGCGCGGCAAAAGCCATCGGGATCGATATCGATCCGCAGGCGATTCAGGCCAGCCGTGATAACGCCGAGCGTAATGGCGTTTCCGATCGCCTTGAACTGTATCTGCCTGATGCACAGCCAGAGGCCATGAAAGCCGATGTGGTGGTCGCGAATATCCTGGCTGGCCCGTTACGCGAGCTGGCGCCGTTAATCAGCGTCCTGCCGGTTGAAGGCGGTCTGCTGGGCCTGTCCGGTATCCTTGCCAGCCAGGCAGACAGCGTCTGTGAAGCCTACGCCGATCTCTTTACGCTCGACCCGGTGGTCGAAAAAGAAGAGTGGTGTCGCATCACCGGCCGCAAAAAATAAGCGTTTGGCGTGGTCGTCTGACCACGCCTTTTCCCTTCGGTTTTTTCTCCCGCCTTCTTCCTTTCTTCGATAAAATAACCGCACAAATCATAATGTTAATTGTTGATTTGGATAATAAAATTTACAGGAAGAATATGATGAAACACATTTCAGGCAAGGCAGCGCTGCTGGCGCTGAGCATGATTTCAGCTACGGCTTACGCATCACACTGGAGCTATCAGGGAGAAGGCGCACCGGAACACTGGGGCGAACTGGACGAGGCGTACAAGACCTGTAAAAGCGGGATGTATCAGTCGCCGGTCAACATAGATAACACGGTCAAAGCCCACATCTCTCCGCTGGAAACGCACTATATCGACGGCCCGGTCATTCTGACAAACAACGGCCATACTATCCAGGCGAGTGAAAATGCCGATACACGCGACAGCATCACGCTTGATAAACAGCGTTGGACGTTACAGCAGTTCCATTTCCATACGCCATCCGAAAACACGGTGCACGGTAAAAAATACGCAATGGAAATGCATCTGGTCCATAAAAACGCTGACGGTGAACTGACGGTCGTTGCCGTTATGTTCGATCAGGGCGCGGCAAACACTGAGCTGGATAAACTCTGGGGCGTGATGCCAGGACAGGTTGACCAGAACGTCACGATTAAGCCAACCCTCGATGTGAACAAATTACTGCCCGCGGATAAAACCTACTGGCGTTTTAGCGGCTCTCTGACCACGCCACCGTGTTCAGAAGGGGTAACGTGGCTGGTGCTCAAGCATCCGCTGACCGTCTCTGCTGAACAGCTGCAAAAATTCACTCACACCATGCACCACGAAAACAGCCGCCCGGTTCAGCCGCTTCATGGCCGTCTGGTTGTTGAATAAGTCGATTTTGTACGTTGATATCCTGTGCTGAAATGCGACGCAGATCGCAAAGAAGCGCCATAATCTGCTGCTTATAGCAGCAGATTATCCCGGACAATTGATCCATTTATTCAGAAATGATGAGAAGTTACGGGAAATTGTAAGCGCCCACAAAATGTTCATTTATTCATAACACAATGATTTAAATAGCGAATAATCTTATCCGAAAAGAATGACTGGCGATTCCTTGATCTACAACAGAGGATTGTTCAAAGTTTGGCCTTTCATCTCGTGCAAAAAATGCGTAATATACGCCGCCTTGCAGTCACAGTATGGTCATTTCTTAACTCATGCGCATCGGACACCACCAGCTCAGAAATCGCCTGATCGCAGCCCCAATGGCAGGTATTACCGACCGGCCGTTCAGGACGCTGTGCTACGAGATGGGAGCAGGATTAACCGTTTCCGAGATGATGTCGTCTAACCCGCAGGTTTGGGAAAGCGACAAATCCCGCCTTCGGATGGTGCACGTGGATGAACCAGGTATCCGCACCGTGCAAATTGCCGGAAGCGTGCCTGAAGAGATGGCAGATGCCGCGCGTATTAACGTGGAAAGTGGCGCCCAGATTATTGATATCAATATGGGTTGCCCGGCCAAAAAGGTGAATCGCAAGCTTGCAGGTTCAGCCCTTCTGCAATACCCCGACCAGGTGAAGTCAATCCTGACGGCGGTTGTCAGCGCAGTGGACGTTCCTGTTACGTTGAAGATTCGCACGGGTTGGTCGCCGGAACACCGTAACTGCGTAGAGATTGCCCAACTGGCCGAAGACTGTGGCATTCAGGCCCTGACCATTCATGGACGCACTCGCGCCTGTTTGTTCAACGGTGAAGCTGAATACGACAGCATTCGGGCAGTTAAGCAGAAAGTTTCCATTCCGATTATCGCGAATGGCGACATTACTGACCCGCTTAAAGCCAGAGCTGTGCTCGACTATACGGGAGCTGATGCTCTGATGATAGGACGTGCCGCTCAGGGAAGACCCTGGATCTTTCGGGAAATCCAGCATTATCTGGACACTGGGGAGCTGCTTGCCCCGCTGCCTCTGGCAGAGGTCAAGCGCTTGCTTTGTTCGCATGTTCGGGAATTGCATGACCACTACGGCCAGGCAAAAGGGTACCGAATTGCGCGTAAACACGTCTCCTGGTATCTCCAGGAGCACGCTCCAAATGACCAGTTTCGGCGCACATTCAACGCCATTGAGGATGCCAGCGAACAGCTGGAGGCGTTGGAGGCATACTTCGAAAATCTTGCGTAATGAAATAAAGAGCTGACAGAACTATGTTCGAACAACGCGTAAATTCTGACGTACTGACCGTTTCTACCGTTAACTCTCAGGATCAGGTGACTCAAAAGCCCCTGCGTGACTCGGTTAAACAGGCACTGAAGAACTATTTTGCTCAACTGAACGGTCAGGATGTTAATGACCTGTATGAGCTGGTACTGGCTGAAGTTGAACAGCCACTGTTGGACATGGTGATGCAATACACCCGTGGTAATCAAACCCGCGCTGCCCTGATGATGGGCATCAACCGTGGTACCCTGCGTAAGAAACTGAAAAAATACGGCATGAACTAATTTCGATTAGCTAACTGCTTGTTTAAAAAGGCGCTCTTCGGCATGGGGAAGCGCCTTTTTTATCGCCCGGACGGACAACCGTCAACGCTTTGTAAACCTTCCCTTTCCCCACTTTTCAACGCCCGCTTTTCGTGTATATTTCCACCAACTTACAGGCTCTCTTTTCGCGGAATGACACATGATTCGTAAATACTGGTGGCTGGTCGTTTTTGCTGTCTCTGTTTTCATTTTCGATGCGCTGCTGATGCAGTGGATTGAACTGATGAGCACCGAAACCGATAAATGTCGCAATATGAATTCCGTGAACCCGCTTAAACTGGTCAACTGCTCAGAGCTGGACTAACCGCTTCCATCCTGTAAAACCCCTGTTAACACCTAATAAAAACAGGGATTTAAATCACTTTTCGTCATTTCCTGACGATGATAATGTCTGTGCCCTTTCCAACCGCTCTTGCTTAACGTCTCACAACGAGTGAACAGACCATGCTGGTTAGCCAATACAACCAAATCCTCGTAGTCATCTCCTTTATCGTTGCCATTCTTGCCGCCTATACCGCGCTGAATATGGCTGCGCGCGTTGCCGGAAGCCAGGGCGTCGCTGCACGCGTCTGGCTGGCAGGTGGCGGTGTTTCGATGGGGATTGGCGTATGGGCGATGCATTTCATCGGTATGCTGGCGATGGATCTTTCCATGAGCATGAGTTACAACGCGGCCCTGACCGTGCTTTCGATGGTTATCGCCATCAGCTCGTCAATGTTCGCCCTGTGGCTCGTTAGCGGCGAGCAGCTACGTTTGCGTCGGTTACTGCCTGGCGCCGTCGTGATGGGAACGGGCATTGTTGCCATGCACTACACCGGTATGGCTGCCCTGGAGGTCACACCGGGTATTGTCTGGGATAAAACGTGGGTGGCTATCTCTGTGCTCATAGCCCTTGCCGCTTCACTGGCCGCTCTTTGGCTGACGTTCCGTTTACGTCAGGAAGCTGCACGAATGGCGTCGATGCGGCTGGGGGCGGCGATCACCATGGGCATCGCTATCACTGGCATGCATTACGCTGGCATGGAAGCAGCACAATTTCCGATGTCGACGATGGTCCACCATCATGGCATTAACGGGAGCTGGCTTGCGATACTGGTTAGCGTGGTCGCGCTCGCTATTCTGGGGATTACGCTGCTGGTGTCGATGTTCGATGCCCGCCTTCAGGCTCGTACCTCGCTGCTGGCCTCATCACTGGCAGAAGCGAACCGTGAACTCGCACAGCTGGCGTTGCATGATACGCTGACGCGATTACCCAATCGTATTCTGCTTGAGGATCGCCTCGATCAGGCCATCAGCAAGGCCGATCGCGAAGGAAGCCCTTTCGCGCTGATGTTTATGGATCTCGACGGCTTTAAAACCGTCAACGATGCCTATGGTCATGATGTCGGTGACAAGCTTCTGGTAGCGGTGACTCAGCGTTTGCTGTTGCAGTTGAAAGGTCAGTACACGCTGGCGCGTATCGGTGGGGATGAATTCGTCCTGCTGGCCGAAACCGCCACTCCGGATGATGCTGCCTCACTGGCAAATTCACTGGTGCGCGTCATTGATAGCCCGTTCCATCTCGATCCTTACGAACTGATGGTCACCCTGAGCATTGGCATTGCGCTCTATCCACACGATGGCAAAACCGATCGTGAACTGATGTTTAACGCTGATGCTGCGATGTACCACACAAAACATATGGGTCGTAACGGCTATCACTTCTTCCAGCCGTCAATGAATACGCTGGCGCAGACGCATCTACAGCTGATGAATGATCTGTGGCAGGCCATCGACCGTAATGAGTTACGCCTGCTTTATCAACCTAAATTCCACGCCCCTGCCGGACCGGTCCTCGGGTTCGAAGCGCTGTTACGCTGGCAGCATCCCAAACAGGGATTACTCTCCCCCGACCTGTTTCTACCGCTGGCAGAGAAAACGGGGCTGATTATTCCGATTGGAAACTGGGTAATCGACGAGGCCTGCCGCCAGCTGCGTGAATGGCACCTTCAGGGCCACACGGACTGGTCAATGGCGGTGAATCTTTCTACGTTGCAGTTCGAACAGCCGTCGCTGGTTAAAACGGTTCTCGATTGTCTGACGCGCCATAGCGTGCCACCCGGCATGTTGATCCTGGAAGTGACTGAAACCACGGCAATGAACAATCCGGACGAAAGCGTTCGTGTCCTGACAGCGCTGACGGATGCGGGAGTAAAAGCCTCGATAGACGATTTTGGCACCGGTTACTCAAGCCTTCTCTATCTTAAGCGGCTTCCCGCCTGCGAGTTGAAAATCGATCGCGCTTTTGTGAAAGAGTTAAGCGGAGAGAGCGAAGATGCGACAATTGTCTCGGCAATTGTCGCCCTGGCAAAAACGCTGAATCTGAAGGTCGTGGCGGAAGGGGTCGAAACCGCAGCGCAGCAGACCTTCCTGACAGAACTGGGATGCAATACGCTACAGGGTTATCTGCTGGGCAAACCAATCACCGCGCAAGCTATTATGGAACAGTGCCAGCACGGGGAGATGTCGCCACCCCGGACGCAGTCATGAGGCTGTATCGTAAATCACTGGCGCCACTCGGGTGATATTTAGTGTCGCCAGAATATTATCCACCAGCGCCGGTGCTTGTTTGTACAGATTAAAACGGGTGTTATCCATTAGCCAGTTTTTAATGACTCCGCTAAAAAAGGCATGGAAAACAATCAGCGCCAGTTCAATATTAGTTTGTGAAGAGATAATGTTATGAGCAATGCATCGCTTTAGCGTCTTGCGAAGATAACCATCGTTTAAACCGATCCGCTTGCGTATTTCACATTCTGAAATCACATCGTCATGAAATTCACATTTATGATACAGAATTTGTAAAAGCGCATACTGTCGGGGTTCGCTCGCAATATATTGCAACGCGACAATAAATTGTTCACGAAGCATTAACAAAGGGTCGTCATTTTCGGTAAGCATTAGCCTGTCACGAATGATTTCACGCAGCGGCAATTGCTGTTCCCATATTGCGTTAAATATTTCCGCTTTACTCGAGAAATGCCAGTAAACCGCCCCGCGAGTGAGTTGAGCAGCATCGGCAATGTCGGTAAGCGTGGTGCTGGCCACGCCACGCGTCGCGAATAGCCTGATAGCGGCTTCAATCAGCTGCTGGCGGGTCTTTTGTGCCTCTTCTTTCTTTTTGCGCGCCATAACCTGCTACTCGTTACTTACAAAATTGATACGTTATCAAAGGATATTGCCGTGGTCGTGCCAGACAAAGTATTAACCAAAATCCGTATTAGTTTTGCACAAAAAAAGTCAATTCATTTAATTTATAAATCTCGTGAATATATTGAATACATTAAATACATGAAAGGTATGAATGGCATTCACCAAAAAGCATTTCGTTGAATATCCTGACAGAAATAGCGTGTCGAATGCACTGGGTCAGATTCTGATTTTTACTTTTTAAAAGCGCCATCAGCACGTATAAATTAAAAAACATTAAATACCCTCATTATTATACGCAGCTACATTTCTTTTTTTGCCTCACACCCTTTCACCGATTCAAGACAAATATCGGTTCAGGGGTAGTTTAAGGAACAGTAATGACGAATCACTTCAGATGCTTACCCTTATACGGTTTCATTGTCTGTGCCGCTCTGCTCACCGGGTGCGATGGGCAAGAAAACCCACAGCAGCATGCGCAAGCTCCTCAGGTCAGTGTTCATATTGTTAAAAGCGCGCCACTGGCCGTAACGACAGAATTGCCTGGCAGAACTGACGCGTATCGTGTTGCGGAGGTTCGTCCCCAGGTAAGTGGTATCATTCTGCACCGTAATTTTACCGAAGGCAGCGACGTCAAAGCGGGTGACTCCCTTTATCAGATCGATCCGGCCACCTATCAGGCAGCCTACGACAATGCGAAAGGTGAACTGGTAAAAGCACAGGCGGCGGCCAATATCGCTCATCTGACGGTGAAACGTTACGTTCCGCTGGTCGGTACGCAATATGTGAGCAAGCAGGAGTACGATCAGGCGGTGGCAACCGCCCAGCAGGCGGATGCGAGCGTCGTTGCCGCGAAGGCTGGCGTTGAAAGCGCGCGGATCAACCTGGCTTATACGAAAGTCACCTCCCCAATCAACGGGCGTATTGGTAAATCCAGCGTCACCGAAGGGGCGTTAGTCACTAATGGTCAGGCAACTGCACTGGCGACGGTTCAGCAACTCGATCCCATTTATGTCGATGTGACGCAATCCAGCAGCGATTTTATGCGCCTGAAGCAGCAGACGAGCCTGCAAAAAGGAGACACCAGCAGCGTCGAGTTACTGATGGAAAATGGTCAGCCTTATCCGCTGAAAGGAACGCTTCAGTTCTCTGATGTCACGGTAGATGAAAGTACCGGCTCAATCACCCTTCGCGCCCTCTTCCCTAACCCACAGCATATGCTGTTACCGGGTATGTTTGTCCGTGCGCGCATTGACGAGGGTACACAGCCTGATGCCATTCTTGTTCCCCAGCAGGGAGTAACCCGTACACCACGCGGGGATGCCACCGTGCTTGTGGTAAACGATAAAAACCAGGTGGAATCACGCACTGTCGTTGCACCGCAGGCGATTGGCGATCGCTGGCTGATCACGGAAGGCCTGAAAAACGGCGACCGCGTCATTATCAGCGGCCTGCAAAAAGTTCGCCCTGGCGTTACCGTCGTGGCTATTCCTGATACCGCCGCGACTCCAGCCAGTTAAGGAATAACGACATGGCTAATTTCTTTATTCAACGGCCTGTTTTCGCCTGGGTACTCGCCATCATTCTGATGATTGCGGGCGGGCTGGCCATTTTAAAACTGCCGGTCGCACAATATCCGACCATTGCGCCGCCGGCGGTGGCAGTGACAGCAACCTACCCTGGCGCTGATGCCCAGACGGTACAGGACACCGTAACTCAGGTTATCGAACAGAACATGAACGGTATCGATAATCTGATGTACATGTCGTCCACCAGTGATTCCGCCGGTAATGTCACCATTACGCTGACGTTCCAGTCTGGCACGGATCCTGATATCGC
Source organism: Enterobacter cloacae complex sp. IR5403 (assembly GCF_049238705.1). NCBI lineage: Bacteria > Pseudomonadati > Pseudomonadota > Gammaproteobacteria > Enterobacterales > Enterobacteriaceae > Enterobacter > Enterobacter cloacae complex sp. IR5403. Next base: position 3,964 of record NZ_JBMKHP010000015.1, on the reverse strand, counting down.
GCAGGTGCAGGTTCAGAACAAACTCCAGCTCGCCATGCCGCTGCTACCGCAAGAAGTGCAGCAGCAAGGTATCGGCGTGGAGAAATCCAGCAGCAGCTTCCTGCTGGTTGCTGGCTTTGTGTCGGACAATAAAAACCTCACGCAGGATGATATCTCCGACTATGTTGCTTCTAACGTAAAAGATGCGATCAGCCGTACTTCCGGCGTCGGTGACGTGCAGCTGTTCGGTGCCCAGTATGCAATGCGCATCTGGCTGGACAGCAACGCGATGAACAAATATCAGCTCACGCCGCTGGATGTTATTAACCAGCTGAAAACGCAGAACGATCAGATTGCTGCGGGCCAGTTGGGCGGAACGCCGTCCGTACCCGGGCAGCAACTGAACGCCTCAATTATTGCTCAAACGCGCCTGAAATCGCCGGAGGAGTTTGGTCGTGTGACGCTGAAGGTGAACCAGGACGGCTCAATGGTCCACCTGAAAGATGTGGCCCGCATTGAGCTGGGTGGCGAAAACTACAACATGGTCACCAAAATCAATGGCCAGGCAGCAACGGGGCTGGGGATCAAGCTGGCGACTGGCGCAAACGCGCTGGATACCGCTGCCGCCATCAAGAGTAAACTGGCGCAGTTGCAGCCCTTCTTCCCTCAGGGCCTGAAAGTCGTGTATCCGTACGACACCACACCTTTCGTGAAGATCTCCATCCATGAAGTGGTGAAGACGCTGTTTGAAGCGATTGTTCTCGTGTTCCTGGTGATGTACTTGTTCCTGCAAAACCTGCGGGCAACGCTTATTCCCACTATCGCCGTGCCCGTGGTGTTACTGGGCACCTTTGCGGTACTGGCTGCGTTCGGGTTCTCCATTAACACCCTGACGATGTTCGGGATGGTATTGGCGATAGGTCTGCTCGTCGATGACGCCATCGTGGTGGTCGAGAACGTAGAACGCGTCATGGTTGAGGACAAGCTGCCGCCAAAAGAGGCGACGCAGAAGTCAATGGAGCAAATCCAGGGTGCTCTGGTGGGCATTGCCATGGTGCTTTCGGCGGTATTTATTCCGATGGCATTCTTTGGTGGTTCAACCGGGGCTATCTATCGCCAGTTCTCGCTGACCATTGTCTCCGCGATGGCCTTGTCGGTACTGGTGGCGTTGATATTAACGCCTGCTCTTTGTGCCACGCTGCTCAAACCGGTTACCAGCGAACATCATGAAAAGAAAGGTGGTTTCTTCGGCTGGTTTAACGCGCTCTTTGATAAGAGTGTGGAGCACTACAGCAACAGCGTAAGCGGCATTTTACGTAAGACCGGCCGCTATCTGCTGGTTTACGTCATCATCGTCGGCGGCATGGCAGTACTGTTCCTGCGCCTGCCTTCCTCCTTCCTGCCGGAAGAGGATCAGGGGGTGTTTATGACGATGGTTCAGTTGCCGGCAGGGGCGACGCAAATGCGTACCCAGCAGGTACTCGATCAGGTTCAGGATTATTACCTGACGAAAGAGAAAGCGAACGTTGAATCGGTCTTTACCGTAAACGGGTTTAGCTTTAGCGGACAGGGGCAGAACTCCGGTATCGCTTTCGTCAGCCTGAAGCCATGGGAAGAGCGTCCGGGCAAGGAAAACGGCGTTGAGGCGATTGTCAGCCGCGCGACGAAAGCGTTCAGCCAGATCAAAGATGGTCTTGTATTTCCGTTTAACCTGCCTGCCATTATTGAACTGGGTACCGCAACAGGCTTTGACTTTGAATTGATTGACCAGGCAAACCTGGGACATACGCAGTTAACGCAGGCGCGTAACCAGCTGCTGGGCATGGTGAGAGAACATCCTGACTTACTGGTCCGCGTGCGTCCTAACGGACTGGAAGACACGCCACAGTTCAAGCTGGACGTCGATCAGGAGAAGGCACAGGCGCTGGGTGTGAGCGTATCTGACGTCAATCAGACGATTTCAACAGCGCTGGGTGGCACCTACGTGAACGACTTTATCGATCACGGACGGGTGAAAAAAGTTTATGTCCAGGCTGATGCTCGCTTCCGTATGCTACCCGGAGACATTAACGGCCTGTATGTGCGTAGCGCTAACGGCGAAATGGTGCCTTTCTCTGCCTTTAGCAGCTCTCACTGGGTGTACGGTTCACCGCGTCTGGAACGTTACAATGGGATGCCATCAATGGAGATCCTCGGTGAGTCTGCACCTGGCAAAAGTACCGGTGAGGCAATGGCGCTGATGGAAAACCTTGCGTCAAAACTGCCTTCCGGCATCGGTTACGACTGGACGGGGATGTCTTATCAGGAACGACTTTCCGGGAATCAGGCTCCGGCGCTGTACGCCATTTCACTGATTGTGGTGTTCCTGTGTCTGGCGGCTCTCTATGAAAGCTGGTCAATTCCCTTCTCGGTCATGCTGGTTGTGCCTCTGGGGGTGATCGGCGCGCTTCTGGCTGCATCTATGCGAGGGCTGAACAATGACGTTTACTTCCAGGTTGGTCTGCTTACGACAATTGGTTTATCAGCCAAGAACGCCATACTGATCGTTGAGTTCGCCAAAGATCTCATGGATAAAGAAGGCAAAGGGATTATCGAAGCCACGCTTGAAGCCTCGCGTATGCGTCTGCGTCCTATCCTGATGACTTCCCTGGCATTCATCCTTGGTGTTATGCCTCTGGTCATCAGCAGCGGTGCAGGTAGTGGGGCACAAAATGCGGTCGGGACGGGCGTGATGGGCGGGATGCTGTCAGCCACCCTCTTAGCCATTTTCTTTGTTCCTGTTTTCTTTGTGGTTGTCCGGAGACGATTTACAAAGCACAAGGATTAATGAAAATCATAAAGGCACCTCTGGTGCCTTTTTTATTTCCTGAAAACAATGTAATAAAACGCCGCCTCTTCACATTTCCTCCATTAATAATCAGTGCCCGCGCTTTTTTCTTCATAATTTTTACAATCCACACAAATTGAGATTATTCCCCGTGCTGCATGGTATTAGTGCGGTGGTAAAATAATCATCGATTCGTTAATTGCCGCATCGGCTCTTTAGCGAATAGGTGATCATATTGAGGTAACATCATGAAAAGATTCCTTTCCGTTGCACTTCTCGCTGCGCTGCTTGCTGGTTGCGCGCACGACTCTCCATGTGTACCGGTATACGACGATCAGGGGCGACTGGTTCACACCAATACCTGTATGAAGGGCACTACCCAGGATAACTGGGAAACAGCAGGTGCGATTGCTGGTGGCGCCGCGGCAATCGCTGGCCTGACACTCGGTATTGTCGCCCTGACTAAATAAGGCTTCTAAAAGCGCGGTGATGGCCGCGCTTTTATTTTTACCTGATATAAGAAACGTATATTCCCCATCACGAATAGCATCAGATATTAATTAAATTCAATACGCTACCTTACTCCTCGCTATATCCCTTACCTGTACAGTATTTGGCATAACATTTAATTCATTTAACGCTACTGCGAGCCAGCAGGATGCATTTCACCACTTCAGTTTCAGTAGGGTAAAGCGCTACGTCCGTAAGGTATTAACGGCACCAGTGAAAACATCGAATGAGGGAATTGGTTTAGCTGGAGAGATAACGCAAAAAGGCCATCCTTTCGGATGGCCTTTCTACTTGTTTGATGTCTGGCAGTTCCCTACTCTCACATGGGGAGACCCCACACTACCATCGGCGCTACGGCGTTTCACTTCTGAGTTCGGCATGGGGTCAGGTGGGACCACCGCGCTAAAGCCGCCAGACAAATTCTTTTACTTCTTGCCGAACTTTAACCTAAGTATAAAGTGGTGCTGATACCCAGAGTCGAACTGGGGACCTCACCCTTACCAAGGGTGCGCTCTACCAACTGAGCCATATCAGCACGCTAAATTTGATGCCTGGCAGTTCCCTACTCTCACATGGGGAGACCCCACACTACCATCGGCGCTACGGCGTTTCACTTCTGAGTTCGGCATGGGGTCAGGTGGGACCACC
>NZ_JBMKHP010000014.1:0-104252 GCF_049238705.1 Enterobacter cloacae complex sp. IR5403 | reverse complement strand
GTGTGGGGTCTCCCCATGTGAGAGTAGGGAACTGCCAGGCATCAATTAAGAAGAACCCCGTACCGTAAGGTGCGGGGTTTTTTGCTTTGGGCGTTCTGAAAAGTCGGGTGGCGGCCCAGCCATACCCGACCTACCTGCTTTCCCTCCTTGAAACTTTCTCACCTTTCGCTTGCAGACTCGACATTAACCCCGTTTCTGGGTATCGTTAGCTGTCTGGATGTCTAAACGTTTATACGTATGCTGTGAGGATTTAAGGTTATGCCGATTCGGGTGCAGGACGAGCTACCAGCCGTCAATTTCTTGCGTGAAGAGAATGTCTTCGTAATGACAACTTCGCGTGCTTCTGGTCAGGAAATTCGCCCGCTGAAGGTGCTGATCCTTAATCTGATGCCAAAGAAGATCGAAACGGAGAACCAGTTCCTGCGTTTGCTCTCCAACTCTCCGCTTCAGGTTGATATCCAGCTGCTGCGGATTGACGCGCGTGAGTCACGCAACACGCCTGCTGAGCATCTGAATAACTTCTACTGTAATTTTGAAGATATTCGCGATGAGAATTTCGATGGGCTGATCGTCACCGGCGCACCGCTGGGTCTGGTGGAATTCAATGACGTTGCCTACTGGCCACAGATCAGGCAGGTGCTGGAGTGGGCAAAAGATCACGTCACGTCCACCTTGTTTGTCTGTTGGGCGGTACAGGCCGCACTGAATATCCTCTATGGCATTCCCAAGCAAACCCGCAGCGACAAACTTTCTGGCGTATACGAACACCACATTCTTCACCCGCATGCGCTGCTGACGCGTGGTTTCGATGACACTTTCCTGGCCCCGCATTCTCGCTACGCCGATTTTCCGTCACAGCTGATCCGCGATTACACCGACCTGGAAATCCTGGCCGAAACGGAAGACGGCGATGCCTACCTGTTCGCCAGTAAAGACAAACGCATCGCGTTCGTTACTGGCCATCCTGAGTACGATCCGCATACCCTCGCCTCAGAGTATTTTCGTGACGTTGAAGCGGGTCTGAATCCGGATGTCCCGTACAACTATTTCCCGAAAAACGATCCGCAAAACACGCCTCGGGCAACCTGGCGTAGTCACGGAAATTTGCTGTTTACCAACTGGCTCAACTATTACGTCTACCAGATTACGCCGTACGATCTGCGCCACATGAATCCGACGCTGGAGTAATCGTCTGCATTAAACGATCCTAAAGCGTTTCAGCTATTCAGATCAGGCACCTTCGGGTGCCTTTTTTATTTCCGAAATCCCGTTCAACATACCAGAAAACTTTAACTCTATATTAATCATCATGTTGCGTTGTAATTAAAATTAAAATGGAAATTGTTTTTGATTTTGGAAAAATTATAGATAGTCTTAATTCTGCTGAGCGAAAACTACACAACGATCTTTCGCTCGCATCGGGGGCGTGATTTTAGATCTTTGATGAGGAGCAGAACGATGACTCAACAGGCAACAACGGTCGATGAACTGACCTTTACCCAGCCGAATGGTGAGCAAGAACAGCAAGTTTTGACGGCGGAAGCGGTAGAGTTTCTGACTGAACTGGTGACGCGCTTTACGCCACAGCGTAATAAACTGCTGGCGGCGCGCATTCATCAACAGCAGGAGATCGATAACGGCAAGTTGCCAGGGTTTATTTCGGAAACCGCTTCCATTCGTCATGGTGAATGGAAAATCCGCGGAATCCCTGAAGATTTACAGGATCGTCGCGTAGAGATCACCGGTCCGGTAGAGCGCAAAATGGTGATCAACGCCATGAATGCCAACGTCAAAGTGTTTATGGCGGACTTCGAAGATTCCCTCGCGCCGGACTGGCAGAAAGTTATCGACGGGCAGATCAACCTGCGCGACGCCGTCAACGGCACCATCAGCTATACCAACGAAGCCGGTAAAATTTACCAGCTTAAACCGAATCCGGCGGTGTTGATCTGCCGTGTACGCGGTCTGCATTTGCCAGAAAAACACGTCACCTGGCGCGGAGAAGCGATTCCGGGCAGCCTGTTCGACTTTGCGCTGTACTTCTTCCACAACTATAAAAACCTGCTGGCGAAAGGCAGCGGCCCCTATTTCTATCTGCCTAAAACCCAGTCCTGGCAGGAAGCTGCGTGGTGGAGTGAAGTCTTTAGCTACGCAGAAGACCGCTTCAGCCTGCCGCGCGGCACCATTAAGGCCACGCTGCTGATTGAAACCCTGCCTGCCGTATTCCAGATGCATGAGATCCTCCATGCGCTGCGTGACCATATTGTGGGCCTGAACTGCGGACGCTGGGATTACATCTTCAGCTATATCAAGACGCTGAAAAACCATGCCGACCGGGTATTGCCGGATCGTCAGGTTGTCACCATGGATAAACCGTTCCTCAGCGCCTACTCGCGCCTGCTGATTAAGACCTGCCACAAACGCGGCGCCTTTGCGATGGGCGGTATGGCGGCGTTTATCCCGAGCAAAGACGCAGAGCGTAACAATCAGGTGCTCAACAAGGTGAAAGCCGATAAAGAGCTGGAAGCCCGTAATGGCCACGACGGGACGTGGATTGCCCACCCTGGTCTGGCTGATACGGCGATGGAAGTCTTTAACCGCGTACTCGGCGACAACAAAAACCAGCTGTTTGTTACCCGTGAAGACGATGCGCCAATCGCAGAAGAACAGTTGCTGGCGCCGTGTGCGGGCGAACGCACGGAAGAGGGGATGCGCGCCAACATTCGCGTCGCCGTGCAGTACATCGAGGCATGGATCTCAGGCAATGGCTGCGTTCCGATCTACGGCCTGATGGAAGATGCCGCCACGGCGGAAATTTCACGTACCTCCATCTGGCAGTGGATCCATCATCAAAAAACGCTCAGCAACGGCAAACCGGTAACCAAAGCCCTGTTCCGTCAGATGCTGGCCGAAGAGATGCGGGTCATCCAGGACGAACTGGGCGAACACCGCTTCAGCAGCGGGCGTTTTGACGATGCCGCACGCCTGATGGAGCAAATCACCACCTCTGATGACTTAATCGACTTCCTGACCCTGCCGGGCTACCGCTTCCTGGCGTAATTCACCACATAACAATATGGAGCATCTGCACATGAAAACCCGTACCCAACAGATCGAAGAGTTACAAAAAGAGTGGACCCAACCGCGCTGGGAAGGCATTCGCCGTCCGTACAGCGCAGAGGAAGTGGTGAAGTTACGCGGCTCGGTTAACCCGGAATGTACACTGGCGCAGAACGGCGCGGCGAAAATGTGGGATCTGCTGCATGGGGGGTCTAAAAAAGGCTATATCAACAGCCTCGGCGCGCTGACCGGCGGTCAGGCATTGCAGCAGGCGAAGGCCGGCATTGAGGCTATCTATCTTTCCGGCTGGCAGGTCGCGGCGGATGCTAACCTGGCCGCCAGCATGTATCCGGATCAATCTCTTTATCCGGCGAACTCGGTGCCGTCGGTGGTGGATCGGATCAACAATACCTTCCGCCGTGCGGATCAGATCCAGTGGGCTGCGGGTATCGAACCCCACGATCCGCGTTTTATCGACTATTTTCTGCCGATCGTCGCCGATGCGGAAGCCGGTTTCGGCGGCGTGCTGAACGCCTTTGAGCTGATGAAATCGATGATTGAGGCCGGTGCAGCGGCCGTACACTTTGAAGATCAGCTGGCGTCGGTGAAGAAGTGCGGGCATATGGGCGGGAAAGTGCTGGTGCCAACCCAGGAAGCGATCCAGAAGCTGGTTGCTGCGCGTCTGGCTGCTGACGTGCTCGGCGTGCCGACGCTGGTGATTGCCCGTACCGATGCGGACGCGGCGGACCTGATCACCTCTGACTGCGACCCGTATGACAGCGAATTCATTACCGGCGAACGTACCAGCGAAGGGTTCTATCGCACGCATGCCGGTATTGAACAGGCGATCAGCCGCGGCCTGGCGTATGCCCCTTACGCTGACCTGGTCTGGTGTGAAACCTCCACGCCGGATCTGGCGCTGGCGAAGCGCTTTGCCGATGCGATTCATGCGAAGTATCCGGGCAAGCTGCTGGCCTATAACTGTTCGCCGTCCTTCAACTGGCAAAAGAATCTGGACGATACGACCATCGCCAGCTTCCAGCAGCAATTGTCAGATATGGGCTACAAGTACCAGTTCATCACCCTGGCGGGTATCCACAGCATGTGGTTCAACATGTTCGACCTGGCGCACGCCTACGCGCAGGGCGAAGGCATGAAGCACTATGTTGAGAAGGTACAGCAGCCAGAATTTGCGGCGGGCAAAGAGGGATATACCTTCGTTTCGCACCAGCAGGAAGTGGGAACCGGCTACTTCGATAATGTGACCACGATTATTCAGGGCGGGGCCTCCTCCGTCACGGCATTAACGGGCTCGACGGAAGAAGCACAGTTCTAATCTTTTCCCCCTCTCCCCCCTCGGGGAGAGGGTTGGGGTGAGGGGGAATATATGTCGCGTGGTCTGGAATTACTGATTGCCCAAACTATTTTGCAGGGCTTCGATGCCCAGTATGGCCGTTTTCTGGAAGTCACCTCCGGCGCGCAACAGCGTTTTGAGCACGCCGACTGGCATGCGGTTCAGCAGGCCATGAAGCAGCGTATCCATCTTTATGATCACCACGTAGGTCTGGTGGTGGAACAGCTGCGCTGTATTACCGACGGTAAAAGCCCGGATGCGGAATTTTTACTGCGCGTGAAAGAGCACTACACCCATCTGTTACCCGACTACCCGCGCTTCGAGATTGCGGAGAGCTTTTTCAACTCCGTCTATTGTCGGTTATTTGACCACCGCTCATTATCTCCTGAGCGGTTATTTATCTTCAGCTCTCAGCCGGAGCGCCGCTTTCGTACCATTCCGCGTCCGCTGGCGAAAGATTTCTTTCCCGATCGCGGCTGGGAAAAGCTCCTGCACCGCGTCTTAACGGATTTGCCGCTGCGTCTGCCGTGGGAGAATAAACCCCGGGATATCGGCTATATCTACGCGTATCTCAGTGAAACCTTCGGCGAGGCGGTGCTCAGCCGCAGCCATTTGCAGGTTGCCAACGAGCTTTTCTACCGGAATAAGGCCGCCTGGCTGGTGGGCAAACTGGTTACGCCGACAGCCATCGTGCCGTTTCTGCTGCCCATTCACCGTACCGACGACGGCGAACTGTTTGTCGATACCTGCCTGACTACCAGCGCTGAGGCCAGTATCGTATTTGGCTTCGCCCGTTCCTATTTCATGGTCTATGCCCCACTGCCTGCCGCCCTGGTGGAGTGGCTGCGCGAGATCCTGCCGGGCAAAACCACCGCCGAGCTGTATATGGCGATTGGCTGTCAGAAGCATGCCAAAACGGAAAGCTATCGGGAATATCTGCGTTATGTCACCACGGCTGATGAGCAGTTTATCGAAGCGCCAGGCATTCGCGGCATGGTGATGCTGGTTTTCACACTGCCGGGCTTCGACCGCGTGTTTAAGGTGATTAAGGATAAATTCGCCCCGCAGAAGGAGATGAGCGCCGCGCACGTTCGTGCCTGCTATCAGCTGGTTAAAGAGCACGATCGCGTCGGGCGCATGGCGGATACCCAGGAATTTGAAAACTTTGTGCTGGATAAGCAGCAGATCGATCCGGCGCTGATGTCACTGCTAATGCAGGAAGCGCCGACGAAAATTACCGATCTTGGCGATAAGATTGCGATTAGCCATCTCTATATCGAGCGCCGGATGGTGCCGCTAAATATCTGGCTGGAGCAGTCCGAAGGCCAGGCTTTACGAGACGCCATTGAAGAGTACGGCAATGCGATTCGCCAGCTTGCCGCCGCCAATATTTTCCCCGGCGACATGCTGTTTAAAAACTTCGGCGTCACCCGTCACGGGCGGGTGGTGTTCTACGATTACGATGAAATTTGCTACATGACCGAGGTGAACTTCCGCGATATCCCGCCGCCGCGCTACCCGGAAGATGAACTGTCCAGCGAGCCGTGGTACAGCGTATCGCCGGGCGATGTGTTTCCGGAGGAGTTTCGCCACTGGCTGTGTGCCGACCCACGCATCGGGCCGCTATTCGAAGAGATGCATGCCGATCTGTTCCGCGCCAGCTACTGGCGCGGGCTGCAAACGCGGATCAAAAATGGGCATGTGGAAGATGTCTACGCTTACCGCCGTAAGCAGCGGTTTTGCATCCGCTTTTCTCCCTCTCCCTGTGGGAGAGGGCCGGGGTGAGGGCATCAGGCGGCAATGCACGTTTAGCGAATCCCACCGTACGCCAGCGTCACCTCTTTCGCCGCCTTAATCACCATCGCGCCCAGCTCGGTGACGCGGTCGTCGGTTATACGTGAAATCGGCCCGGAGATGGAGATAGCGGCAAACGGCTCGCGATGCTCGTCGAATATACAGGACGCGAGGCAGCGCAGACCGAGCGCATGTTCTTCGTCATCGAACGAATAGCCGCGCTTGCGGGTTAAAGCCAGATCTTCTTTCAGATGCACCGGCGACACCAGCGTGGCGTGGGTGTAGGCGTGCAGACCTTTACGGTGCAGCAGCCCCGTTACCTGCTCTTCGCTCAGCTGCGAGAGAAACGCTTTCCCTGCGCCAGAGGCATGCATCGGCAGCTTGCCGCCAATCGGCGCGGACATGCGCATCAGCTGCGTGCACTGCACCTGGTCGATGATAATCGCCTGGTGATCGCTCTGATCCAGTACGGCCAGGTTTACCGTCTCGCCGGACTCCTCCATCAGCTTGCGCAGAATCGGGTGGACAATCGCCAGCAGGTTACGGCTTTGCAGGAAGCTGCTGCCGACAATAAACGCATGCGCGCCCACCGCCCAGTGTCCCAGCTCGCCCACCTGACGCACGAAGCCCAGTTGCTGCATGGTGGTCAGCAGACGGTGCGTGGTGGAGTTCGGCAGGCCAGCCTGTTGCGCCAGCTCCGTCAGGGCCACGCTACCATGCGATTCGGCTATCCATTCCAGCAGCTTCAGGCCGCGCGTCAGGGATTGAACCTGTCCGCCAGGTTGTGCAGCGGTGGTTGCAGCAGGTTTTCTGCCGCGTTTAGCGGGAACGGTCGTAACCATGACGAACTCCTTTTTCTGTATCGTGGAAATCATTTTCGTTTTATTTGGTGGTTTTGCAACCGCTTTCCTGACTGATCGGAGGAGTGATAGTGAACATGTCTCATGTTACCGCTGTGTGACTTTTCGACCCTGCGAGATTATGCCAGTATGGAACGCAGCCTTTTGGCCATGTTGAGCGTTGTCGGGAGCAAGTGTGAGCAGCAAAGTAGAGCAACTGCGTGCGCAGTTAAATGAACGAATTCTGGTGCTGGACGGCGGCATGGGCACCATGATCCAGGGCTATCGTCTGAGTGAAGACGATTTCCGCGGCGAGCGCTTTGCCGACTGGCCTTGTGACCTGAAAGGGAACAATGACCTGCTGGTGTTAAGCAAACCATCTGTCATCAGAGATATCCACAACGCTTACTTCGAAGCGGGTGCGGATATTGTAGAAACCAACACCTTCAACTCGACAACCATCGCCATGGCGGATTACCAGATGGAATCCCTGTCGGCGGAGATCAACTTTGAAGCGGCGAAGCTGGCGCGCGCCTGCGCCGACGAATGGACGGCCCGCACGCCGGACAAGCCGCGCTACGTGGCCGGGGTGCTTGGCCCGACCAACCGCACCGCCTCTATTTCACCGGACGTCAACGACCCGGCGTTTCGGAACATCACCTTTGACCAGCTGGTGGCCGCGTATCGTGAGTCCACTAAAGCGCTGGTGGAAGGCGGCTCCGACCTGATCCTCATTGAAACCGTATTCGACACCCTCAACGCCAAAGCCGCGATCTATGCGGTGAAAGAGGAGTTCGAGGCGCTGGGCGTCGACCTGCCGATCATGATTTCCGGCACCATCACCGATGCCTCGGGGCGCACACTTTCCGGCCAGACAACCGAAGCGTTTTATAACTCCCTGCGCCACGCCGACGCGCTCTCCTTCGGCCTGAACTGCGCGCTGGGGCCGGACGAATTGCGCCAGTACGTGCAGGAGCTTTCGCGCATCGCAGAGTGCTACGTCACCGCCCACCCGAATGCCGGTCTGCCCAATGCCTTCGGGGAGTACGATCTGGATGCCGACACCATGGCGGCGCAAATCCGCGAATGGGCCGAATCAGGCTTCCTCAACATCGTCGGCGGCTGCTGCGGCACCACGCCGGAGCATATCGCCGCCATGAGCCGCGCCGTCGCCGGGCTTCCACCGCGCAAGCTGCCCGAGCTTCCGGTAGCCTGTCGTCTGTCCGGCCTGGAGCCGCTCAATATCGGCGACGACAGCCTGTTTGTGAACGTGGGTGAACGTACAAACGTCACCGGTTCCGCGAAGTTCAAGCGCCTGATCAAAGAAGAGAAGTACAGCGAAGCGCTGGACGTTGCTCGCCAGCAGGTAGAAAGCGGCGCGCAGATCATCGATATCAACATGGACGAGGGGATGCTCGATGCCGAAGCGGCAATGGTGCGTTTTCTCAACCTGATTGCCGGTGAGCCGGATATCGCCCGCGTGCCGATCATGATTGACTCTTCCAAATGGGAAGTCATCGAAAAAGGGCTGAAGTGCATTCAGGGCAAAGGCATTGTTAACTCCATCTCGATGAAAGAGGGCGTCGATACCTTTATCCACCACGCGAAGCTGGTGCGTCGCTACGGGGCCGCCGTGGTGGTGATGGCCTTCGATGAAGTGGGCCAGGCCGATACCCGCGAACGCAAAATTGAGATTTGCCGCCGCGCGTACAAAATTTTGACCGAAGAGGTGGGCTTCCCGCCGGAAGACATCATCTTCGACCCGAACATCTTCGCCGTTGCGACCGGCATCGAAGAGCACAACAACTACGCTCAGGACTTCATCGGCGCGTGTGAAGACATTAAACGCGAGCTACCGCATGCGCTGATCTCCGGCGGCGTGTCGAACGTCTCGTTCTCGTTCCGCGGCAACGACCCGGTGCGTGAGGCGATCCACGCCGTGTTCCTTTACTACGCCATCCGCAACGGGATGGACATGGGGATCGTCAACGCCGGCCAGCTGGCAATTTACGACGATCTGCCAGCCGAGCTGCGCGACGCTGTAGAAGACGTGATCCTCAATCGTCGTGACGACGCCACTGAACGCATGCTGGAACTGGCGGAAAAATACCGCGGCAGTAAATCTGACGAATCAGCCAACGTTCAACAGGCCGAATGGCGCTCCTGGGATGTGAATAAGCGTCTGGAATACTCGCTGGTAAAAGGCATTACCGAGTTTATCGAGCAGGATACCGAGGAAGCGCGTCAGCAGGCCGCCCGTCCGATTGAAGTGATCGAAGGGCCGCTGATGGACGGCATGAACGTGGTCGGCGATCTGTTCGGCGAGGGCAAAATGTTCCTGCCGCAGGTGGTGAAATCCGCCCGCGTCATGAAGCAGGCGGTGGCGTATCTGGAACCCTTTATCGAAGCCAGCAAAGAGAAGGGCTCCAGTAACGGTAAAATGGTCATCGCCACCGTGAAGGGTGACGTACACGACATCGGCAAAAACATCGTTGGCGTGGTGTTGCAGTGTAATAACTACGAAATTATCGACCTTGGCGTGATGGTCCCGGCGGATAAAATCCTCAGGACCGCGCGCGAAGTGAATGCGGATCTGATTGGTCTTTCCGGGCTGATTACGCCTTCGCTGGACGAAATGGTCAACGTGGCAAAAGAGATGGAGCGCCAGGGCTTTACCATTCCACTGCTGATTGGCGGGGCAACCACCTCGAAAGCCCACACGGCGGTGAAAATCGAGCAGAACTACAGTGGGCCGACGGTGTATGTTCAAAACGCCTCGCGCACCGTGGGCGTGGTCTCCGCGCTGCTGTCCGACACCCAGCGCGATGACTTTGTCGCCCGCACCCGCAAAGAGTATGAAACCGTCCGCATTCAGCATGGACGTAAGAAACCGCGCACGCCGCCGGTTTCGCTTCAGGCGGCGCGCGATAACGATCTGGCGTTCGACTGGTCCAGCTATACGCCGCCGGTCGCACACCGTCTGGGCGTGCAGGACGTGACGGCCAGCATCGAAACGCTGCGTAACTACATCGACTGGACGCCGTTCTTCATGACCTGGTCGCTGGCGGGCAAATATCCGCGCATTCTTGAAGATGAGGTGGTGGGCGAAGAGGCGAAGCGCCTGTTTAAAGATGCCAACGACATGCTCGACAGGCTGAGCGCAGAGAAAGCCCTCAACCCGCGCGGGGTGGTGGGGCTGTTCCCGGCGAACCGCGTGGGCGACGACATAGAAATCTACCGCGATGAAACCCGCACCCACGTACTGGCCGTGAGCCACCACCTGCGCCAGCAAACCGAGAAAGTGGGCTTTGCCAACTACTGCCTGGCGGATTTCGTCGCACCGAAACTCTCCGGTAAAGCCGACTATATCGGCGCGTTTGCCGTAACCGGCGGTCTGGAAGAAGACGCGCTGGCGGATGCGTACGACGCGCAGCACGATGATTACAACAAAATCATGGTGAAAGCGATCGCCGATCGCCTGGCGGAAGCCTTTGCTGAGTACCTCCACGAGCGCGTACGTAAGGTGTACTGGGGCTACGCGGCGAATGAGAACCTCAGCAACGAGGAGCTGATCCGCGAAAACTACCAGGGCATTCGTCCGGCGCCGGGGTATCCGGCCTGCCCGGAACACACCGAGAAGGGCACTATCTGGAAATTGCTGGACGTTGAAGCGCACACAGGGATGAAACTCACCGAGTCGTTCGCCATGTGGCCGGGCGCCTCCGTTTCCGGCTGGTATTTCAGCCACCCGGACAGCAAGTACTTCGCCGTAGCGCAGCTACAGCGCGATCAGATTGAGGATTACGCCCTGCGTAAAGGCATGAGCGTGTCAGAGGTGGAACGCTGGCTGGCGCCGAATTTGGGCTACGACGCAGACTAACGTCACTTTTCCTTACAACAAACAGGGCACCGCTATGGTGCCCTGTCTCTTTCTTACGTTTAAACCCTTATACTGAACCTCAGGAAAACGAATAACGATAAGGAGGAATGCCTACCGTGTTGACGTTGTTACACCTGCTCTCCGCAGTCGCACTGCTGGTATGGGGCACTCATATCGTTCGGACCGGCGTGATGCGCGTGTTTGGCGCACGTTTACGTACCGTTCTCAGCGGCAGCGTTGAGAAGAAGCCGCTCGCCTTCTGCGCGGGTATTGGCGTCACGGCGCTGGTGCAAAGCAGCAACGCCACCACCATGCTCGTCACCTCGTTCGTGGCGCAGGATCTGGTGGCGCTCGCCCCGGCGCTGGTGATTGTCCTTGGCGCCGACGTCGGTACCGCGCTGATGGCGCGAATCCTGACGTTCGATCTCTCCTGGCTGTCCCCGCTACTGATTTTTATCGGCGTCATTTTCTTCCTCGGCCGTAAGCAAAGCCGTGCCGGGCAGCTTGGCCGCGTCGGTATTGGCCTCGGGCTGATCCTGCTGGCGCTGGAGCTGATTGTGCAGGCTGTCACGCCGATCACCCAGGCCAACGGTGTGCAGGTCATCTTCGCCTCGTTAACCGGCGACATTATGCTGGATGCGCTGATCGGCGCGGTATTTGCCATCGTCAGCTACTCCAGCCTGGCAGCGGTCCTGCTGACGGCGACCTTAACCGCCGCAGGGGTAATTTCCTTCCCGGTGGCGCTGTGCCTGGTGATCGGTGCCAACCTCGGCTCTGGCCTGCTGGCGATGCTCAACAACAGCGCCGCTAATGCCGCCGCCCGCCGGGTGGCGCTGGGGAGTTTGCTCTTCAAGCTGGTGGGCAGCCTGATCATTCTGCCGTTTGTGCACCCGCTGGCGAACCTGATGGACAATCTCTCTCTGCCGAAAGCGGAGCTGGTGATCTACTTCCACGTCTTCTACAACCTGGTGCGCTGTCTGGCGATGGTGCCGTTTGCCGCGCCGATGGCCCGCTTCTGCGAGCGGCTTATTCGTGATGAACCGGAGCTGGACGCGCGCCTTAAACCGAAGCATCTGGACACCTCGGTGCTGGATACTCCTGCGCTGGCAATCGCCAATGCCGCCCGCGAAACGCTGCGCATGGGCGACGCGATGGAAACCATGCTGGAAGGGTTGCAAAAGGTAATGCACGGCGAGCCGCGCGAAGAAAAAGAGCTGCGCAGGCTGGCGGACGATATCAACGTGCTCTATACCGCCATCAAGCTCTATCTGGCGCGGATTCCCCAGGACGAGCTGGCGGAAGAGGAGTCGCGCCGCTGGGCGGAAATCATCGAGATGTCGCTTAACCTGGAGCAGGCTTCGGATATTGTCGAGCGTATGGGCAGTGAAATCGCGGACAAATCCCTGGCCGCACGTCGGGCGTTTTCTGTGGAAGGGCTGAAAGAGCTGGAAGCGCTGCACGAACAACTGGTCAGCAACCTGAAGCTGGCGATGTCGGTCTTCTTCTCCAGCGACGTGCCGAGCGCGCGCCGCCTGCGCCGCAACAAGCATCGTTTCCGCATCCTTAATCGCCGCTACTCGCACGCCCACGTTGAGCGTCTGCACCAGCAGAACGTGCAGAGTATCGAGACCAGCTCCCTGCACCTGGGGCTACTGGGGGATATGAAGCGCCTGAACTCGTTGTTCTGTGCAGTGGCGTACAGCGTGATGGAGCAGCCGGATGAAGACGACGAGCGGGATGAGTATTAATCTCTGAAAGCGCCTCGCAAAACCCTTTTGTGAGGCGTGACACCTTCTAAAGAGCAATTCATTCTTAAGGCCTTACATTTTTAAGGGAATAGAAAATGCTCGTTTATTACGCTACACTTCGCCAATTCATGCGCATTCCAGTGGGGGTTATCATGCGCACTACTAATGGCATTAAAAAATCAGTCAATGTTTCGTTAGCACCAGAAATTCTTGAAGAAGCGCGACGTCTTAAGCTCAATCTCTCTGCTGTACTCACGGCCGCTCTACAGGAGCAGTTTCGTGCGCATCAGCGCGCAGAGTGGTTAGCAGAAAATAAAGCGGCTATAGAGGCCATCAACCAGTGGGTTGATGAAAACGGCTCCTTTAGTGACTTTCAGAGGTCATTCTGATGGAGCAATATTTTGCTTATGTGAATGAAGGTAATGGGAAAAAAGCATATCCATGGCTTATTAATATGCAGCACCCTGTTGCTAATGTGATGAAACATGTACTGGTTGCTCCCGCCGTTGAATTAAGCCAGTTGGGCGGCATTCGTCCGCCTGCGAAAGTGTGCCCTGTCGTTGAAATCGCGGGTAAGTCCTGCGTTGTCATGATGCATATGCTGTCAGGCATCTCTTCAAAAGAGGTAGGTGAACGCGTTGCCGATCTTACTAACAGCAGTGCTTCATTGCGGGATGCACTCGATTTTCTGATCAGCGGTTACTAGGTCTTTTTTGTCAGGCGCAAGGTAAGGTATATTTCGCCCTTCACAGGAGAAACTATGCTGCCAACTCAATCAACCCGATTAAACAAATACATTAGCGAGAGCGGGATCTGCTCACGTCGCGAGGCTGACCGTTACATTGAACAGGGCAACGTGTTTCTTAACGGCAAACGCGCCACCATTGGCGATCAGGTGGTACCTGGCGATGTGGTGAAAGTGAATGGTCAGGTCATCGAACCGCGTGATGCCGAAGACCTGGTGTTTATCGCGTTGAACAAACCGGTTGGGATTGTCAGCACCACGGAAGATGGCGAGCGGGACAACATCGTTGATTTCGTGAACCACAGCAGCCGTATTTTCCCGATTGGTCGCCTGGATAAGGACTCTCAGGGGTTAATTTTCCTGACTAATCACGGCGATCTGGTGAACAAAATTCTGCGTGCCGGTAACGACCACGAGAAAGAGTACATCGTTACGGTGAACAAGCCGGTCACGGACGAGTTTATCCGCGGGATGGGCGCAGGCGTGCCGATCCTCGGTACCGTGACGAAGAAGTGTAAAGTCCGAAAAGAGGCGCCGTTCGCGTTTCGTATCACGCTGGTGCAGGGCCTGAACCGCCAGATCCGCCGTATGTGCGAGTACTTCGGTTATGAAGTGACGAAGCTGGAACGCACGCGCATCATGAACGTCAGCCTGTCCGGGATCCCGCTGGGCGAGTGGCGTGACTTAACGGATGACGAGCTGATCGAGTTGTTCAAACTGATCGAGAACTCCTCGTCCGAAGCGAAGCCGAAAGCTAAAGCCAAACCGAAAACGCAGGCGATTAAGCGTCCGGTGGTGAAGGCGCCGCAGGCGGAAGAGAAAGGGCGGGGCAAGCCGGGCAACGGAAAACGCTTTACCCAGCCGGGGCGCAAAAAGAAAGGGCGCTGATTAGCGCCTTCCACGGGTTGATGTGCTGGCGGACCAGGAGAAGGTCGCCTCTGCATCGGGTTTATAAGCCTGCTCTTTTTTCAGCTTGCGGGCTTTTTTCGCCGCAGCATCACGTTGCGCCATCAGTTTATCGATGTACTCTTTTTTAACCTGATTGGTTTCGGCGTTCGTCAGCGTGCGGCCATGCGCGATGCGGGCGCGGTCGAGAAGCGTTTTCAGTTCGCGCTGCTCGGCTTCGGTCATGTCTTTCTGGGTCAAACGTGGTGTAGCCATTGCTGAAGCCTCCTGATGGGGAGGCTTCAGTGTAAAGCAAGCCGGGTCAATTAACCCTGTTTCACCGCATCTTTTTTCGGTTGGTCATCAATCGGCTTACCGGACCAGTAGCCAGCTAACAGCGAACCGGACAGGTTGTGCCAGACGGAGAACAGCGCCCCCGGCAGCGCTGCCAGCGGTGAGAAGTAAATTTTACCCAGCGCCGCTGCCAGGCCGGAGTTCTGCATCCCCACTTCGATCGCCAGCGTGCGGCAGGTGGATTCGTCAAAGCCAAACAGCTTCCCGCCCCAGTAACCGCCCAGCAGACCAATAGTGTTATGCAGCACAACCGCGACGATCACCACAAAGCCCACCGAAGCAATGTGCGATGCGGAACCGGCTACCACGGCGCTGATAATGGCCAGAATGCAGACCATCGAAAACGCGGGCAGATACGGCTCAACCGCTTTCACCACCCGCGGGAAGAGATGGTGGATCACCAGCCCCAGCGCAATTGGGATCACCACGATTTGCAGGATGCTGAGCAGCATGCCCATCACGTCCACCTGGATATGCGCGTCCACGTACAGGCGGGTTAACAGCGGCGTGGCAATCACGCCCACCAGCGTGGAAACGGACGAGATAGTGACGGAGAGCGCCACGTCGCCTTTCGCCAGATAGATCATTACGTTAGATGCCGTGCCGCTGGCGACGCTCCCCACCAGCACCATTCCGGCGGAAAGGTCGGGCGGCATCTTAAAGGCCATCGCCAGCAGCCAGGCCGCGAGCGGCATCACCAGGTAGTGCAGGAAAATCCCTGCGGCAACCGGCGCCGGGCGAGACAGCACGCGTTTGAAATCATCAATTTTCAGATGCACGCCCATGCCGAACATAATCAGCATCAGTAGCGTAGTGACCCACGGACCAATGCCCGTGAACGTGGTGGGAGTGTAATACGCGAGTACAGAGAGCAGCAGCGCCCATAACGGGAACAGCCGGGTGATAGCGGAGAGCATAGTGAATTCCTTGCAGTATTGTCGTGTTGTTTTGTTATAAAAAAGCCGGGTCTGTGCCCGGCTTATCGATATTGTTTAACGTGCTAACGAATTTTATTCAAACAAATTCTGATGAAGTTTCTGCACGACCTGCTCGGCCTGATCGGCAGGGACCAGGAAGCAGAGGTTGTAGCTGGACGCGCCGTAGCAAATCATGCGGATGTTGAACGGGTCGAGTACGCCGAACACCTCTTTGCCCACGCCGCACGCGCGCGACAGCTTGTTGCCGATGATGGCGACCAGCGCCAGATCTTCTTCCACCTCCACGCGGCACAACTCGGAAAGCTCAATCAGCAGCGACTGCGTCAGCAGGGTGTCGCCGGTAGAGGTGGAGCCGGTGGTGTCGAGCGTCAGCGCTATGCTGACTTCTGACGTGGTGATCAGGTCTACGGAGATATTGTGGCGCGCCAGGATGCCAAACACTTCCGCCAGGAATCCACGGGAGTGCAGCATATTATGGCTGTGCAGGGTAACCAGCGTCTGCTTACGACGCAGGGCCAGCGCGCGGAACAGCGGCGGGTTCTCGGTTTTCTTGCAGACCAGCGTCCCGCCCGCCTTTGGATCTTTACTGGAGCCAACGAAGACCGGAATGTCGCTGCGCACGGCGGGCAGCAGGGTGGCTGGGTGCAGCACTTTCGCGCCGAAAGTCGCCATTTCAGCCGCTTCTTCAAAGGCGATCACGTCAATACGTTTTGCCGCAGAGACCACCCGCGGGTCGGTGGTGTAGATACCCGGCACGTCCGTCCAGATATCCACGCGGGTGGCGTGCAGGGCTTCGCCCAGCAGGGCGGCGGTGTAGTCGCTGCCGCCACGGCCCAGCGTGGTTGTGCGCCCTTTGGCTTCGCTGCCGATAAAGCCCTGGGTGATCACTATGCCTTCATCCAGGCGCGGGGCAAGCTGCTGGTTGGTCAGCTCTGCCAGGACTTCCACGTCCGGCTCGGCGCGGCCAAAGCGGTCGCTGGTGCGCATCACTTTACGCACGTCGAACCACTGCGCCTGAATATTGCGCTCGCGCATGATCTCAACGAACAGCAGGGTGGACATCAGTTCGCCGTGGCTGACCAGTTCATCGGTCAGTGCGCTGGAGGTGGCCAGCGACGCGGCTTCAGCCAGGGTGGTGATATTTTCCAGCAGGCGTTCCACTTCCTCACGAATGACGTTCGGGTTTTGCAGACGCTCAAGAATGTCGAACTGAATTTTGCGCAGTGCATCCAGCTTCACGAAACGCTCGGTCGCTTCCAGTCCTTCAGACAGAGAAACCAGCAGGTTCGTCACGCCAGCTGAGGCGGAAAGCACCACCAGGCGGGTATTCGGATCGGCCAGCACCACATCGGCGCTGCGGTTCATGGCATCGTAGTCTGCCACACTGGTGCCGCCAAACTTGGCGACCACAAAACTCGTCATAACAACCTCGTGTCAGGGAATGAATAGAGCGACCTTGGCACAAGAATGAAGCGAGAACAGGTGCAGGCGCAAAATACGGCCCTATAAATAAAATGCGGGGGAGGTCCTGTCAATGCTGGGATTATGCGGATTTTTCATGGGGGGGTACCCCTCAGAAACAGGACTTATAACAGGCCCATATTTTATGCTCCTTTTTCCCCCTTTTTGACCAACATTTCGCCACGCCGGAAGGGCGCGACAGCAGCTATACTTTTCGGGTCTTTTCACCTGCGTTTGATGCAGACCAGGGCAATGGCATAAAAACCATCACAATTTTTATTTGCAGGCGCTACAATCGACCGCAGTCACAATTCTCAAATCAGAAGAGTATTGCTATGAAAAACATCAACCCAACGCAGACCGCTGCATGGCAGGCACTACAGAAACATTTTGATGAAATGAAAGACGTCACCATCGCGGATCTGTTCGCGAAAGATGCCGATCGTTTCAGCAAGTTTTCCGCCACCTTCGATGACCTGATGCTGGTGGATTTCTCCAAGAACCGTATCACTGAAGAGACGCTGGCGAAGCTGCAAGATCTGGCGAAAGAGACTGAGCTGGCAGATGCCATTAAATCCATGTTCTCTGGTGAGAAAATCAACCGCACCGAAGACCGTGCCGTGCTGCACGTCGCCCTGCGTAACCGTAGCAATACGCCAATTATCGTAGACGGCAAAGATGTGATGCCGGAAGTGAACGCGGTGCTGGAAAAGATGAAAACCTTCTCTGAAGCGATCATCTCAGGTAGCTGGAAAGGCTACACCGGCAAAGCGATCACCGACGTCGTAAACATCGGTATCGGCGGCTCTGACCTCGGCCCGTTCATGGTGACCGAGGCGCTACGCCCGTACAAAAACCACCTCAACATGCACTTCGTGTCCAACGTCGATGGGACCCACATCGCTGAAGTGCTGAAAAAGGTGAACCCGGAAACCACGCTGTTCCTGGTGGCGTCTAAAACCTTCACCACTCAGGAAACCATGACCAACGCCCACAGCGCGCGTGACTGGTTCCTGAAAACCGCGGGCGACGAAAAGCACGTGGCGAAACACTTCGCGGCGCTGTCCACCAACGGTAAAGCGGTGGGTGAGTTCGGTATTGATACCGCGAACATGTTTGAGTTCTGGGACTGGGTGGGCGGCCGCTACTCACTGTGGTCTGCGATCGGTCTGTCCATCATCCTGTCCGTGGGCTTCGACAACTTCGTTGAGCTGCTCTCCGGTGCGCACGCGATGGACAAACACTTCTCCACCACCGCGCCTGAGAAAAACCTGCCGGTACTGCTGGCGCTGATCGGGATCTGGTACAACAACTTCTTCGGCGCTGAAACCGAAGCGATTCTGCCGTACGACCAGTACATGCACCGCTTTGCGGCCTACTTCCAGCAGGGCAACATGGAATCCAACGGCAAGTACGTTGACCGTAACGGCAACGCGGTGGATTACCAGACTGGCCCAATCATCTGGGGCGAGCCGGGCACCAACGGCCAGCACGCGTTCTACCAGCTGATCCACCAGGGCACCAAAATGGTACCGTGCGATTTCATCGCCCCGGCGATTACGCATAACCCGCTGTCCGACCACCATCCGAAGCTGCTGTCTAACTTCTTCGCCCAGACCGAAGCGCTGGCGTTCGGTAAATCCCGCGAGGTGGTTGAGCAGGAGTACCGTGATCAGGGTAAAGATCCGGCTACGCTGGAGCACGTTGTGCCGTTCAAAGTGTTCGAAGGCAACCGTCCAACTAACTCCATTCTGCTGCGCGAAATCACGCCGTTCAGCCTGGGTGCGTTGATTGCCCTCTACGAGCACAAAATCTTCACTCAGGGCGCTATTCTGAACATCTTCACCTTTGACCAGTGGGGCGTTGAGCTGGGCAAACAGCTGGCAAACCGCATTCTGCCAGAGTTGGGTGACGATAAAGCGATCGACAGCCACGACAGCTCCACCAATGGTCTGATTAACCGTTATAAAGCCTGGCGTGCGTAATAAATATGTCATGAACAATGCCGGCGATATGCCGGCATTTTTTTATCGGATAATTCTTGATGTCTGTTAGTTATCTCAAATTCTGAATCTGAGTTTAATCCGAAAAAGACGGTTATCCCGTTAATTGCTGAGGTTTATTTTAAGAAAATACGGAGTGATGCTTTAATATGATTATATTATAACTTGCTGATTTATAATGATTATATATTTCCTTGATTCTTTTTTCTTTTCATTTTTAACCATTAGTCTGAAAACCTCATCCCTATTTACCCCCACGGTAAACCCACTGCTTTAGTTGTGTATACTCGAATCCGCCTGAATTTCTTTTCGGGCAAATCTCCATTCATTCATTGAAGGGAAATTGTTATGAAGAAAGTACTGTATGGCATTTTTGCCATATCTGCGCTTGCGGCGACGTCTGTCTATGCAGCTCCGGTCCAGGTCGGGGAAGCAGCAGGGTCGGCAGCGACGTCTGCGTCTGCGGGGAGTTCTACCGCAGCCAGCACCAGCGCCGTAAGTTCAGCCGTGGGTGTCGCGCTGGCGGCAACCGGTGGCGGTGATGGCTCCAATACCGGAACCACGACCACTACGACGACCAGCACCCAGTAATACCGGGTGTTTTAATCATAACCACACTTCGGTGTGGTTATTTCGCCCCTTCGGAGAAGAGTCGTGAAGCGACCTGCAATCATCCTGATTTGCCTGCTGTTGCAGGCGTGCTCAGCTACCACCAAAGGGCTGGGCCACTCACTGTGGGACAGTATGTTCGGCACGCCGGGCGTGCATCTGACCGATGACGAACTTCAGAACATGCCGTATGCCAGCCAGTACATGCAGCTAAACGATGGTCCGCAACTGTTTGTGGTGCTCGCTTTCGATGAAAACGGGCAGCAGAAATGGGTGACGCAGGATCAGGCCACCATCGTGACGCAGCATTCCCGCATCGTGAAAACGTTGCTCGGCGGCGACAACCTGCTTGAGGTGAACAACCTTGCTGAAGATCCGCTCATCAAGCCGAATCAGATCGTCGATGGCGCAAGCTGGACGCGCACGATGGGCTGGACCGAGCACAAACAGGTGCGCTACGCCACGGCCCGCTCCACCTTCCGCTGGGACGGTACGGACAGTGTCAAAGTGGGCAGCGACGAAACGCAGGTGCGCGTGCTGGATGAAGAGGTGACAACCGATCAGGCCACCTGGCATAACCGCTTCTGGGTGGACGAAGAGGGGCAAATCCGCCAGTCCTTACAGTATCTCGGTGCCGGTTTCTTCCCGGTGAAGACCACCCTGATCAAGGCGGCGAAATCATGAAAATGTTCATCCACATTGCGCTTCTCGCCAGCCTGACCTCGTCGCTGGCGTGGTCTGCGGGAACGGTACAGGTCTACACCCCGGACAGCGAAAAACCTAAAACCTTAACCAATGCCGGGCATCTGCTCGATCTGGTGGGGCAGCCGAGGCTGGCGAAAAGCTGGTGGACCGGGGCGGTGATCAGCGAGCGTAAGGCGACGATCGTCGCGGAACAAAAACATCAGGCGCTGCTCGCCCGACTGAGCGGGCTGGCACAACAGGAAGATGCCGACGATGCCGCGGCCATTACTAGCCTGCGTCAGCAGCTTCAGGCGGTTAAGGTGACGGGTCGCCAGAAGGTGAATCTCGATCCGGATGAGGTGCGCGTTGCGGAAAACGGCAATCCGTCGCTGGAAGGGGACTATACCCTGTGGCTTCCGGCTCAGCCCTCCACCGTCACCGTGATGGGGCTTCTCAGCAGCCCTGGCAAAAAGCCGTTTACGCCGGGCCGGGATGTGGCGAGCTATCTCGACGATCAAAGTCTGCTCAGCGGAGCGGATAACAGCTATGCCTGGGTGGTCTATCCGGACGGGCATACGCAGAAAGCGCCGGTGGCTTACTGGAATAAACGCCATATCGAACCTATGCCAGGCAGCATCATTTTTGTCGGTTTTGCCGACCATTTCTGGACGAAAGCGTATGACGGGCTTAATGCCGATATCCTTCGCTCCCTGATACAGCGGATACCGGAATAATGAAAAAAACCTATCTCTACAGCATGCTTGCACTGTGCGTGAGTGCCGCCTGTCATGCAGAAACGTATCCGGCACCCATTGGCCCGTCGCAGTCCGATTTTGGCGGCGTGGGCTTACTGCAAACCCCGACCGCGCGTATGGCCCGCGAGGGGGAAATCAGCCTTAACTATCGCGATAACGATCAGTACCGTTACTACTCTGCGTCCGTGCAGCTGTTCCCCTGGCTGGAGACCACGCTGCGCTATACCGACGTGCGTACAAAACAGTACAGCAGCGTTGAGTCCTTCTCCGGCGATCAGACCTACAAAGACAAAGCCTTCGACGTGAAGCTGCGCCTGTGGGAAGAGAGCTACTGGATGCCGCAGGTCTCCGTTGGCGCGAAGGATATCGGCGGGACCGGCCTGTTTGACGCGGAATACATCGTGGCCAGCAAAGCCTGGGGACCGTTTGATTTCTCACTCGGTCTTGGCTGGGGCTATCTGGGTACCAGCGGCAACGTCAAAAATCCGTTCTGTACCTACAGCGATAAATACTGCTACCGCGATAACAGCTACCAGAAAGCAGGCTCCATCAACGGCGACCAGATGTTCCACGGCCCGGCCTCGCTGTTTGGCGGCGTGGAGTATCAAACACCTTGGCAGCCATTACGCCTGAAGCTGGAGTACGAAGGAAACGACTACTCGCAGGACTTCGCCGGGAAAATTGAGCAAAAGAGCAAGTTTAACGTCGGCGCCATTTACCGCGTCACCGACTGGGCCGACGTTAACCTCAGCTATGAGCGCGGTAATACCCTGATGTTTGGCTTTACCCTGCGCACTAACTTTAACGACATGCGGCCGCACTACAATGACAACCCGCGGCCAAAATATCAGCCGGAGCCGCAGGATGCGATCCTTCAGCACTCCGTGGTAGCGAACCAGCTGACGCTGCTGAAATATAACGCGGGCCTGGCGGATCCGAAGATCCAGACCAAAGGCGATACGCTGTATGTCACCGGCGAGCAGGTGAAATACCGCGACTCCCGCGAAGGGATCGAGCGCGCCAACCGGATCGTCATGAACGATCTGCCGGAGGGGATCCGCACGATCCGCGTGACGGAGAACCGTCTCAACCTGCCGCAGGTTACAACCGAAACCGATGTTGCCAGCCTTAAGCGTCATCTTGAAGGCGAACCGCTGGGACATGAAACCGAGCTGGTGCAAAAACGCGTTGAGCCGGTGGTGCCAGAGAGCACCGAGCAGGGCTGGTATATCGATAAATCCCGCTTCGATTTCCATATCGATCCGGTGCTGAACCAGTCCGTGGGTGGGCCGGAAAACTTCTACATGTATCAGCTGGGCGCGATGGCGACGGCGGATCTGTGGGTGACCGACCACCTGTTGACCACCGGTAGCCTGTTCGGCAACATTGCCAACAACTACGACAAATTTAACTACACCAACCCGCCGAACGATTCAAAACTGCCGCGCGTGCGTACCCGCGTTCGCGAATATGTGCAGAACGATATCTACGTGAATAACCTCCAGGCCAACTACTTCCAGTACTTCGGCAACGGCTTCTACGGCCAGGTTTACGGTGGCTATCTGGAAACCATGTTCGGCGGTGCCGGGGCAGAAGTGCTTTATCGTCCTGTCGACAGCAACTGGGCGTTTGGGATTGATGCCAACTACGTGAAACAGCGTGACTGGCGCAGCGCGCAGGACATGATGAAGTTCACCGACTACAGCGTCAAAACTGGCCACCTGACCGCCTACTGGACGCCGTCGTTCGCGCAGGACGTGCTGGTGAAAGCCAGCGTCGGCCAGTATCTGGCGGGTGATAAGGGCGGCACGCTGGATATCTCCAAACACTTCGACAGCGGCGTCGTGGTGGGCGGCTATGCCACCATCACCAACGTTTCGCCAGACGAGTACGGGGAAGGGGACTTCACCAAAGGGGTGTACGTGTCGATTCCGCTGGATCTGTTCTCGTCAGGCCCAACCCGCAGCCGTGCGGCAGTGGGCTGGACGCCGCTGACGCGCGACGGCGGCCAGCAGCTTGGACGTAAATTCCAGCTGTATGATATGACCAGCGATAAGAACATTAACTTCCGCTGATGCTTATTTGCCCGGTGGCGCTGCGCTTACCGGGCCTACGAGAGTGTTTTTGTAGGCCGGGCAAACACAGTGCCGCCCGGCAAGAATGTTCATCTGGACAAAACATAAACAAAAAATATAGATCCCCGTCACATTTTTGCGTTATACAGGAACCTCGCCCTGGAGAATGAGGTGCTGTATGACATCCCTGACTCGTCCGCGCGTTGAGTTTATCTCAACGATACTCCAGACCGTGCTGAACCTCGGTCTGCTGAGCCTTGGTCTGATCCTGGTCGTGTTTCTGGGTAAAGAGACGGTGCATCTGGCGGATGTGCTGTTCGCCCCTGAGCAAACCAGCAAATACGCGCTGGTGGAAGGCCTGGTGGTCTACTTTCTCTACTTCGAATTTATCGCCCTGATTGTGAAGTACTTTCAGTCCGGCTTTCACTTCCCGCTGCGCTATTTTGTCTACATTGGCATCACCGCCATTGTGCGGCTGATCATCGTCGATCATAAATCCCCGCTCGACGTGCTGATCTATTCGGCGGCGATCCTGCTGCTGGTGATCACCCTCTGGCTGTGCAACTCGAAACGGCTGAAACGCGAATAAAAAAAGGGCGCTCCGAAGAGCGCCTAACAACAGTCACAAGTTGGTTCAATACAATACGTCTAAAGTTGAGGGTTGCAGTGGCATAACAAATGAAACTTAACCTTTCACACCGCCCGCCGTCAGGCCGTTGACCAGCCAGCGCTGGGCCAGCAGGAACACCACGGTAATCGGGATGGCAGAGAGGACGGCCGCCGCGGCAAAGTCGCCCCACAGGTAGTTTTGCGGGTTGAGATACTGCTGCATACCGACGGCCAGGGTGTAGCTGTTTACATCACGCAGTAACAGTGAGGCGACCGGGACTTCGGTGATCGCCGCGATAAACGACAGAATAAACACCACCGCCAGAATCGGCACCGACAGCGGCAGCAGTACCAGACGGAACGCCTGCCACGGTGTCGCCCCATCCAGCGCCGCCGCTTCTTCCAGCGAACCGTCGATGGTTTCGAAATAGCCCTTGATGGTCCACACATGCAGGGCGATGCCGCCAAGATAGGCGAAGATAACGCCGCCGTGGGTGTTCAGGCCGATGAACGGCACATACTGGCCCAGACGGTCAAACAGGGCATATAACGCCACCAGTGACAGCACGGCCGGGAACATCTGGAAAATCAGCATCCCTTTCAGCAGCGTCGCTTTGCCCGGGAAACGCATACGGGCGAAGGCGTAAGCACAGGTGGTGGAGAGCGTCACGATGCCGATCGCGGTGATGGTCGCCACCTTCACCGAGTTCCACAGCCACAGCAGCACCGGGAACGGCGGCGGCGTGACGCGGCCATCCGCGTGCTCCACGCTGAAGCCCAGCGCGAGCTTCCAGTGCTCCCAGGAGATTTCGTCCGGGATCAGGCTCCCGGTGGCGAAGTTCCCCGAACGCAGGGAGATGGCGATAACCATCAGCAGCGGGAACATGATCGCCGCGATGAAAATCAGCAGGCCTAAGTGCGTCGCGAGGAGGCGCAGTTTCTGAGATTTGGGTTGTACCATTGCCATGTTCAGTGCCCTCCTTAGTCAAATTTCATACGTGTGGCTTTCAGGTTCACAATCGCCAGGGCGCCAACCAGCAGGAAGATCAGGGTGGCAATCGCCGCCGCCAGGCCGAAGTCCTGACCGCCGCCGCCCTCGAAGGCGATGCGGTAGGTGTAGCTCACGAGCAGGTCGGTATAGCCTGCTGGCGTGGTGGTGCCGAGACGGTCTGGGCCACCGTTGGTCAACAGCTGAATCAGCACGAAGTTGTTAAAGTTAAAGGCGAAGCTGGCGATCATCAGCGGCGTCAGCGGCTTAATGAGCAGCGGCAGGGTAATTTTGAAGAAGTTCTGGAACGGACCCGCGCCGTCCATCGCCGAGGCTTCGTACAGATCGTCCGGGATAGCCTTCAGCAGCCCCATGCACAGGATCATCATGTACGGATAACCGAGCCAGGTGTTCACGATGATAATCATCGAGCGAGCGGTGGTTGGGTCGCTGAACCAGGCCGGTTTGATGCCGAACAGCGCGCTCAGCATCATGTTGATTTCACCGAAGCTCTGGTTAAACAGCCCTTTGAAAATCAGAATCGAGATAAACGACGGCACGGCGTAGGGCAGAATCAGCAGCACGCGGTAAATCGCTTTGCCTTTCAGGGACTCCCACTGCACGAGGCAGGCCAGCACCATGCCCACGGCCACGGTCAGGATCACGGTCAGCACCGAGAAGACCACCGTCCAGACGAAGATGGCGAAGAACGGTTTCTGGATGCCTTCGTCGGTAAACACGCGGGTGAAGTTGTCCCAGCCGATGGTGACGGTGTAGCCCGGGCTGAGTTTGTCGTCGCCCCAGCTGCCGTCGGCATTCACCGACTGATAGAAACCGATATCGTTGTTTGGGCGATACTTCACGCCGCTCTGGTTGTTGGTCAGCGTGCCGTCATCCGCCAGCGAATAAAGCGGCTGCGTGCCGGAGAACTGGCGCAGCGAGCTCATGGTCACTTTGCTGTCATCGGGCAGCACGGCGGTGAGCTGGGTCAGCGCCTGGCGATTCTGGGTAATGATACGCAGGTTGGCACGTTCACCTTCCGGCAGGGCCGCAGCCTCTTTTAAGGCCAGCTTCTGCTCGCCGCCAAATTTGAACGCGTCGGAAAGATAAGTTTTGCCGCTCTCACCATCAGTGAGCGCTAACTTCCACTCGTCACCCGCAGGATACAGGCCGAAGTTAAAGGTTTTACCCGCCTGATAAGAACGGTCCAGAAGCACCTGGGTGGCGCGCTCCTGTGCGAGCTGGTTGGTGCTGCTGTAGTTGGTAAAGGCAATCGCGATGGTGCAGATCAGCGGAAAGAGGACAAACAGCCCCATCCCGGCAACACCCGGGTAGACATAGCGCCAGGCGTACGCTTTACGGTTGGCGAAAATATACAGGCCAACCGAGCTTAAAATCAGCGTCAAGATGGCAAACAGGTATTCCCCTTGCACGTACATTAAAACAACAAGGTAACCCACCAGCAGACACAGCAGACCTATCACTGACCACTTCAGTGCGTCGCTTTGCCACCAGTGCTTCTTTTTAATGACATCCATGGGGTTCTTCCTCTACAACGGTGGAAACTTATCGTCAGGTGGCGCTGCGCTTACCTGACCTACGGATCGTGCCGTAGTCGTAGGGCGGGTAAGCGCACGCGCCACCCGCCGTTTTTCAGACTTACTTAGTAATACGGCCCTGAGCATCTTTCAGCGCGGCATCAACGGTCTGGCGACCGCTTGCAGCGTTGATGACGGCGGTACGGGTGGCGTACCAGAACGCAGCCATCTGTGGGATATTCGGCATGATTTCGCCTTTCTGGGCGTTATCCATGGTGGCCGCAATACGTGGATCTTTCGCCAGCTGATCCTGGAAGGATTTCAGCGCAACGGCGCCCAGCGGTTTGTCCTTGTTCACTTCATCCAAACCCTGATCGGTCAGCAGGTAGTTTTCGAGGAACTCTTTCGCCAGCTCTTTGTTCGGGCTGGCGGCGTTGATACCCGCGCTCAGCACGCCAACGAACGGTTTAGACGGTTTGCCGTTGAAGGTTGGCAGCAGGGTCACGCCGTAGTTGATTTTGCTCTTGTCGATGTTGGTCCAGGCCCACGGACCGTTGATGGTCATCGCGGTTTCGCCTTTGTTGAACGCCGCTTCCGCGATGGAGTAGTCGGTATCCGCGTTCATGTGTTTGTTCTTAATCAGGTCAACCAGGAAGGTCAGGCCTTTTTTCGCGCCCGCACTGTCCACGCCCACGTCTTTCACGTCATATTTGCCGTTTTCAAACTTGAACGCGTAGCCGCCGTCGGCAGCAATCAGCGGCCAGGTGAAGTACGGCTCTTGCAGGTTGAACATCAGGGCGGATTTACCTTTCGCCTTCAGCTCTTTATCCAGAGCAGGGATCTCTTCCCAGGTTTTCGGCGGGTTTGGCACCAGGTCTTTGTTGTAAATCAGTGACAGCGCTTCAACCGCGATTGGGTAAGCGATCAGCTTGCCGTTATAGCGAACGGCGTCCCAGGTGAACGGGAACAGTTTGTCCTGGAAGGCTTTGTCTGGCGTAACTTCTGCCAGCAGGCCAGACTGCGCGTAGCCCCCGAAACGGTCATGCGCCCAAAAGATAATGTCCGGACCATCGCCCGTGGCCGCAACCTGCGGGAACTTCTCTTCCAGTTTGTCCGGGTGCTCTACGGTGACTTTGATACCGGTGTCTTTCTCGAATTTTTTGCCCACTTCGGCCAGACCGTTATAGCCCTTGTCGCCGTTAATCCAGATAACCAGCTTACCTTCTTCAATTTTGGCGAGAGCCGGTGCGGAAATCATCATTGCTGCGAGGGCGGACAATGCGAAAACGCGTGCGCCAGTCTTGATCTTCATATCTGCCATCCTTTATTGGTGATGTGCTCGTGGATACATAAGGGGGTTCAACGTGACTCAGTCTCCTTATTTGACATCCTCTTTCCATCCTCCCAGTCCCTACGCCCCACCCCCTGTTTGTGTGATCCCTGTAACATAAATTTAAGTTATGAGTGCTGGCGCACATAAAAACCCACTGAATTTTGCAGGCCGCTTCACGATTTTCGCCTCAGCCCCTCCGCTGCGGTCGCAGAGCCTGCTCTCTCATCCTCCCGCCTCCTCCCCCACAAAAAAGCCGGGGGGTGGAGGATTCACGAAAGTAATGGAACACGCATAGTGAACTTATCTTGAATGTTTCTGTCGGTGACAGGTTGTAACGAAGGGAGAAGGGCATGGCGAGCGTACAGCTGCGTAATGTAACGAAAGCCTGGGGCGACGTAGTGGTGTCAAAAGACATCAATCTGGACATCCACGAAGGTGAGTTTGTGGTGTTCGTGGGCCCATCAGGCTGTGGTAAATCGACTCTGCTGCGTATGATTGCCGGTCTTGAAACCATCACCAGTGGCGATCTGTTTATTGGTGATACCCGAATGAACGACATCCCGCCTGCCGAACGTGGCGTAGGCATGGTGTTCCAGTCTTATGCGCTTTATCCGCATCTTTCCGTTGCCGAGAACATGTCCTTTGGCCTGAAGCTGGCCGGCGCGAAAAAAGAGATTATTAACCAGCGCGTCACTCAGGTGGCGGAAGTGCTCCAGCTGGCGCACCTGCTGGAGCGTAAGCCGAAAGCGCTTTCCGGCGGTCAGCGTCAGCGCGTGGCGATTGGCCGTACGCTGGTGGCCGAGCCGCGCGTCTTCCTGCTCGATGAACCTCTCTCTAACCTGGATGCCGCCCTGCGCGTCCAGATGCGTATTGAAATCTCCCGTCTGCACAAGCGCCTTGGCCGCACGATGATTTACGTCACCCACGATCAGGTCGAAGCGATGACGCTGGCCGACAAAATCGTGGTGCTGGACGCCGGTCGCGTGGCGCAGGTGGGCAAACCGCTGGAGCTGTATCACTACCCGGCAGACCGCTTTGTTGCGGGCTTCATTGGCTCGCCAAAGATGAACTTCCTGCCCGTCAAAGTGACCGCGACGGCGATTGAACAGGTACAGGTGGAGCTGCCAAACCGCCAGCAGGTCTGGCTGCCGGTCGACAGCGCCAACGTACAGGTGGGGGCCAATATGTCCCTCGGTATCCGTCCTGAGCATCTACTGCCAAGCCACATTGCGGATGTGACGCTGGAAGGTGAGGTTCAGGTCGTCGAACAGCTTGGTCACGAAACACAGATTCATATCCAGATCCCCGCCATCCGTCAGAACCTGGTCTACCGCCAGAATGACGTGGTGTTGGTAGAAGAGGGTGCCACATTCGCTATCGGTTTGCCGCCAGAGCGTTGCCATCTGTTCCGTGAGGATGGCACAGCATGTCGTCGGCTGCACAAAGAGCCAGGCGTTTAAGCATTCCAATTACAAAGAAAAGCAATGATCTCAGGAGATAGAATAATGATTACTCTGCGCAAAGTCCCTCTGGCTGTCGCCATTGCGGCAGGCATCCTGTCTGCCCAGGCGGGCGCCGTAGACTTTAAAGGTTATGCTCGTTCCGGCATCGGCTGGACCGGAAGTGGCGGTGAACAACAATGTTTCCAGGCAACAGGTGCACAAAGTAAATACCGTCTCGGTAACGAATGTGAAACCTACGCCGAGCTGAAGCTGGGCCAGGAAGTGTGGAAAGAGGGCGACAAGAGCTTCTACTTCGACACCAACGTAGCCTACTCCGTTTCTCAGCAGAACGACTGGGAATCTACCAGCCCGGCCTTCCGTGAAGCTAACGTGCAGGGTAAAAACCTGATTGAATGGCTGCCAGGCTCCACCATCTGGGCCGGTAAGCGCTTCTATCAGCGTCATGACGTCCACATGATCGACTTCTACTACTGGGATATCTCTGGTCCTGGTGCGGGTATCGAAAACATCGATCTGGGCTTCGGTAAGCTCTCTCTGGCCGCGACCCGTTCTTCTGAATCCGGCGGCTCTGCAACCTTCGCCGATCGTGATCCTAACGGCGACCGTATTTATGACAATATTGTACCAAACGACGTCTTCGACGTTCGCTTAGCCGGTCTGGAAACCAACCCGGGCGGTACGCTGGAGCTGGGCGTTGACTACGGTCACACCAACATTCCTGACGACTACTATCTGCAACCTGGCGCCTCTAAAGATGGCTGGCT
This sequence comes from Enterobacter cloacae complex sp. IR5403, assembly GCF_049238705.1. Taxonomy (NCBI): domain Bacteria; kingdom Pseudomonadati; phylum Pseudomonadota; class Gammaproteobacteria; order Enterobacterales; family Enterobacteriaceae; genus Enterobacter; species Enterobacter cloacae complex sp. IR5403. The sequence continues at coordinate 74,373 of NZ_JBMKHP010000014.1, read as the reverse complement.
GTTCACCGCTGAACACACCCAGAGCATGATGAAAGGCTTCAACAAGTTCGTGCTGCAATACGGTACGGACTCCATGACCTCTAACGGTAAAGGTATTCCGCAGGGCGGCAGCATCGATAACGACGGCTCTATGTGGCGCGTGCTGGACCACGGTGCAATCACCCTGGCAGACCGTTGGGACCTGATGTATGTCGGTATGTACCAGAACATCGATCGTGATAACAACAACGGTACCGAGTGGTGGACCGTGGGCGTTCGTCCAATGTTCAAATGGACGCCGATCATGAGCACCCTGCTTGAAGTGGGCTACGACAACGTTAAGTCTCAGAAAACTGACGACAAAAACAGCCAGTACAAAATCACCCTGGCACAGCAGTGGCAGGCAGGCGACAGCATCTGGTCCCGTCCGGCTATCCGCGTCTTCGCAACCTACGCGAAGTGGGATGAGAGATGGGGCTACGCGAACAACGACTCAGGTGCAGGTTACACCTCTGGCGTAGCGTATAGCGACACGTCCGCGAAAACCTTCAGCCGTGGTGACAACGATGAGTGGACCTTCGGCGCCCAGATGGAAATCTGGTGGTAATTCGTCAAGCCTGACGTAATAACCTGAAAAGAGGGGCGTAAGCCCCTCTCTCCTTAGGGTGCTGCGCGCTATTGCCTGGCCACCGCAGTGCTCACGCTATCAGAGGTAATAACAATGAAAATGAAGAAAAGTCTCGTCGCGCTGTGCCTCTCTGCGGGGCTGTTGGCCTGTGCGCCTGCGGTCACCTATGCAGATGTGAATTTTGTTCCTCAAAATACCAGTGCTGCGCCAGCTATTCCGGCTGCGGCACTTCAGCAACTGGTGTGGACGCCAGTTGATCAATCGAAAACACAAACTACCCAGCTTTCAGCGGGGGGCCAGTCACTGAACGTGCCGGGTATCAGCGGTCCGGTTGCGGCGTTCAGCGTGCCGGCGAATATCGGCGAGCTGACCCTGACGTTGACCAGTGAAGTCAATAAGCAGACCAGCGTCTTCGCGCCTAACGTGCTGATCCTCGATCAGAACATGACGCCATCCGCATTCTTCCCAAGCGACTATTTCAGCTATCAGGAGCCTGGCGTCATGAGCGCCGATCGGCTGGAAGGCGTTATGCGCCTGACGCCAGCCCTGGGTCAGCAGAAGATTTATGTCCTGGTGTTCACAACTGAAAAAGATTTGCAGCAAACCACGAAGCTGGTCGATCCGGCAAAAGCCTATGCGAAAGGCACGGGGAACTCTGTCCCGGATATTCCGGACCCGCTTGCCCGTCATACTACCGATGGTCTGATCAAGCTGAAAGTCTCCACCAACAGCGCCTCCAGCGTACTCGTAGGCCCGCTGTTTGGCTCATCTGGCCCGGGTCCGGTAACGGTGGGTAATACTGCCGCGCCTGTATATGCCGCGCCTGCCGCAGCACCGGCCGCAGCTCCGGCCCCGGCGAAAAAAGCCGAGCCGGTGCTTAACGATACTGAAACTTACTTTAACAACGCCATCAAGCAGGCGGTTAAAAACGGCGATGTCGATAAAGCGCTGAAACTGCTTGATGAAGCCGAGCGTTTAGGTTCAACCACTGCCCGTTCCACCTTTATCAGCAGTGTAAAAGGCAAGGGGTAACCGTCTCCCCACAGTGCTGATTTTGTTAGTCGTTTAGTGCGCCTTCACGGGCGCACTTTTTTTGGCTAAGTTGCACCATTGTTGCGATAGTGATCGCTAAATTTGGTTTGTCCGTCCTCATTTTGCCAATCTGCGATACAATGCCTTTACGTTATGTATCGGAGAGTCTGGCATGTCACACCCCGCGCTCACGCAGCTGCGTGCGCTACGCTATTTCGACCAAATACCCGCGCTTGACCCGGAGCAACTGGACTGGCTGCTGCTGGAAGATTCCATGACAAAACGTTTTGAGCAACAGGGTAAAACGGTCACGGTGACGATGATTCAGGAAGGGTTTGTCTCGCCTGCGGAGATTGCCAGCGAGCTGCCGCTGCTGCCGCAGGAAGAACGCTACTGGCTGCGTGAAATTTTACTGTGTGCCGATGGCGAGCCGTGGCTTGCCGGGCGGACGGTGGTTCCTGAGTCTACACTTTCCGGGCCGGAGCTGGCATTGCAACGCCTCGGCAAAACGCCCCTGGGGCGCTATCTGTTCACCTCGTCTGAACTGACCCGTGATTTTATTGAAATTGGTTGCGATGCAGATTTGTGGGGGCGCCGTTCCCGCCTTCGTTTGAGTGGCAAGCCGTTAATACTGACGGAACTCTTTTTGCCTGCATCGCCGTTGTACTAAGAGGGAGAAAAAATGGAGTGGAGTCTGACGCAGAATAAGCTGCTGGCCTATCACCGCCTGATGCGTACTGATAAACCCATTGGCGCGCTGCTGCTGCTGTGGCCGACCTTATGGGCGCTGTGGGTTGCCACGCCGGGGGTGCCGCCGCTGTGGATCCTGGCGGTGTTTGTGGCGGGCGTCTGGCTGATGCGCGCTGCGGGCTGTGTGGTTAACGACTATGCTGACCGGAAATTTGATGGACATGTTAAGCGCACCGCGAATCGTCCTCTGCCGAGCGGTCAGGTGACCGGGAAAGAGGCGCGCATTCTGTTTGTGGTGCTGGTGCTGCTCTCATTCATGCTGGTGTTAACCCTTAACACCATGACCATTCTGTTGTCCGTTGCTGCTCTGGCGCTGGCCTGGGTTTACCCGTTCATGAAGCGATACACCCATCTGCCGCAGGTGGTATTGGGTGCGGCATTTGGCTGGTCGATTCCCATGGCGTTTGCCGCGGTCAGCGAGTCCGTTCCGCTCAGCTGCTGGCTGATGTTCCTGGCGAATATTCTCTGGGCCGTTGCGTACGATACCCAATACGCGATGGTCGATCGCGATGACGATCTCAAGATTGGCATCAAATCGACGGCGATCCTGTTTGGTCGTCACGACAAACTGATCATCGGCATATTGCAGGTGGCGGTGCTGGCGCTGATGGTGGCGATTGGTCGCCTGAACGGGCTGAACTGGGAGTTTTACTGGTCCGTACTGGTGGCGGGGCTGCTGTTTGCGTATCAGCAGAAGCTGATTGCGAAGCGCGAGCGTGAAGCCTGCTTTAAAGCGTTTCTGAATAATAACTACGTTGGGCTGGTGCTGTTTCTGGGCCTGGCGATGAGTTACTGGTGATAAAAAAGCCGGGTGGCGGCTTCGCCTTACCCGGCCTACGATTTAGCGGAACATGTAGGCCAGGTAAGCGTTAGCGCCACCCGGCTTTAGCGTCACTCGCCCTGCGTCGAACTCTCAATCGTCAAACGCACATCCGCGGTAATCAGCTCTGCCAGCATCTGATAAACCTTCATCGTCTCTTCCGGCTCGGCATCGCCCGTATCGCTAATGTACCCTTCGTCGCGCAGCGTCAGCACCAGGGAGCTGAATACCGCTTTGTCGAAGAATTCCGGGGCGTTAATGCCATGCAGAACGGAAAGGCGCTGGGCCAGCGTCCGGCTCTCTTTTTCCAGCGTACCGCGGTTGATTGACGGGTTTGCACTCAACAACCAGAAGGTAATGGCGTAGCGCTGCAACGTCTCACGCGCACCGGAAGCCAGGAGCTGCAAGGTACGGGAACGTGACGGATTGATATGCAGTTCATCATCACTGATGGTAATCAGCCCCTGACGATGCATCTCTGCCGTCATTTTATCGAGCTCTGCCGCCAGTTCATCCTTACTCCAGCGCAGGAACAGCTCCGCTTTCAGCATCGGGTAGATGGCCTGAATATGGCGCAGCAGCTCCTGACGCGAAATACGGCGGTGCTGGGTAATAATGGCCGCCATCAGCGACGGCAGCATCAGCATATGCGTGATGTTATTGCGGTAGTAGGTCATCAGCACAGCCTGCTCGCGCGGCAGAATGATGATGTCACCAATCGTATCTTTCTCGACTTCGAACTTGTTCATCTGCAACGCGTGATCAATCAGCTCGCTGGCGGTGGCAGACGGCACGGTCGAATCCACGGAATACGGCACGTTGCGCATGATATCCAGGTAGCAATCAATCTGCTCGGTCAACTGCTCACGGGTCAGTGAACGCTGGCGAGAGGCCAGAAGCGCAGTACAACACAGGTTCATGGCGTTTGCCGCACCAGCATTGTTGATGCGTACCATCAGCTCGGATGCAATGCCGTTGACCGTTGGCGTCAGCCAGGCCGGACGTACCGCTTCGATAGGATCGATAGACTCGCGCCACTCCGGAACATGATGGTTCAGATATGTCATCAGCGGCAGGGGCTCGCCAAAGTTCACGTAGCCCTGGCCGAGGTTACGCAGTTTACTCAGCCCACGCAGCATCTGCGGCAGACTCTCTTTCTCTTTGGTCGCACCGCGCAGCTCTTTCGCGTAGGTGCCCACTTCCATCACGTGTTCATAACCGATGTAAATAGGCACCAGCGTGATAGGACGCGTACCGCCACGCAGCATGGCCTGAATGGTCATCGACAGCGTGCCGGTCTTCGGATCGAGCAGACGACCGGTACGCGAGCGACCACCTTCAACAAAGTACTCCACGGAATAACCGCGGCTGAACAGCTCGCCCAGATACTCCCTGAAGACGGTGGAGTAGAGCTTGTTACCTTTGAAGGTACGACGAATGAAGAACGCACCCAGACGGCGGAAAATCGGGCCTGCTGGCCAGAAGTTCAGGTTGATACCGGCAGCAATATGCGGAGGCACCAGCCCCTGGTGATAGAGCACGTAAGAGAGCAACAGGTAGTCCATGTGGCTGCGGTGGCAGGGCACATAGACAATTTCGTGGCCGTCGTGCGCTAACTGACGCACGCGCTCGGCGTTGTGGACGTTAATCCCCTGATAGAGGCGGTTCCACGTAAAGCCGAGGATACGGTCAGAGAGGCGAATCATCTCGTAGGAGAAGTTCGCGGCGATCTCTTCCATCAGCGCGATTGCGTTCTGCTGCGCTTTCTCGTGCGAAATTTTCTTGCTGCGCGCTTCATCTTCTACGGCACGGGCAATCGCTTTGGAAGCCAGCAGCTTGTTGAACAGATCCTGACGCGCCGGGAGACGTGGCCCAACGGCCGCCAGACGCTGACGTGCAAAGTGCATACGCGCAACGCGCGCCAGCTTTTGCGCAATGATTTTGTCAGTGCCGTGTTCATCCGCCATGCGGCGCAGTGAAACGGAAGGCGAGAAGCGGACAAAGCTGTCGCGTCCCAGCCAGGAGACGGCGAAGAACTTCTGAATGCCGTTGAGCATACGCAGCGGTGGGTTCTCTTCCCCTTTTTCGCGCCCCGGACGACGGCCAAACATCACCGACACCGGCACCATCTGCACGTCCAGATCGGGGTTGCTGCGGTGCAGATCAAGGTAATCATGGAACAGCTTAATGGACTCTTCTTTCGGCGTGTAATAGGTGAACACGCGCGGTCCGCCATGGATGAACACGTAGCGCGGCAGCAGCGTACCGTCGACTTCCAGCGGTTCAAGCGGGTCAGGTAAATCGTGCGCCAGACATTGAGCGCGAAGCGTCAGCAGGTCTGCCTTCGAGTTATAAGGCAAAACGTACATAATAGGGCGCGACGTATCGAGCCCTAATTCCAGCGCAGGTTCTGCTGGGATAGACTTACTTTTTACCAGTACGCTTAATGGTAAATTAAGTAATTTGTAGTAAATTCGTGGCCAGCCGGACATAAACGATGTAAAGCCTCTGGTTAATAATGCAATTGCGGCGCAAGGATAACAGAAAGCGCGCAAAATTTCTGTTGTTACCCGTCATACTTCAGGTTGCAGCAAAACGCGCTGCGGCTTTAGTTACAGACGCTATTTATCATAAAAGGTTCTTTTAATGGCCAATAATACCACTGGGTTAACTCGAATCATTAAAGCTGCCGGTTATTCATGGAAAGGTTTCCGCGCGGCATGGGTTAATGAAGCCGCTTTCCGCCAGGAGGCGGTTGCTGCAATCGTTGCCATTGTCATCGCCTGCTTCCTTGATGTTGATGCTATCACCCGCGTACTGCTCATCGGATCTGTCCTTCTGGTGATGATAGTGGAAATTCTTAATAGCGCTATTGAGGCCGTTGTTGACCGAATCGGGTCGGAATTCCATGAACTGTCTGGCCGGGCGAAAGACATGGGTTCCGCTGCCGTACTGCTGGCGATTATCACTGCGGCGATCACCTGGGTCACTCTGCTTTGGTCGCATTTCCGATGAGCCTCGAGGAATAATTAAGTCCCTGGTTTTTTGTGCAGTTTTTGGTTCCAAAATCGCCTTTGACTGTATATACTCACAGCATAACTGTATATACACCCAGGGGGCGGTATGAAAGCGTTAACGACCAGGCAGCAAGAGGTGTTTGATCTCATTCGGGATCATATCGGCCAGACGGGTATGCCACCCACGCGTGCAGAAATTGCGCAGCGTCTGGGCTTCCGTTCTCCTAATGCTGCCGAAGAGCACCTTAAAGCGCTGGCGCGTAAGGGCGTGATTGAGATTGTTTCCGGCGCCTCACGCGGCATTCGTCTGCTGGTGGAAGAAGAGAGCGGTATTCCGCTGGTGGGTCGCGTAGCGGCAGGTGAACCTCTGCTGGCGCAGCAGCACATCGAAGGGCACTATCAGGTTGACCCAGGCATGTTCAAGCCAAGCGCCGATTTCCTGCTGCGCGTTAGCGGAATGTCCATGAAAGATATCGGTATTCTGGATGGCGATCTGCTGGCGGTACACAAAACGCAGGACGTGCGTAACGGGCAAGTCGTGGTGGCGCGCATTGATGATGAAGTGACGGTTAAGCGCCTGAAAAAACAAGGCAATACCGTGCAGCTTCTGCCTGAAAATAATGAATTCTCTCCGATTGTGGTGGATCTCCGCGAGCAAAGCTTCTCTATTGAAGGGCTGGCGGTCGGCGTTATCCGCAACGGTGAATGGCTGTAATCTCTTCCTGACAGGCTGTAGTTCCTCTACAGCCTGGCCTGTTTTCTGATTCCGGTAATTTCCATGGCATTGCTGACTTCTGCCGATAAGGCGTTGTGGCGTCTTGCGCTACCGATGATTTTTTCCAATATTACCGTTCCTCTGCTGGGGCTGGTGGATACGGCGGTTATCGGGCATCTCGATTCGCCGATTTATCTGGGCGGCGTCGCTATCGGCGCAACGGCGACCAGCTTCCTCTTTATGCTTCTGCTTTTTCTGCGCATGAGTACGACAGGCCTGACGGCCCAGGCGTATGGTGCAAAAGATCCCCTGCGTCTGGCGCGTGCGCTGGTTCAGCCGCTCATTCTGGCATTCGGTGCTGGCGCGTTAATCGTTCTGTTGCGTACGCCGCTGATTGATCTTGCGCTCCATATTGTAGGCGGCAGCGATGCCGTACTGGAACAGGCCCGGCGGTTCCTCGAAATTCGCTGGCTCAGCGCGCCCGCTTCACTGGCAAACCTGGTCCTGCTGGGCTGGCTGCTGGGCGTGCAGTACGCCCGCGCGCCGGTGATCCTGCTGGTGGTGGGCAACCTGCTTAACATTGTGCTCGATCTCTGGCTGGTGATGGGGCTGCACATGAACGTCCGGGGCGCGGCGCTGGCCACGGCGATTGCCGAGTACGGTACGCTGCTGATCGGTTTGGGAATGGTCTGGCGCGTACTGGCGATGCGCGGTATCACCCTGGATCTGCTGAAATCGGCCTGGCGCGGCAACATTCGTAAGCTGCTGGCGCTTAATCGCGACATCATGCTCCGTTCGCTCCTGCTGCAACTCTGCTTTGGCGCCTTAACCGTTTTTGGTGCGCGTCTTGGGCCTGAGATCGTCGCAGTCAACGCAGTGCTTATGACATTACTGACCTTTACCGCTTATGCGCTGGATGGTTTTGCTTACGCCGTCGAGGCGCATTCAGGGCAGGCCTATGGCGCGCGTGAAAGCGGCCAGTTACGTGAGGTCTGGCGTGCGGCCTGTCGTCAGGCGGGCCTGGTAGCGCTGGTCTTTGCTCTGGTGTACGCCTGTTTTGGTGGGCATATTGTCGCGCTACTCACCTCGTTGCCCGCGCTACGTGAGCTGGCCGATCGCTACATCCTCTGGCAGGTAGTATTACCGGTGGTGGGCGTGTGGTGCTATTTGCTGGACGGCATGTTTATTGGTGCGACGCGAGGGGCGGAGATGCGCAACAGCATGGCCGTGGCGGCGGCGGGGTTCGGCCTGACGCTGCTGACCCTGCCGTATCTCGGCAATCATGGTCTGTGGCTGGCGCTGGCGGTGTTTCTCTCACTGCGTGGCCTTTCGCTGGCTGTTATCTGGCATCGTCACTGGCGAAACAATACCTGGTTTCCAGCCCCGCACGATATATCGTAACGGTTAAAGATTCCGAATATAAAAACAACCGCCGAATCCTTAACTACAATAATAATCACGTCCAGCAGAAAAGAACGTAGCGGGCGATACTCATAGACGCTTAACACGAGGACACGATTATGAATAAAGACGAAATCGGCGGCAACTGGAAGCAATTCAAAGGTAAAGCGAAAGAACAGTGGGGTAAGCTGACAGATGACGATATGACCGTCATTGAAGGTAAGCGCGATCAGCTGGTAGGTAAAATCCAGGAGCGCTACGGTTACGAAAAAGATCAGGCGGAAAACGAAGTCAAAGACTGGGAAACCCGTAACGACTACCGCTGGTAACCGGCACTATCCCCAAGGGCGGCCCTGAGCCGCCTTTTTCTTTGGCTTTAACGCGGCTTTTTCTTCACCAGGATAGAGTGATCGTGCTGACAGGCATCCTGATGACGGCATGACTCCACCTCCACGCAGGCAGAACATAAGCCGTGGGCTTCAATCACGTTATGGCGCAGCGCAAAGCCCATTCTGGCTGCCAGCGTATGCATAATATCTTCCACACCTTCCGCACCCTCTTCCTTCACCACACCGCAGCGATCGCAGATAAACATGGCGGACGTGTGAGTTGGCTGGTCAAAAAGATGGCACAGCACATAGCTGTTTGTTGATTCCACTTTATGCACAAACCCTTGCTCCAGCAGAAAATCCAGCGCCCGATAAACGGTCGGCGGTTTTGCCTGCGGCTCGCTTTCACGCAGCAGATCGAGCAGATCGTAGGCGCTGATGGCGCCCTGTTGCAGGCTCATCAGACGCAGTACCTCAAGGCGCTGCGGGGTCAGGCGCACATTGCGTTGCGCGCACAGCTTTTCAGCTTGCGCTAACAGCTCTTTTGTGGACTTGTCCATCGGGCACCTCGGATGTGGTAAGGGGTGAAAACCTTCACTTTATCATGTTCTGCTAAAAACACCGAGATCCCCAGGCTGTGCTATACCTGACGCATCGCAAATCGGGAGATCGCAAAATGAAAAGACCTGACTGTATTCGGTACTGGCGGGACGTGGAAGGCGCCGATGACGCAACGTATCCTGACAGCAACGAACGTTTTTCTATTGGCGCGCCGCTGGCCCGCAGGCTGGGTCTCGGCCGCATTGGTATTCACCATGAACGGCTGCCACCCGGACGCCGTACGTCTTATCCGCATGCGGAAAGCGACGAAGAGGAGTTTGTTTACGTTCTGGAGGGTTACCCTGAGGCCTGGATCAATGGCTATTTATGGAAGCTCGAACCCGGAGACTGCGTGGGATTTCCTGCCGGGACGGGCGTGTGTCACACCTTTATCAACAATACCGATGAAGAGGTGCGCCTGCTGGTGGTGGGTGAGGCCAATAAAAAACATAACCGCATCTACTATCCGCTCAATCCGGTGTATGCCGCGACGCGCGAAGACCGCTGGGTCGACCATCCGCCTCAGTTTTTTGGGCCGCACGATGGAAAACCTGGGCGAAAATAATTTCCTCTTCTATAAATATTGATGGTCGTCACATATTACAACAGGCCGGGATGGAATTTAACTTAAGGAAATAGCGGGTCTTTTTGCACTTATTCACAGCAATAGTTCGTTCCTGTTTGGGTGATAACAGACAGGGTTAACTAATAACAAACTATTTACGAGCACACTGTGAAAAAACATTTTAAATTTTCGATGGTTAGCATCGCTGTCTCCTTTTTTATGGCAAATCAGGCGGGAGCAGCCAATACCTGGACGGAAGCGCGTAGCGACGCAATGGGCGGAACGGGTGTCGCGGCAGGGAGCTATGGCAGTGGGGCGTTAATCAACCCCGCATTACTGGCAAAATCTAAGCCCGAGGATGATGTGACGGTTATTTTACCGTCCGTTGGCGTGCAGGTGACCGATGAAGACAATCTTCAGGACGAGATTGATACCATTAACGACAAAATCAATCATTACAAGGATGTGGTTGATAGTCTGACCCCTATTGAAGTTATCACCAATCCATTAGGTTCGATCAATCAGTTCCAGGGGGCAGCGAAAGATCTCGCTGATGAACTGGACTACCTGAAAGGCAAAACCGCACACGCCACCGCAGGGGCGGGGATTGCCGTCAGTATCCCTAACGATGTCCTTTCCGTGGCCTTTATGGCAAAAGGCTATGCCCATGGCCGCGTCAGCTCTTCAATCGATCAGCAGGACATTGATTATCTGCGTGGTATACAACGAAGCGATGCGGTGGCTGCCGGTGTGGCGCTGGATGCCGCGCTAAACGGTACCGATCAGATCACCAAAAACCTTAACTCTACGGCGTCTGGTCGGGCGGCGATTGTGTCCGACTACGGTATTGCGGTGGCCCGTCAGTTCGATCTTGGCGGCGTTCCGGTTTCCGTTGGCGTCACGCCAAAGCTGCAAAAAACCTGGCTCTATAACTACACCACGTCAATCTACGATTACGACAGTAATAAGTGGAACGACAGCCGCTATCGTACCGACGACACTGGATTCAACGTCGATGCCGGTATTGCTGCTGATTTCGGTGAAAACTGGACGGTCGGCGTGAGCGGGCAAAACCTGATGTCGCGCGATATCGATACCAAAGATATCCGCATCCGCAACGGGCGCACGGGAGAGGTGGTGAGTTATAAAGACACCTACCAGATCCGTCCGCTGGTGACCGCCGGAGCGGCCTGGCATAACGATCTGGTGACCCTGACCGCAGACGGCGACCTGACCGAGACCAAAGGCTTCAAAAGCGAAGATACGTCCCAGTACGTTGGCATTGGTGCAGAAGTCACACCGCTGAGCTGGCTGGCGGTGCGCGCCGGTTATCGTGCGGACATGAAAGGTAACGACAGCAACGTCTTTACCGGCGGCCTCGGTTTTGCGCCGTTCAGCTCCGTTCATGTTGACCTGATGGGACTTTATGGCGAAGACGAGACCTGGGGTGCAGGGGCACAGTTGAGTATGACGTTCTAAAGTACACCGGAGGCGCTGCGCCTCCGGCTTTTCTTTGTGCTATAGTAGCGCCCCTTTTCCACCAGATGCTTAAAAGTTCGCCATGTCGTCAGAATTCCAGACCGCTTTCCCTGCACACCGTTTCTCCATCGCGCCGATGCTCGACTGGACGGACAGACACTGCCGCTATTTCCTGCGTCAGCTCTCCCGCCATACGCTGCTGTACACCGAAATGGTCACTACCGGCGCAATTATTCACGGCAAGGGCGATTATCTGGCGTACAGCGAAGAGGAGCATCCGGTTGCGCTGCAACTGGGCGGCAGCGATCCGGCTGCGCTGGCGCAGTGCGCGAAGCTGGCTGAAGAACGCGGCTATGACGAGATTAACCTCAACGTCGGTTGCCCGTCCGACCGAGTGCAAAACGGTATGTTCGGCGCGTGTCTGATGGGAAATGCACATCTGGTGGCGGACTGCATCAAAGCGATGCGCGACGTCGTCTCTATCCCGGTCACGGTCAAAACCCGTATCGGCATAGACGACCAGGACAGCTACGAGTTTCTGTGTGATTTCATCAACACCGTATCAGGGAAGGGTGAATGCGAGATGTTTATCATCCACGCCCGTAAAGCCTGGCTCTCTGGCCTCAGCCCGAAAGAAAACCGCGAGATCCCGCCGCTGGACTACCCGCGCGTGTACCAGCTGAAACGCGACTTCCCACACCTGACCATGTCGATCAACGGCGGTATTACGTCGCTGGACGAGGCCAAAGCGCATCTCGAACATATGGATGGCGTGATGGTCGGACGCGAGGCGTATCAGAATCCGGGCATTCTGGCGACGGTTGACCGGGAAATCTTTGGCGTTGATGGTGCTGACACCGATCCCGTGGCGGTAGTGCGCGCCATGTATCCGTACATTGAGCGCGAGCTGAGTAATGGTACCTATCTGGGCCACATTACCCGCCATATGCTTGGCCTGTTCCAGGGCATTCCTGGCGCGCGCCAGTGGCGTCGTTATCTCAGCGAGAACGCGCATAAAGCCGGTGCGGATATTGAGGTCCTGGAACACGCGTTGCGTCTGGTTGCGGATAAACGTTAAATTTCGCTAAAAGATGGTCAAATACGCCACGCCCTGCAAAACATTGCGGGGCGTTTTGCTTTCAGAACAACGACTTATTTTTGGCATGCTTCTTGTAATGATCGCAGCATCATTCGGGAACTCGTGGGAGAGCACCATGCTGGAACTACTTTTTGTGATTGGCTTCTTTATCATGCTGATGGTCACGGGCGTGTCGCTGCTCGGTATTCTGGTCGCGCTCGTTGTGGCCACGGTGGTGATGTTTGTCGGCGGTTTATTTGCCCTGACGATTAAACTCTTGCCGTGGTTACTTCTGGCGATTGCAGTGGTATGGGCGATACGGGCGATTAAATCGCCAAAACTGCCCACTTATCAGCGTAATAACCGCTTCCGTTACTAAGGTATTGAGGGGTACGTCACATACCTGCAACTTTTCCGGCAGCAATCCTTAGAACAGAATAGGATTTACTTATCGAATCTGTCACTATGGCTGCCGCTAAAGAATTCATCGAGCTGTACCCTACATACAGCCGAACTAAAAAAAGAAAGGGCTTCCCACGGGAAGCCCAATTTCTTTTTATGGCTCAGGGAATTAACAGACTTGATCCCTGCGTTGCCCGGCTCTCCAGCACCTCATGCGCGCGCTGCGCATCGGTCAGCGGATATTTCTGCGCCTCAGCCACATCCACTTTAATTACCCCGCTGGCGATCAGCGAGAACAGCTCGTTGCTGGCTTCCTCCAGTTCTTCCCGGTTGGTGATGTAACCTTGCAGGGAAGGGCGAGTGACGTACAGTGACCCTTTCTGATTCAGAATGCCCAGATTGACGCCGGTGACAGCCCCGGAGGCGTTACCGAAGCTCACCATCAGCCCGCGACGTTGCAGGCAGTCCAGCGAAGATTCCCAGGTGTCTTTCCCCACCGAGTCATACACCACGCGGACCTTTTTGCCGCCAGTGATCTCTTTCAGCCGCTCAACGATGCTCTCTTCCCGGTAGTTGATCACCTGCCATGCGCCCGCGTCCAGCGCGCGCTGCGCTTTTTGCGCGCTGCCTGTGGTGCCGATCAGCTTCGCGCCCAGGGCTTTCGCCCACTGGCAGGCAATCAGCCCCACGCCACCTGCGGCTGCGTGAAACAGGAATTGCTCGTCAGGCTTAATTTCGTAGGTTTTGCGCAACAGATAATAGACCGTCAGCCCTTTCAGGAATGAGGCGGCAGCCTGCTCGAAGCTGATCGCATTTGGCAGAAGCGCCGCTTTCTCGGCCGGAACGTTATGGATGGAGCTGTAAGCGCCGAGCGCCGACTGCGCATACACCACGCGATCGCCTTCCTTAATGTGCTTCACCGCGCTGCCCACTTTGCTGACGATACCGGCCGCCTCGGTGCCCAGTCCGCTCGGCATCGACGGAGGCGGATAGAGGCCGCCGCGAATATAGGTATCGATGTAGTTAATGCCGATCGCTTTGTTTTCCACCTGGATTTCGTTCTCGCCAGGCGCAGCGGGGGTAAATTCCACCGCTTTGAGTACGTCAGGGCCACCATGCTTGTGAAATTCAATACGTGTTGCCATGCTTCCTCCAGAATGTGGTAATCTTTCGACCCACTCTTTATCTCGGTAACTCCATTCACTATGGCAGGAAACAAACCCTTCAACAAACAGACTGAACCTCGTGAGCGTGATTATCAGGTCGCCGGGTTAAAAGTCCCGCCGCACTCGATTGAAGCGGAACAGTCGGTGTTGGGCGGTTTAATGCTGGATAACGAACGCTGGGACGACGTCGCCGAGCGCGTTGTCGCGGAAGACTTCTATACCCGCCCCCACCGCCACATCTTTACGGAAATGGCGCGGTTGCAGGAGTCGGGCAGCCCGATTGACCTGATTACGCTCGCAGAATCGCTGGAGCGTCTGGGTCAGCTCGACAGCGTCGGCGGATTTGCCTATCTGGCGGAACTGTCAAAAAACACGCCAAGTGCCGCGAACATCAGCGCTTACGCTGATATCGTCCGTGAACGTGCCGTTGTCCGCGAGATGATCTCGGTGGCGAATGAGATCGCCGAGGCCGGTTTCGATCCCCAGGGGCGCACCAGCGAAGATCTGCTCGACCTGGCGGAATCCCGCGTCTTTAAAATCGCCGAAAGCCGTGCGAACAAAGACGAAGGCCCGAAAAACATCGCCGACGTGCTCGACGCCACGGTTGCGCGTATTGAGCAGCTTTTCCAGCAGCCGCACGATGGCGTGACGGGGGTGAACACCGGTTATGACGATCTCAACAAGAAAACGGCAGGTCTTCAGCCATCGGATTTGATTATCGTCGCGGCGCGTCCGTCGATGGGTAAAACGACATTTGCGATGAACCTCGTCGAAAACGCGGCGATGTTGCAGGATAAGCCGGTGCTTATCTTCAGTCTTGAGATGCCCTCTGAACAGATCATGATGCGTTCTCTGGCGTCCCTGTCGCGCGTGGATCAGACCCGCATCCGTACCGGCCAGCTGGACGATGAGGACTGGGCGCGGATCTCCGGCACAATGGGGATTTTGCTGGAAAAACGGAACATCTATATCGATGACTCCTCCGGCCTGACGCCGACGGAAGTGCGCTCCCGCGCGCGCCGTATCGCCCGTGAACACGGTGGCATCGGCCTCATCATGATCGACTACCTTCAGCTGATGCGCGTCCCGTCGCTTTCCGACAACCGTACGCTGGAGATTGCCGAGATTTCCCGCTCGCTCAAGGCGTTAGCCAAAGAGCTGCACGTGCCGGTGGTGGCGCTGTCGCAGCTTAACCGCTCTCTGGAACAACGTGCAGACAAGCGCCCGGTCAACTCCGACCTGCGTGAATCCGGCTCCATTGAGCAGGATGCCGACTTAATCATGTTCATCTACCGTGATGAGGTTTATCACGAGAACAGCGATCTGAAAGGGATCGCCGAAATTATTATTGGTAAGCAACGTAACGGCCCCATCGGTACGGTACGTCTGACCTTTAACGGCCAGTGGTCGCGCTTCGACAACTATGCCGGTCCTCAATATGATGATGAGTAATTTCTAAGGAATTCAAATGCAAGCGGCAACTGTTGTGATTAACCGCCGCGCTCTGCGACACAACCTGCAACGTCTGCGAGAACTGGCGCCCGCCAGTAAGCTCGTTGCAGTCGTGAAAGCGAACGCTTACGGACACGGTCTTCTTGAGACCGCGCGAACGCTCCCCGATGCCGACGCTTTTGGCGTCGCCCGTCTCGAAGAAGCTCTCCGCCTGCGCGCAGGTGGAATTACGCAACCGATTCTGCTCCTTGAAGGCTTTTTTGAAGCCTCGGACCTGCCGACCATTGCCGATCAGCACCTGCACACGGCGGTGCATAACGAAGAACAGCTGGCCGCGCTGGAAAGGGCTGAGCTGAGCGAGCCGGTCACCGTCTGGATGAAGCTCGATACGGGCATGCACCGTCTGGGCGTGCGGCCGGAAAGCGCGGAGGCGTTTTATCAGCGTCTGTGTCAGTGCAAAAATGTGCGTCAGCCGGTGAACATCGTCAGCCACTTTGCCCGCGCCGATGAGCCTGAATGCGGCGCAACGGAACAGCAGCTTGATATCTTCAACACCTTCTGCGAAGGCAAACCGGGGATGCGCTCGATCGCGGCATCCGGCGGTATTCTGCTGTGGCCGCAGTCGCATTTCGACTGGGCGCGTCCGGGCATCATTCTTTATGGCGTTTCGCCGCTGGAGAACAAACCCTGGGGGCCGGACTTTGGCTTTAAGCCGGTGATGTCGCTGGTTTCAAAGCTGATTGCCGTGCGTGAGCACAAAGCGGGAGAGCCGGTAGGTTACGGCGGCACCTGGATCAGCGAGCGCGATACGCGTCTTGGCGTGGTGGCGATGGGCTACGGTGACGGCTATCCCCGCGCCGCACCAACGGGCACGCCGGTGCTGGTCAACGGTCGCGAAGTAAAGATTGTCGGCCGCGTGGCGATGGACATGATTTGTGTTGATCTGGGGCCCGACGCGCAGGATAAAGCGGGGGACGATGCGGTGATGTGGGGCGAAGGCCTGCCGGTAGAACGTATTGCTGAAATAACAAAAGTGAGTGCTTACGAACTTATCACGCGTCTTACCTCAAGGGTCGCGATGAAATACGTCGACTAAGCATCAGCGGGATGCGATGCATCCCGCTTCTGTTAACATCCCCTCGATCTTCTTCCGCTTCCGGTTTATTGTTGAATTCCCTGCCTCATAATAATCCGGAGAACATCGCGTGTTTCAGAAAGTAGACGCCTACGCCGGCGACCCTATTCTCTCCTTGATGGAGCGTTTCAAAGAAGATCCTCGCAGCGACAAAGTGAACCTCAGCATTGGTCTTTACTACAACGAAGACGGCATCATTCCTCAGTTGAAAGCCGTTGCCGAAGCTGAAGCGCGTCTGAACGCAACCCCGCACGGTGCTTCGCTTTATCTGCCGATGGAAGGATTAAACACCTACCGCAACACTATCGCGCCGCTGCTGTTTGGTGCGGACCACGCGGTGCTCGCGCAAAAGCGCGTGGCGACTATCCAGACGCTGGGTGGCTCGGGTGCGCTGAAGGTAGGCGCAGATTTCCTGAAAAAGTACTTCCCGGATTCCGGCGTGTGGGTCAGCGACCCGACGTGGGAAAACCACGTTGCGATCTTCGAGGGCGCGGGCTTTAAGGTATCGACCTATCCGTGGTTCGACAGCGAAACCAACGGCGTGCGCGTTGACGCGCTGCTGGAAAAACTGAACACCCTGCCGGAGCGCAGCATCGTGCTGCTGCATCCGTGTTGCCATAATCCGACCGGTGCAGACCTCACCAATGCGCAGTGGGATGCGGTCATTGAGGTGCTTAAGGCGCGCAACCTGATCCCATTCCTCGACATTGCCTATCAGGGCTTTGGCGCGGGCATGGAGGAAGACGCCTACGCCATTCGTGCGATTGCCAGCGCGGGGCTTCCCGCTCTGGTCAGCAACTCGTTCTCAAAAATCTTCTCCCTGTACGGCGAGCGCGTTGGCGGTCTGTCCGTGGTATGTGAAGACGCCGAAGCCGCGGGACGCGTACTCGGTCAGCTGAAAGCGACGGTCCGCCGTATCTACTCCAGCCCGCCGAACTTTGGTGCGCAGGTGGTGGCGACAGTTCTCGGTGACGAAACGCTGAAAGCGTCCTGGCTTGCGGAAGTGGAAGCGATGCGTAAGCGCATCCTGTCGATGCGTCAGGAGCTGGTTAACGTCCTGAAAGAGGCCGTGCCTGGGCATAACTTTGATTATCTTCTCAAGCAACGCGGGATGTTCAGCTACACCGGACTGAGCGCAGCGCAGGTCGATCGCCTGCGCGAAGAGTTCGGTGTCTACCTGATCGCCAGCGGCCGTATGTGCGTGGCGGGTCTGAATGCCAGCAACGTCCAGCGCGTGGCGCAGGCGTTTGCATCCGTAATGTAAGCATTCACTTACTTGCATACTATATGTAGGCCGGGTAAGGCGCAGCCGCCACCCGGCTTTTTTGTTCGCGTCGGTGTCAGTCATTGCCCGGTGGCGCTTCGCTTACCGGACCTACACGTTTCTTCTGCGCTTTGTGATCGTCTTCTTTTTATTCAGCTCCATAAGTAAAAACTCCTTTCCTTCCCCTCCCGCTGGGGTTATGGTCGGATAGTTTTTTGACCATCCGCTCAAAATAAAAAGATAACAAACTGAATATTCAGGGGAAAATATGCGCAAGATCACACTGGCGCTCAGCGCCGCCTGCTTATTGTTCTCGCTTAATAGCACCGTTGTTGCGCGGGCTTCTGCACCCACGCCGCTTTACACCGGCACCACCGCCGCCATTCTTGCTGAACAGTCTCCCATTCACTGGGTTTCAGTGGCACAAATCGAAAACAGCCTGACGGGTCGCCCGCCGATGGCCGTGGGCTTCGATATTGACGATACCGTTCTCTTCTCCAGCCCCGGTTTCTGGCGCGGCAAAAAAACGTACTCCCCGGACAGCGAAGCCTATCTGAAAAACCCGGAATTCTGGGAAAAGATGAACAACGGTTGGGATGAGTTCAGTATCCCGAAAGAGGTTGCTCGCGCGCTGATCGCCATGCACGTAAAGCGCGGCGACAGCATTTATTTCGTGACCGGACGTAGCCAGACCAAAACCGAAACCGTCTCGAAAACGCTACAGGATGATTTCCTGATCCCAGCGGCCAGCATGAACCCGGTCATTTTTGCCGGGGACCAGGAAGGGCAAAACACCAAAACCCAGTGGCTGGAAAAGAAAAATATCAAAGTGTTCTACGGTGATTCAGATAACGACATCACCGCGGCGCACGACGTGGGAGCCAGAGGCATCAGGGTGTTACGCGCCTCGAACTCTACCTATCGACCGCTGCCGATGGCCGGAAAATTTGGTGAAGAGGTGATCGTTAACTCTGAATACTGACGCATTAACGGCGGGGTGAATGCTTTTTTAAGCAAATCTCGCCGCGCGGGTTTTACCTTTCGCTTTCTTGCTGCACACTTAGAAAGATTCACCTTTCATAATGGAGCAGCACATGTGGTATCAACAGACCCTGACCTTAAGCGCAAAACCACGCGGATTTCACCTTGTGACGGACGAAGTCATCGGGCAAATCCGCGACCTGTCGCGCGTCAAAACGGGTTTGCTGCATCTGCTGCTTCAGCACACGTCTGCTTCTCTCACGCTCAATGAAAATTGCGATCCCACCGTCCGGTCTGACATGGAGCGGCATTTTCTGAAAACCGTCCCGGATAACGCCCCGTATGAGCATGATTACGAGGGGGCGGACGATATGCCTTCGCACATCAAATCCTCTTTGCTGGGCGTCTCGCTGATGCTGCCGGTCCACAACGGACGGCTACAGCTGGGAACGTGGCAGGGGATCTGGCTGGGAGAACATCGCATTCACGGTGGTTCGCGTAAAATTATCGCAACGCTACAAGGGGAATAAAGATGACAATTTCGGAGATACTTCAGTACTGCATGAACAAGCCGGGTGCGGAACAAAGCGTTCACAGCGACTGGAAAGCCACGCAGATCAAAGTGGGTGATGTGCTGTTCGCGATGGTGAAAGAGGTGGATGCGCGGCCTGCGGCATCACTGAAAACCAGTCCGGAACTGGCCGACTTACTGCGCCAGCAGCACGATGATGTCAGGCCAAGTAAGCATCTGAATAAAGCGCACTGGAGTACGGTGTTTCTCGACGGCTCGCTGCCAGATTCGCAAATTTACTACCTGGTGGATGCGTCGTATCAACAGGCGGTTGAACTGCTGCCGGAAACGATCCGACAGCAGCTCTCCGTGTGACGATTACAGCAACGGTTTGAGGAAGCGCGCGGTGTGCGAGGCTTCGCACTCTGCAACGGTCTCTGGCGTACCGGAGACGAGGATTTCACCGCCGCCGCTGCCGCCTTCCGGGCCGAGATCGACAATCCAGTCCGCGGTTTTAATCACGTCCAGGTTGTGCTCAATCACCACGATGGTGTTGCCCTGATCGCGCAGCTGGTGCAGCACGTCCAGCAGCTGCTGGATATCCGCAAAGTGCAGGCCGGTGGTCGGCTCATCCAGAATATACAGCGTCTGACCGGTACCACGTTTGGACAGCTCACGCGCCAGCTTCACGCGCTGCGCTTCACCGCCGGACAGCGTTGTCGCTGACTGCCCCAGACGAATATAGGTCAGACCCACATCCATCAGGGTTTGCAGCTTACGCGCCAGCGCAGGGACGGCGTCAAAGAACTCGCGCGCCTCTTCGATGGTCATATCCAGCACTTCGTGGATGGTCTTGCCTTTGTACTTAATCTCCAGCGTTTCGCGGTTATAACGCTTACCTTTGCACTGGTCGCACGGCACGTAGATATCCGGCAGGAAGTGCATCTCAACCTTGATTACGCCGTCGCCCTGGCACGCTTCACAGCGGCCGCCGCGCACGTTAAAGCTGAAACGTCCTGGCGTATACCCGCGCGAACGCGCTTCCGGTACGCCGGCGAACAGTTCACGTACGGGCGTAAAGACGCCGGTATAGGTCGCCGGGTTAGAGCGCGGCGTACGGCCAATCGGGCTCTGGTCGATGTCGATAACCTTGTCGAAATGCTCCAGCCCCTGAATGTCGCGGTACGGCGCAGGCTCGGCCAGCGTCGCGCCGTTCAGTGCCGTCTGCGCAATCGGGAACAGCGTATCGTTGATCAGCGTCGATTTACCGGAACCGGACACGCCGGTGATGCAGGTAAACAGCCCGACAGGCAGCGTCAGGGTCACGTCCTTCAGGTTGTTGCCGCGCGCGCCGGTCAGCTTCAGCACTTTTTCCGGGTTCGCCGCCACGCGCTGTTTTGGCACTTCAATTTTGCGCTTGCCGCTCATGTACTGACCGGTCAGCGATTCAGGCACCGCCATAATGTCTTTCAGCGTCCCTTCCGCCACCACCTGTCCGCCGTGCACGCCAGCGCCCGGGCCGATGTCGATCACGTGGTCCGCGGCGCGGATCGCGTCTTCGTCGTGCTCGACCACGATGACCGTGTTGCCGAGGTTACGCAGGTGAACCAGCGTGCCGAGCAGGCGTTCGTTGTCGCGCTGGTGCAGGCCGATTGACGGCTCATCAAGCACGTACATCACGCCGACTAAGCCCGCGCCAATCTGGCTCGCCAGACGGATACGCTGGGCTTCACCGCCAGACAGCGTTTCAGCCGAGCGGGAAAGCGTCAGGTAGTTCAGACCGACGTTCACGAGGAACTTGAGGCGATCGCCGATCTCTTTCAGCACTTTTTCAGCGATTTTCGCGCGCTGTCCGGAGAGCTTCAGGTTGTTGAAGAAGTCCATCGCGTGGCCGATGCTCATTTCTGAGATGGTCGGCAGTGCCGTGTTTTCGACAAACACGTGACGCGCTTCGCGACGCAGACGTGTACCCTCGCAGGTGGCGCAGGAGCGGTTGCTGATGAACTTCGCCAGCTCCTCGCGCACCGCGCTGGATTCGGTCTCTTTGTAGCGGCGCTCCATGTTGTGCAGCACCCCTTCGAACGGGTGGCGACGCACGGAGGTATCGCCGCGATCGTTCATGTACTTGAACTCAATATTCTCTTTGCCGGAACCGAACAGGATCACTTTATGTACGTTCGCGCTCAGGCTGGCCCACGGGGCTTCAACGTCGAACTTATAGTGCTCAGCCAGCGATTTCAGCATCTGGAAGTAGTAAAAATTACGCTTATCCCAGCCGCGAATAGCGCCACCCGCCAGCGACAGCTCCGGGTTCTGGATCACGCGGTCCGGGTCGAAATACTGCTGAACGCCCAGGCCGTCACAGGTCGGGCACGCGCCCGCCGGGTTGTTGAACGAGAACAGGCGCGGTTCCAGCTCGCGCATGCTGTAGCCGCAAATCGGGCAGGCGAAGTTGGCGGAGAAGAGCAGCTCTTCCGCTTTTGCATCGTCCATGTCTGACACCACCGCCGTGCCGCCCGACAGTTCCAGCGCCGTTTCAAAGGATTCCGCCAGACGCGTCGCCAGATCTTCACGCACCTTAAAGCGGTCAATCACCACTTCGATGGTGTGTTTCTTTTGCAGCTCCAGCTTTGGCGGATCGGACAGGTCACACACTTCGCCGTCGATACGAGCGCGGATATAGCCCTGGCTTGCCAGGTTTTCCAGCGTTTTAGTGTGTTCGCCCTTACGCTCTTTAATGATTGGCGCCAGCAGCATCAGGCGTTTGCCTTCCGGCTGCGACAGCACGTTATCCACCATCTGGCTGACGGTCTGGGCCGCCAGCGGGACGTCGTGATCCGGGCAGCGCGGCTCGCCCACGCGCGCATACAGCAGACGCAGGTAGTCATGGATTTCGGTAATGGTACCGACCGTGGAGCGCGGGTTATGCGACGTGGATTTCTGCTCAATGGAGATAGCAGGGGACAACCCTTCAATGTGGTCGACATCCGGTTTTTCCATCAGCGACAGGAACTGACGCGCGTACGCCGAGAGCGATTCAACGTAACGACGCTGTCCTTCGGCATACAAAGTGTCGAAAGCCAGTGAGGATTTGCCAGACCCCGAAAGCCCGGTCACGACGATGAGTTTGTCGCGAGGGATTATGAGGTTGATATTCTTGAGATTGTGGGTGCGGGCGCCCCGAACTTCGATCTTATCCATTCACCTTTCCCGGTTGGAACACGGATTGCCTGATTTGTTTGAAGGACAAACGGCTGTCAGAAACGGCTAATTATGACACAAAATGACCTGTTTGAATATACAGTATTGGAATGCATTTTCTGATTCACTGTGTAACAATGTCGAGTCCGCGAGAGAACTCTGGAACATGCTACGCAACTATCAAAGTGTCGCATGGAAATGGTACACTCGCGCGTTTACACTATTAAGAAACGTATTCAGGAGACACGAACATGGCCAGCAGAGGCGTAAACAAGGTGATTCTCGTCGGTAATCTGGGCCAGGACCCGGAAGTACGCTACATGCCGAGTGGTGGCGCAGTTGCCAACATTACGCTGGCTACTTCCGAATCCTGGCGTGATAAAGCGACCGGTGAAATGAAAGAGCAGACCGAATGGCACCGCGTTGTGCTGTTTGGCAAACTGGCTGAAGTGGCCGGTGAGTATCTGCGTAAGGGTTCTCAGGTCTATATCGAAGGCCAGCTGCGCACCCGCAAATGGACCGATCAGTCCGGTCAGGAAAAATACACCACGGAAGTGGTGGTGAACGTTGGCGGCACCATGCAGATGCTGGGTGGCCGTCAGGGCGGCGGCGCACCGGCAGGTGGCGGCCAGCAGCAGGGCGGTTGGGGTCAGCCTCAGCAGCCGCAGGGCGGCAATCAGTTCAGCGGCGGCGCGCAGTCTCGTCCGCAGCAGCAGTCTGCTCCGGCACCGTCTAACGAACCACCAATGGACTTCGACGACGATATCCCGTTCTGATATCCAGACGCGTGAAACTCAAAAAACCCAGACAATGTCTGGGTTTTTTATAACAGGCTATCAGGTAATCACCATCGGCCAGTCTGGTGGGGTGTGGCTCATGGCTTCAACCATCACCACTTTAATGTTTTCCCAGACGGCGGCTATATCCACCAGCGTAATGCCAAGCAAACCTGTCGCGAACCAGCATGCGGCGCCTAACCCTAACAGGGTGCTAATCACAGCAAGACCTGCGTAGTCGGACTTTCGGAACTGAATGTTTAACGTGCTGGCCAGGAACATCAAAACCGCGCTCAACAACGGCCAGCGCAGGAGTACCATGCTGGTGGTAATGGTTGCCATAAAACCCATCCTCGACAAAACAGACGAACTGGAATGAAACAATGTTTCTCGTTACATAAGATGTGTGAACTATATCACATTTGCTGTTTTATTCGCCAGTATCCGCGTGAGGTAAAAGTGGGATTATTGCCGGGGAAAATATATCGTCGTCGCTCAGAACGACGTCTGGTCGGAATTTTTATTTTTAATTCATCCAGATAGCAAAACCTTTGCAAAACGCCATCGGCTGTATAGCGTTTACAGCAGTATATCTATGGATTATGCTTGTGTGGAACAATAAATGTACCCGCAAAAATAATTCATCGCATTGAATTGTTTGGCTTTTTTGGATTTTATATTCTTTGTTTTACACTCAGCATGCTCTTTGATTTCGTGGTCTTATTCTTTTATTCAGATATGAATTATTGCGGTTGCTCTCTCGATTAATGACCTGCGAAAAGATAATGAAAGAAAAAAGACGCGAGATTATTAACGACAGCATGCAGGCGCTGCACGCCCTGGCGAAGCTGATGCCGCAACTCAACGCGCAATGTTCGCCGGTTGAAATGCTGGAAATTATCAACAGCGCACTGGGGGCAAATCTCTCGTGGGTCAGTGTCGAATCCGCAGACGGGCCGCGCGTGGTTTGTGCCGGCGACGTGACGTGTCACGCCTTCAACGTGGCGGATTTTCTTGCCAGCACCCTGTTGCAGCGCCATCACCGCGCCTGGCGGGTTATCTACTGGAAAGCGCATATTGGCCGGGCGGTATTTTCCCCTCAGCACCCGGGCTATGCGCGGCTGCAAAGCGGCGTACTGTGTAAACTCTCAGCGCATGGCAGACAGTGCAGTGGTTATTTCTTTTTGGCTTTTAATGAAAAACTGACCTCGTTGCCGATACTGAAAAATATTATGGTGGTATTGGTTGAGAAGCTAAAAGATTATTTTGATGACATCATCGTGCGGGAAAAAACGGCGCAGGAAATGCAGCGCGTCGTCACGCAATATAAAACCTTATTTGAACGTGCTCCGGTATTAATGAACGCCTTTGACAGGCATAACCGGTGTGTATTGTGGAATGCCGAATGCGAAAAAGTCTTTGGCTGGAGTATGACTGAAATCGGCGAGCACCCCGATCCGCTGGCCTTGTTTTACCCGGATCCTGAGGAGCGACAGCGCGTGCAGGAGTCGGTTCGTTTCGCACCACTTAAGGATATGTACGAATGGCATCCGGTGCGTAAAGACGGGACGCAGTTAACCATTCTCTGGTCAAACATCCTTTTGCCGGATAACTCCATTCTCAATATTGGCCTGGATATCACCGAACGTAAAAAAGCAGAACAGCAGCTGACCGTCAAAGCCACCACGGACGATCTGACGGGCTGTCTGAATCGCTCGACAATCTTACAGCGGCTCAAAATGGCGCTGGCAGCCAGTTCGCCGCAGGATGTGAGTAGCCACTTCTGTCTCCTGATGTTCGATCTCGATTACTTCAAGCAGATCAACGATCGGTGGGGACATCAGGTTGGCGATGCGGCATTGATCCACTTTTGCGACCGTATTCGCGAGGTGAGCCCGGCCGGGTCGGCGCTGGGACGTGTGGGGGGCGAAGAGTTTGTTCTTCTGCTGGCGCGCACGGATGGTATGGCCGCTACGTTGCTCTCTTCCCGGCTGCGTGCCGCGCTGATCTCAAAACCGCTGCGTGTGGGCGATAAAACGCTGGTACTCTCCTTCAGCGCCGGGGTGGTTGAAGTCTGTCAGGGGCAACGGGATACTTCTGCCATACTGATGCGTGCCGATAAGGCATTATATGACGCCAAGCGTACGGGAAGAGGAAAAACGGTCCTGGCGTCTGATTATTTATAAATCAGCATAAGAACAAAGAGCAGGCTATTTCAGCCAGCGAATTTTCCACACCTGTCGCGGGTAATTATTTTCCTTATCAGAAACGAAATGAATACTTTTAGTTTGGCTTACGGGAAAATATTATCGGCATCACGAATTTTAGGATTTTTAATACTAAAAGTCAGTTGCTAACTTCCCATGATTCATGCAACGTAATCACCTGTTTATCAAAGCAGCCGGTCTTCATTGCTACAGGCGTACAACATGCAGGGATACAGAGCGGGAAATGAATCGTAGCGCGCGGCGCAACATGCTCAAAGTGGTCGGGATTATCATGGTAGTTATGCTGCCGGTGATGCTTGCGCTATGGTTTGCCCAGCTTAGAGCCGTGTCGGAAATCAGCGCCCAGCTGCGCACGTTTGCTGAACTTGCTTTAAACAAAACTGAACGGGTTATTCAACAGGTTGATCTGGCCCGGGAAGACGCGGAAAAATATCAGGGTAAAGTGTGTACGCCGGAGCATCGTCAATATATGTTGAACGTTTCCCGCGGTCGTCTTTTTGTTGCCGATTTAATTTATGCTGAAGGCCAGGAGTTTCTCTGCTCGACCCTTTTTACGCCGGATCATCCTTACACCATCCCCGCTGCCAATTACACACGTAAACCTGACGTTGCTATCTATTATTTTCGCGATACACCATTTTTTGATGGTTATAAAATGATATATATGCAGCGCGGAAATTATGTCGCAGTGGTCAACCCGCTTTCGTACAGTGAGGTGATGTCAGACGATCGTTCCCTGTCGTGGGGAGTGTATGACACCGTCAGCAATGCATTTTTTTCTGTAAGCCAGAAAGCCAATATTTCTTTATTGCATTCGATGCTTCGACATCAGGAAACGACTTTTCAGAAAGATGACCGTTTTTATACAATCGTGAAATCCGGGCAGCGGCCGATTGCGGCCATCGTTTCAACCTCCAGCGCCCGTTTTTATAAAACGCTTTATCATCAGGCTACCCTGACGCTACCGCTGGGGATAATATGCAGCATTATTATTCTGCTGGTGTGGTCGCGTACACACCGTGAATTCAATTCGCCTGGCCGACTTCTGCACCGGGCGCTGAATAAACGCCAGCTGTGCGTCCATTATCAGCCCATTATTGATATTAAAAATAACCAGTGCGTGGGGGCAGAGGCGTTGTTGCGCTGGCCAGGATTCAACGGTCAGGTTATGAGCCCGGCGGAATTTATTCCCCTGGCAGAAAAAGAGGGGATGATTGAGCGCATTACGGATTACGTCGTGGAGGAGGTGTTCAGCGATCTGGGCCATTTTCTTGCCGCTCATCCCGATCTGTATGTCTCGATTAACCTGTCGGCGTCGGATTTTCACTCTTCTCGTCTTATCGCCCTGATCTCCGACAAAGCCCGCTTTTACTCGGTTCGCGCGCAGCAAATCAAAATTGAGGTGACGGAGCGGGGGTTTATTGACGTGCCAAAAACCACGCCGGTCATTCAGGCGTTTCGCCAGGCGGGGTATGAAGTGGCGATTGATGATTTCGGAACCGGCTACTCTAACCTGCATAACCTCTATTCGCTGAACGTCGATATCCTGAAAATTGACAAATCCTTTATCGATACCTTAACCACCAACAGCACCAGCCACCTTATCGCCGAGCACATCATTGAGATGGCGCAAAGCCTGCGGCTGAAAACCATTGCCGAAGGGGTCGAGACGGGGGAGCAGGTGAGCTGGTTGCTGAAGCGTGGCGTGCAGTATTGTCAGGGATGGCACTTCGCGAAAGCGATGCCGCCCCAGGCATTTATGGCCTGGCAGCAGCAACCCTTACGTTAACACGCATTAATTAAGCTGATGGCGGTAGTCGCTCGGCGTACGGTCAAACTCGCGGCGGAAGACGCGGGAAAAGGTCTGCTGCGATACATAGCCCAGATCCATGGCGATATCAAAAATGGGCCGCTGCGTTGAGCGTAACGCCTGCGCCGCCAGCAGGAGCCTGCGCTGGCGAATATAATCACCCAGCGTTTGATGCATTACGGTGCGGAACATTCTCTGTAAATACCATTTCGAATAGCCCGACTTCTTAGCGACCACATCAATGTTCAACGGCTGGTCGATATGTTCATCAATCCATTCAATAAGCGTCTGAATAATTTGCTGATGCGACATAAGGTTACCCCTCTGTGGAGACATCTGTCCTGGTTGATTCGTCGTTTTCTCTGCGGGGGAGTATAATTCCTCAAGTTAACTTGAGGTAAAGAGGTTTTATGGAAAAGAGATTACCGCGCATCAAAGCGCTGTTAACCCCCGGTGAAGTGGCTAAGCGAAGCGGCGTGGCGGTGTCGGCGCTCCACTTCTATGAAAGCAAAGGGTTAATAAAAAGTATCCGTAACGCCGGAAACCAGCGGCGCTACACCCGCGATGTGCTCCGCTACGTGGCGATCATTAAAATTGCGCAACGTATCGGCATTCCTCTGGCCACCATCGGCGACGCGTTCGGCGTATTGCCGGAAGGGCACTCGCTGAGCGCGAAGGAGTGGAAGCAGCTGTCGTCCCAGTGGCGTGAAGAACTGGATCGTCGTATTCACACGCTGGTGGCCCTGCGCGATGAGCTGGACGGCTGCATTGGTTGCGGGTGTTTATCACGCAGCGATTGTCCGCTGCGTAACCCGGGTGACAGGCTGGGCGAGCAGGGAACAGGGGCGCGGTTGCTGGAGGAGGAATGAGAGGTGTTTGCCGGGTGGCGCTTCGCTTACCCGGCGGCCTACGCTCTCGGTTTTGTAGGCCGGGTAAGGCGCAGCCGCCACCCGGCAACAAGCATAAAGAACTAAAGCGCCACTAAGGGCGCTTTAGTTTTTTCCGGTCTTTGTCTTTCTCTCTATCCCGCTGGCTCACGGGAGGGTTTCCCCCGACATCAGTACCCCTCGTGTCGAGCTTGTGGAGGAGGTTCCGGTTTGTACTGACACTTTAATTCTATGCCCGGCCGCCGTTTTTGCCACCGGAGACGGTGAGATTTTAGCCGAATTTTTTTCGTGAAGTTGTTCAGTTTTCTATAGTTAAAAAGTATGAGTCACCGGAGAACATCATGCTAACGGTCCACCACCTTAATCAGTCTCGTTCACATCGCGTCCTCTGGGCGCTGGAAGAGCTGGGTCTGACGTATGAGATTGTGCGCTACCAGCGCGAAAAATCCATGCTTGCACCGGATTCGCTCAAAAAAGTGCATCCGCTGGGGAAATCCCCGGTCCTGGAAGATAACGGACTGGTGCTGGCCGAATCAGGCGCGATTCTGGAATATCTTCAGGAAACGTACGATTCGGCGTCACGATTCAAACCGTTAGATCCCGCCCATAAAGTGCAGTATCGCTTCTGGCTGCATTACGCCGAAGGGTCTTTGATGCCGCTGCTGTTAATGAAGCTGGTATTCAACAGCCTCGGTAAACCACCCGTCCCGTTTGGCCTGCGCACGTTGGGTAAGGCGCTGGGGCAGGGGGTGCAAAAAGCGTATCTCAACCGTCAGCTGGAAACGCATGCGCGCTTTATTAACGATCATCTTGCCGAAAACAGCTGGTTTGCCGGCGACACGCTGACCATGGCTGATATCCAGATGAGTTTTCCCCTCTTCGCCCTGCTGGCGAGAGGCGGCATCGACAATCTCGACCACATAGCGGCGTGGAAACAGAGAGTGGAGGCACGTCCGGGCTGGCAGACAACGCTTGCGAAAGGCGGCCCGCTGACGATCCCCGGTGAAGGCTGAAATGTAACGAAATTGCGCATGGACGATAACGTTTGCGCATCCTCTGCTTAATTCTTCATCGTCATGAGGCAATTTTAGCGAAAAACGAGAAAGTTCAGTTGAAAAGGGCGGGTATTAGGCTAGATAATCGTTTGCCTACATTTGACTACCCGTTTTGTAAGCGCGGAGCTAAACGTTTGCTTTTTTTGTGACGCCCCTTTCGTCGCAAACGCAGCACAAGGATTTGACGTTTCGCTGGCAGTGGAGTCTCCACCACGCTTACGGACTTTCAATAAAAATTTTCAGGGGATGTTTTCTATGTCTACGCCATCTGCGCGTACCGGCGGTTCACTTGACGCCATGTTTAAAATTTCTGCTCGCGGCAGCACCGTGCGCCAGGAAGTTGTTGCCGGTCTGACCACGTTTCTGGCGATGGTGTACTCCGTCATCGTGGTGCCGGGCATGCTCGGCAAAGCGGGCTTCCCGCCAGCGGCGGTCTTCGTTGCCACCTGCCTGGTTGCGGGTGTGGGTTCGATTGTGATGGGCCTGTGGGCGAACCTGCCTCTGGCGATCGGGTGCGCCATCTCCCTGACCGCGTTCACCGCCTTCAGCCTGGTGCTGGGCCAGCATATCAGCGTCCCGGTAGCGCTCGGCGCCGTGTTCCTGATGGGCGTGCTGTTCACCGTGATTTCAGCGACCGGCATTCGTAGCTGGATTTTGCGCAACCTGCCGCAGGGCGTGGCGCACGGCACCGGTATCGGTATTGGCCTGTTTCTGCTGCTGATCGCTGCCAACGGCGTGGGTCTGGTCATCAAGAACCCGCTGGACGGCCTGCCGGTTGCGCTGGGTAACTTCGCGAGCTTCCCGGTGATCATGTCGCTGGTGGGTCTGGCGGTGATCATTGGCCTGGAAAAACTGAAAGTGCCGGGCGGCATTCTGCTGACCATTATCGGCGTGTCCATCGTCGGCCTGATCTTCGACCCGACCGTTCATTTCTCCGGGATTTTCGCCATGCCGTCGCTGAGCGATGACAAAGGCAACTCCCTGATTGGCAGCCTGGATATTGTGGGCGCGCTGAACCCGGTGATCCTGCCAAGCGTGCTGGCGCTGGTAATGACCGCGGTGTTTGACGCCACCGGCACCATCCGCGCGGTGGCCGGTCAGGCGAACCTGCTGGATAAAGACGGACAGATTATTGACGGCGGCAAAGCGCTGACCACCGACTCCCTGAGCAGCGTCTTCTCTGGTCTGGTGGGCGCGGCGCCTGCGGCGGTGTACATTGAGTCCGCAGCGGGTACGGCGGCAGGCGGTAAAACCGGCCTGACGGCCATCACCGTTGGCGTGCTGTTCCTGCTGATCCTGTTCCTCTCTCCGCTCTCTTATCTGGTGCCGGCTTACGCGACCGCACCTGCGCTGATGTACGTCGGCCTGCTGATGCTGAGCAACGTGGCGAAAATCGATTTCGCGGATTTTGTTGATGCCATGTCCGGCCTGATCACTGCGGTATTCATCGTGCTGACCTGTAACATCGTGACCGGCATTATGATCGGTTTCGCCTCGCTGGTGATTGGGCGTCTGGTTTCCGGTGAGTGGCGCAAGCTGAACATCGGGACCGTGGTCATCGCCGTTGCGCTGGTCGCGTTCTACGCGGGCGGTTGGGCCATCTGAATTGACTTTTTATGCGAAAACGGGTGGCTCAGGCCGCCCGTTTTTATTTTCAGGACTCATCCTGTTGCCTTTTACGTTACTCTGGAGAGGATAGAATAAGAGGCACGACGCCTCAGGTTTGGCATATAAGAAACACAGCAAACAGGGAACGCATGGAAATTTTCTTCACAATACTCATCATGACCCTTGTGGTCTCATTATCCGGGGTGGTTACACGCGTACTGCCCTTCCAGGTCCCCCTGCCTTTAATGCAAATAGCTATCGGTGCGCTGCTGGCGTGGCCGACGTTCGGTCTGCACGTGGAGTTCGATCCGGAACTGTTCCTCGTGCTGTTTATCCCGCCGCTGCTGTTTGCCGATGGCTGGAAAACGCCGACGCGCGAATTTCTGGAGCACGGGCGAGAGATCTTCGGCCTGGCGCTGGCGCTGGTGGTGGTTACCGTGGTCGGGATTGGTTTTCTGATCTACTGGGCCGTACCGGGGATCCCGCTCATACCCGCCTTTGCGCTCGCCGCCGTGCTGTCGCCTACCGACGCCGTGGCGCTGTCCGGCATTGTGGGCGAAGGGCGTATTCCAAAGAAAATCATGGGCATTTTGCAGGGCGAGGCGCTGATGAACGACGCCTCTGGCCTGGTCGCCCTGAAGTTTGCCGTGGCGGTTGCCATGGGCACCATGGTCTTTACCGTCGGCGGCGCGACCCTGGAATTCTTCAAGGTGGCGATTGGCGGTATCCTTGCGGGCTTCGTCGTGAGCTGGCTGTACGGACGCTCGCTGCGCTTCCTCAGCCGCTGGGGTGGCGACGAACCCGCTACGCAGATCGTCCTGCTGTTCCTGCTGCCGTTTGCCTCTTACCTGATCGCCGAACACATCGGCGTGTCGGGTATTCTGGCGGCGGTAGCCGCGGGGATGACCATCACCCGCTCCGGCGTAATGCGCCGCGCGCCGCTGGCGATGCGCCTGCGTGCGAACAGTACCTGGGCCATGCTCGAGTTTGTGTTTAACGGCATGGTGTTCCTGCTGTTGGGTCTGCAACTGCCGGGCATTATGGAATCCTCGCTGATTGCGGCCGAAGCGGATCCAAACGTTGAAGTCTGGATGCTGTTTACCGATATCGTGCTCATCTACCTTGCGCTGATGCTGGTGCGTTTCGGCTGGCTGTGGACGATGAAGAAATTCAGCGTTCGCTTCCTGACCAAAAAGCCGATGGAGTTCGGCTCGTGGACCACGCGCGAGCTGCTGATTGCCTCTTTCGCGGGCGTTCGCGGGGCGATCACCCTTGCTGGTGTGCTCTCCATTCCTCTGCTGCTGCCGACGGGCGACGTCTTCCCGGCGCGCTACGAGCTGGTGTTCCTGGCGGCGGGCGTGATCCTCTTCTCGCTGTTTGTCGGCGTGATTATGCTGCCGATTCTGCTGCAACATATTGACGCGGGGGACTCCTCGCAGCAGCACAAAGAAGAGCGGATTGCCCGTGCGGCGACGGCGGAAGTGGCGATTGTCGCCATCGAGAAGATGGAGGAGCGTCTGGCCGCCGATGCCGAAGAGAACATTGATAACCAGCTGCTGAAGGAAGTCAGTTCACGCGTGATCGGTAATTTGCGTCGCCGTGCTGACGGACGTAACGACGTGGAAAGTTCGTTGCAGGAAGAGAACCTCGAACGCCGTTTCCGCCTGGCGGCGCTGCGCTCCGAGCGTGCCGAGCTGTATCACCTGCGCGCGACGCGGCAGATCAGCAACGAGACGCTGCAAAAGCTGCTGCACGATCTGGACCTGCTGGAAGCGTTGTTGATAGAGAATCAGTAGCGCTGTAATTGCCCGGTGGCGCTGCGCTTACCGGGCCTACGTGCTCGATCGGTTCCCTCTCCCTGTGGGAGAGGGTTAGGGTGAGGGGGCCCAAAACCCCTCACAGCATTGCAACCACGCCTGTGCGCTGTGCGACAGATAGACCCCTTCACGCCAGATCATCCCCAGCTGCCAGTGCAGGTCGCTCTCCAGCGGGATCCAGCGCAGCGTATTTTTATCCAGCCGCTCGCAGATCGGCTGCGGCAGAATGGCAATCCCCACGCCC
The DNA here is from genome assembly GCF_049238705.1 of Enterobacter cloacae complex sp. IR5403. Lineage (NCBI taxonomy): Bacteria > Pseudomonadati > Pseudomonadota > Gammaproteobacteria > Enterobacterales > Enterobacteriaceae > Enterobacter > Enterobacter cloacae complex sp. IR5403. Next base: position 41,443 of record NZ_JBMKHP010000014.1, on the reverse strand, counting down.
GCCTGTACCATCGCCGCCAGAAAATCCCACTGGCCGCTGCGCACCGCAATGCGAGGCTTCACGTTGTGCTGGTTAAACAACGCCATCAGCTGGCGGCTTAAGGCGAAATCTTCGTTGTAAATCAGCAGCGGGTGTTCGCCGAGCAGCTCGGGTTTTACTGATTCAATCTTCAGCCAGTCGCCGGAGCGCGGCACCAGCACGCACAGCGGGTGGCTGAACAGCGGCAGCGTCGCCAGGCCGCTTTCTTCCTCCACAGGAAGGGCGGTCATAGCCACGTCCAGTTCGCCGTTCATCACCGCCTGCTGCACGGTCAGGCCGCCAAATTCAGAAATTTTTAGCTCAACGCCGGGATAGCGCTGGCGAAACAGGCTTATCGGCCCGGCCATCATCATGCCGACCATCGGCGGAATGCCGAGCCGCAGCAGCCCTTTTGTCAGGTGGTTGATGTCCCCAAGCTCGGCCTCCAGCTGGCGGAACTCCGCCAGAATTGCCAGCCCGCGCTCGAACACCACGCGACCGGTATCGGTCAGCAGCAGCTTGCGCCCGTCGCGGATCAGCAGGGTACAGTTCAGCTCATCTTCGAGGTTTTTCAGCATCTTGCTGATGGTTGGCTGGGTTACGAATAACTTCTCCGCTGCGCGGGTAAAACTTTGCTGGCGAACCACCTCGACAAAATAGCGCAGCGTTCTTATGTCCATGATTATTCCTCGAAACTATACCTTCGATGATTTTAATTCATTTCAGTCGATACCGTACGCTCACTATACTGGCGCCTCGTCTCATTTCTGAGGAAAACCCCCATGGCCGTGGCGTTAAGCCGTGTTACGCCTGCCGTTGTGCAACGACTCCAGGTACCGGTTCAGGTACTGCTCTACGCGGGACTGTTTGTTTTCGCGGAATATCTTGTCGACTGGCTGCATCTGCCTTTACCCGCCAACCTGGTGGGGATGGTGCTGATGCTGACGCTGATCCTCTGTCGCGCGTTGCCCCTTAGCTGGGTGCGGGCCGGCGCACGCTGGCTGCTGGCGGAGATGCTGTTGTTCTTTGTGCCGGCCGTGGTGGCGGTGGTGAATTATGCCCAGTTGCTGATGGTCGACGGCTGGCGCATCTTTGCGGTTATCGCCCTGAGCACGATGATGGTGCTGGGCGCCACCGCCTGGGTGGTGGATAAAGTGTATCGCTTTGAAATCAGCAGGCAGAAGCATGACTAACTTTCAGATAAGCGTGCTGTGCCTGATTGCGACAGTCGTCATCTACTTTGCCAACAAGCGTCTGTATCGCCGCTTTCGCGCACTGCCGCTGATGCCGCTGGTCTTTACGCCGATCCTGCTGGTGCTGATGCTGGTCTTCGGGCATATCTCCTGGCAGAACTATATCGGTGAATCCCACTGGCTGCTGTGGCTGCTCGGCCCGGCGACCATTGCCTTCGCCGTACCCGTTTATGACAACCTCGCCATTATCAAACGCCACTGGATGTCGCTCAGCGCAGGCGTCGTCACTGCGACGGTGGTGGCGGTGTGCAGCTCGGTCTGGCTGGCGCGGCTGTTTACCCTGTCGGATGAAATCCAGCGCAGCCTGGCGGTGCGTTCGGTGACCACGCCGTTTGCGCTGGCAGCCGCCAAACCGCTCGGCGGCCAGCCGGATCTGGTGGCGCTGTTTGTGGTCGTCACCGGCGTATTCGGCATGGCAGTGGGGGATGTGCTGTTTCTGCGGCTTTCCATTCGCGAAGGGATGGCGAAAGGGGCGGGGTTTGGCGCGGCGTCGCACGGGGCGGGGACGGCACGTTCGTACGAGCTGGGACAGCAGGAGGGCGTTGTCGCGAGCCTGGTGATGATGCTTTCGGGCGTAACGATGGTGCTGATCGCACCGCTGGTGGCGTGGGTGATGTTTTAAGCTCCCCGGCCAGAGCGACCGGGGAGAAAAGGCTTAGTGCGCGCGGCCTTGCTCAACGCCCAGGCCGGTTTGTGAACGGATAAACTGGGCGCGGAATTTCTCACGCTCCAGGTTACCCTCCGGTGAATTATCGGTGGCAGAGAAGACCCAGATACCGATAAACGCCACGGCAATGGAGAACAGCGCCGGGTATTCATACGGGAAGATCGCGCTTTCGTGACCGAGGATCTGCACCCAGATGGTCGGGCCGAGGATCATCAGAATCACCGCCGTCAGCAGGCCCAGCCAGCCGCCAATCATCGCTCCACGGGTGGTCAGTTTTGACCAGTACATGGAGAGCAGGATGATCGGGAAGTTACAGCTTGCCGCAATCGAGAAGGCCAGCCCGACCATAAAGGCGATGTTCTGTTTCTCGAACAAAATCCCCAGCAGGATCGCCACCACGCCCAGCACCAGCACGGTGATTTTTGAGACCTTCAGCTCATCGCGCTCGCTCGCGCCTTTGCGGAAGACGTTGGCGTAGAGGTCATGCGATACCGCAGACGCACCGGCCAGCGTCAGCCCTGCAACCACCGCGAGGATAGTGGCGAAGGCCACGGCAGAGATAAAGCCGAGGAACAGGTTGCCGCCCACCGCGTCGGCCAGATGCACCGCCGCCATGTTGTTACCGCCGATAAGCGCGCCCGCCGCGTCTTTGAACGCCGGGTTTGCCCCCACCAGCATGATTGCGCCGAAGCCGATGATAAAGGTCAGAATGTAGAAGTAACCCATAAAGCCGGTGGCGTAGAAGACGCTTTTACGCGCTTCACGCGCATCTGACACCGTGAAGAAACGCATCAGGATGTGCGGCAGGCCAGCGGTACCGAACATCAGGCCGAGACCGAGCGAGAGCGCGGATATCGGATCTTTCACCAGCCCGCCCGGGCTCATGATCGCTTCTCCTTTCGGGTGGACCGCCATCGCTTCGGTGAACAGATTATTGAAGCTGAACCCGACGTGCTTCATCACCATAAAGGCCATAAAGCTGGCGCCGAACAGCAGCAGGACCGCTTTGATGATCTGCACCCAGGTGGTGGCCAGCATGCCGCCGAACAGGACGTACATCACCATCAGCACGCCTACCAGCACCACCGCGACGTGGTAGTTCAGGCCGAACAGCAGCTCGATCAGTTTGCCCGCGCCGACCATCTGGGCGATCAGATAGAGCGCCACCACCACCAGCGAACCGCAGGCGGAGAGGGAGCGAATCGGCCCCTGCTTCAGGCGATAGGAGGCGACGTCAGCAAAGGTATAGCGTCCCAGGTTACGCAGGCGCTCGGCAATCAGGAACAGGATGATTGGCCAGCCGACGAGGAACCCGAGGGAGTAGATCAGGCCGTCATACCCGGAGGTGTACACCAGCGCGGAGATCCCGAGGAACGAGGCGGCGGACATAAAGTCCCCCGCGATCGCCAGCCCGTTCTGGAAGCCGGTAATATTGCCGCCCGCGGTGTAGTAATCGTTACGGGAGCGTACGCGTTTCGACGCCCAGTAGGTGATATACAGCGTCAGCACCACGAAAATCAGGAACATGATAATCGCCTGCCAGTTGGTTGGCTGGCGCTGGACCTCGCCGGTAATGGCATCCGCCGCGTGTGCCGCAAAGGGAAGTGTGGCGGCTAGCGCCGTCAGGACTCGCTTCATGATGCTTTTACCTCGCGCAGAACTTCTCTGTTAAGACGATCGAATTCACCGTTGGCGCGCCAGACGTACACACCCGTCAGCACAAACGAAATGATGATAACGCCAATCCCAATCGGAATACCGCGCGTGACGCTGGTACCCTCATGCAGCGGGGTGCCCAGCCAGTGCGGCGCAAAGGCGATCAGCAGAATAAAGCCGACGTAGATAATCAGCATGATGATGGAAAGGATGAAGGCAAACCGTTGCCGTTTTTCGACGAGCTCCCTGTAGTGCGCACTATTCTCTATCTGCTGACAAATATCGTTATTCATCACAGAGTCTCCAGAAGTAAGGTTGGTTTGTTTTTATCCCCTCTCCCCTGTGGGGAGAGGGTGAGGGGAGGAAGGTGCGGTCTGATGCCCTCACCCCGGCCCTCTCCCACGGGAGAGGGAGAAAAAATTATGAAGGCATTGCGATGGCCTGCTTCTCTTCGAGCAGTTTGTCCACCACGCCAGGATCGGCCAGCGTTGAGGTATCACCGAGGTTACTGGTGTCGCCCGCCGCGATTTTGCGCAGGATACGGCGCATAATCTTGCCGGAACGGGTTTTCGGCAGCGAGTCGGTCCAGTGCAGCACGTCCGGCGTGGCAAGCGGGCCGATCTCTTTACGCACCCAGTTGCGCACCTCGGTATACAGCTCTGGCGACGGCTCTTCGCCGTGGTTCAGGGTGACGTAGGCGTAGATCGCCTGGCCTTTGATGTTGTGAGGAATGCCGACAACCGCCGCTTCGGCAATTTTCGGATGCGACACCAGCGCAGACTCAATTTCCGCCGTACCCAGACGGTGGCCGGAAACGTTCAGCACGTCGTCCACGCGTCCGGTGATCCAGTAATAACCGTCTTCATCCCGGCGCGCGCCGTCGCCGCTGAAGTACATGTTTTTGAAGGTCGAGAAGTAGGTCTGCTCGAAGCGCTCATGGTCGCCGAACAGGGTACGCGCCTGGCCAGGCCAGGAGTCGACGATCACCAGGTTGCCTTCGGTAGCGCCTTCCTGCGGATTGCCTTCGTTGTCCACCAGCGCAGGCTGCACGCCGAAGAACGGACGGGTGGCCGAACCGGCTTTCAGCTGTGTGGCGCCCGGCATCGGGGTGATCATGAAGCCGCCGGTTTCGGTCTGCCACCAGGTGTCCATCACCGGGCACTTCTCGTTGCCGATCTTCTTCCAGTACCACTCCCAGGCTTCCGGGTTGATCGGCTCGCCCACGGAGCCGAGGATGCGCAGGGAAGAGCGGTCGGTCCCTTCGATGGCTTTATCGCCTTCCGCCATCAGCGCGCGGATCGCCGTTGGCGCGGTGTAGAGAATGTTGACCTGATGCTTATCAACCACCTGGCACATACGCGCCGGGGTCGGCCAGTTCGGTACGCCTTCAAACATCAGCGTCGTTGCGCCGCAGGCCAGCGGGCCGTACAGCAGGTAGCTATGACCGGTGACCCAGCCCACGTCGGCGGTACACCAGTAGATGTCGCCGGGATGGTAGTCGAAGACGTATTTAAAGGTGGTGGCCGCATAAACCAGATAGCCGCCGGTGGTATGCAGCACGCCTTTCGGCTTACCGGTGGAGCCGGAGGTATACAGGATAAACAGCGGATCTTCCGCGTTCATCTCTTCCGGCTGATGCTGGTCGCTCGCGTTTTCAATCAGATCGCTCCACCACAGGTCGCGCCCCTCGTGCCAGTCGATTTTGCCGCCCGTGCGCTTGAGGACAATGACGTTGTTGATGGATTTTACGTTCGGGTTTTTCAGCGCTTCATCAACGTTTTTCTTCAGCGGGATACCGCGCCCGGCGCGCACGCCCTCGTCAGCGGTGATCACCAGCTTCGAGTTCGAGTCAACAATGCGCCCGGCAACCGCTTCAGGGGAGAAGCCGCCGAAGATCACGGAGTGGATCGCGCCGATGCGCGCGCAGGCCAGCATAGCCACGGCGGCTTCCGGCACCATTGGCATATAGATCGCCACCACATCGCCTTTTTTAATGCCCTGGGCCAGCAGCACGTTGGCGAAGCGGCAGACGTCGCGATGCAGTTCTTTATACGAGATGTGTTTGCTCTGAGAGGCATCGTCGCCTTCCCAGATGATGGCCGTTTCGTTGCCGCGTTCAGCAAGATGGCGGTCCAGGCAGTTCGCCGCCAGGTTCAGCGTGCCGTCTTCATACCATTTAATGGAGACGTTGCCCGGCGCGAAAGAGGTGTTCTTTACCTTCTGATAAGGTTTGATCCAGTCGAGGATGTGACCCTGTTCACCCCAGAACGCGTCAGGGCTGGAAACGGACTGCTGGTATTTCTCCTGGTACTGCTCCGGGCTTATCAGGCAACGGTCCGCAATGTTTGCGGGAATGTCGTGTTTGTGTATTTGGCTCATGGCTTTTTTTCTCCTTGTAAGATGTTAATAATATGTCGCAAAAACGTTAATAGTAGGGGCTTTACAAGCTTTGTTTAGTATTTGGGCGACAGATCACGCAATGTCTGAAGAGTATGAAAATTGAGCGAATGAAACTTTGAAGAGAAATAATTCATCTGAAGAATTATTCACTTTTTTGAAGTGAAAATATTTTGTATAACAAACGGTTATTTATGCGAATTGCTATAAATTACCGTCAATGACGCTTTTTGCAGTGAAATGCCTTGTTCTTTAAGGCTTGCGCAGCATGCCGTGCAAATGATACTCATACGGCGCGTTAAAAAATCCCATAAACCAACGCAACACAATTCATACCCTTTCAGTATGTCTCCATATTCATGCAGTTTTGATGGTACGGAGATTTCATTGAGGAAGTCAGTTTCTATGAAAAATTTGAAAGTCAGCCTGGCCTGGCAGATCCTGCTGGCCCTTGTGCTGGGCATCTTGCTGGGCAGTTACCTCCATTATCATAGCGACAGCCGCGAGTGGCTGATTGCGAACCTTCTCTCGCCTGCGGGCGATATCTTTATTCATCTGATCAAGATGATTGTTGTGCCGATTGTGATCTCGACGCTGGTGGTCGGTATCGCGGGTGTCGGTGATGCGAAACAGTTAGGCCGTATCGGCGTTAAAACCATTCTCTATTTCGAAGTGATCACCACGGTTGCCATCGTACTTGGCATCACCCTGGCGAACGTGTTCCAGCCTGGTGCCGGGATCGATATGTCGCAGCTGGCGACGGTGGATATTTCGAAATACCAAAGCACAACCGCCGATGTGCAGAGCCATTCGCATGGGCTGATGGGGACTATCCTGTCGCTGGTGCCGACCAACATTATCGCGTCCATGGCGAAGGGCGAGATGCTGCCGATCATCTTCTTCTCGGTGCTGTTTGGTCTGGGGCTTTCTTCCCTGCCCGCGACGCACCGTGAACCGCTGGTCACCGTGTTCCGATCTATCTCCGAAACCATGTTCAAAGTCACCCATATGGTGATGCGCTATGCGCCGGTCGGGGTATTCGCGCTGATTGCAGTGACCGTGGCGAACTTCGGCTTTGCCTCACTGTGGCCGCTGGCGAAGCTGGTGATTCTGGTGCACTTCGCGATCCTGTTCTTCGCGCTGGTGGTGCTGGGCATTGTGGCGCGGCTGTGCGGCCTGAGCATCTGGATCCTGATCCGCATCCTGAAGGATGAGCTGATTCTGGCGTACTCCACGGCAAGCTCCGAGAGCGTACTGCCGCGTATCATTGAGAAGATGGAGGCCTACGGTGCGCCGGCGTCCATTACCAGCTTCGTAGTGCCAACGGGTTACTCCTTTAACCTGGATGGTTCGACGCTGTATCAGAGTATTGCGGCGATCTTTATTGCGCAGCTGTACGGCATTGACCTGTCGCTGTGGCAGGAGATCGTGCTGGTTCTGACGCTGATGGTGACGTCCAAAGGCATCGCAGGCGTGCCGGGCGTCTCCTTCGTGGTGCTGCTGGCGACGCTGGGCAGCGTCGGTATTCCGCTGGAAGGGCTTGCATTTATTGCCGGTGTGGACCGAATCCTCGACATGGCGCGTACCGCGCTGAACGTGGTGGGTAATGCCCTGGCGGTGCTGGTTATCTCCAAGTGGGAACACAAGTTCGACCGTAAAAAAGCGCTGGCGTATGAACGCGAGGTGCTGGGTCGTTTTGATAAGACGGCTGACCAGTGATGTAAAAATGCCGGGTGGCGGCTTCGCCTTACCCGGCCTACATAAGCCGTAGGCCCGGTAAGCGCAGCGCCACCGGGCAACAACTTATTCCCCGCTCAACGCATCAAACTCTTCACACCCGGTATCAAACCCTTCGGTACAGCTCAGGTTTAACCAGTAAAGCGCTTTCTGCTTATTCGGTGTGATAAAGCCTTTCTCACCCTGCCTGAACAGCATTCCTGCCCAGTACTCCGCATAGCCCGTCCGGGACAGAGCCGAACTGCGCTTGAACCACGACGCGGCCTGCACGTCATCCTGAGGAACTTCAACGCCGTTGGCATAGATCAGCCCCAGCAGCTGTTGCGCGTCTACCGCCGAGTCGCTATCGATGTCTTCGGTTGCCGATTGCAGCAGTGCGATGGCCTGCGGGTAGTCGGTTTTGCCCGCCTGCGTGTTCACCAGCACCCGCGCCAGCATGATTGCGCCGCGTTTGCTGCCCGCAATGTTTGCCTGCTGGGCCAGGGCTTTGGCCTGAGCATAGTCGCCCTGCGAAAAGTGGATTTGCGACAGCAGCGCCATGGCGTCGACATCACCGCCCTTCGCCGCTTTTTCCGCCCACAGCGCCGCCTGCGCGCTGTCGCCGGAACTGAACCAGGTATCGGCAAGATAATACTGCGCGCGCGCATCGCCCGCTTCAGCCTGCTTTTTATACTGGCTGCCTATCTCATCGGCATGGGCTAACGCGGTTAAAAATAACAACATCAGAAAAAGGGTTTTCATGGATTCTTATCATCTGGGTACACGCCGCGCAGTATAATCGCGGCGACAGAAGAAAAAAACGGGTGCGTTAAGACCTCAGCATCCCACAAGCCGGGCGGAACACGCGTTCCGCCCGAAGAGGTTAGCATGCGTTACAGGCTAATTTCGCCGCCACCTCCTGATGTTCACTCTTTATTGAAAACTCGCAGAGCTTATCGCGAGTAATAAAGGTAAAGATCACTATCGTCAGGCAAATAATAAAGACGATGCCTAACGTAGTTTTTAATGGCGTCATGCCTTTTACTCCTTGTGAAAAAAAGAATAAGAGGCTACTCTCAACCTGTTGGTTGTTGAGGGGTAGCCTCGGGTAAATGCAAATTTCCCGGGGCTTTCCACTTTCTGTCCCTCAACAATGCTCAAGACAGAAAGTCTAAAGCACCCGCCGCATATCTTATCTCGCTGAATTAAAATGCAAAGATGTAATTAATTTTCGCGCAAATTACATTTTTTCTGCGAGACGCCTTCAGAAATATATATAGATGTAATTAATAGCGATGCCATAAATAATAATGGGGTGAATATCTCACCCCATTTAGTCAGCGATTAATTAACGGCTTCATCCCATTGCGCTTTCGCGCAGGCGGGCTTTCAGCTTGTTATATTCGTCGATCACATACTGTTCCGCAGCGTGTTGATCCGCTATTGGCTCCACGTTTACGGCGCAGTATTTATACTCCGGCGTTTTGGTTATCGGGCTTAAGTTCTCCGTCACCAGCTCGTTACAGGCGCCAATCCACCACTGGTAGGTCATGTAGACTGCCCCTTTGTTCGGACGGTCGCTGACCTGCGCGCGGGTAATGATGCGGCCTTTACGCGAGTTCACCCACACCAGCGCTTCATCTTCAATACCGAGCCGTTCGGCATCGGCGGTGTTGATTTGCGCGTAGCCCGGTTCATCCGCCAGCGCCGCCAGCGCGGCGCAGTTGCCGGTCATGGAGCGGCAGGAGTAGTGGCCCACTTCACGCACGGTGGAGAGCACCATTGGATACTCGTCGGTGAGCTTATCAATCGGCGCGACCCAGTCGCAGGTGAAGAACTGCGCCAGCCCGTTCGGGGTGTCGAACTTCTCTTTAAAGAGGTATGACGTCCCCTGATCGGATTCTGACTCATCCCGGCACGGCCACTGGATGTAGCCCAGCTCACCCATTTTTTCATAGGTTGCCCCATAAAAGTCCGGGCACAGATGCCGCAACTCGTCCCAGATCTCCTGGGTGTTGTTGTAGTGCATCGGGTAGCCCATGCGGGTGGCGATTTCGCTGATGATCTGCCAGTCCGTTTTCAGATCCCACTTCGGCTCGACGGCCTTGAAGAAGCGCTGGAAGCCGCGGTCTGCCGCCGTATAGACACCTTCATGCTCGCCCCAGGAGGTCGACGGCAAAATCACATCCGCCGCCGCCGCGGTTTTGGTCATAAAGATATCCTGGACAATCACCAGCTCCAGATCCTCAAAGCCTTTGCGCACCGCAGACAGTTCGGCGTCGGTCTGGAGCGGATCTTCACCCATGATGTAGGCCGCACGCACTTCACCGTGCGCCGCGCGGTGCGGCAGCTCGCTGATGCGATACCCGGTGTGTGCCGGCAGACTTTCCACGCCCCAGGCCTTCGCAAACTTCTCGCGGTTTTCCGGGAATTTGACGTACTGGTAGCCCGGATAGGTGTCCGGCAGCGCGCCCATATCACACGCACCCTGCACGTTATTCTGACCACGCACCGGGTTCACGCCCACATGCGCTTTACCCAGATTGCCGGTCAGCATGGCGAGGCTGGTGAGCGAGCGCACGGTTTCCACGCCCTGGTAGAACTGGGTCACGCCCATACCCCACAGAATGGCGGCGGTTTTCGCTCCGGCGTACATCCGCGCCGCCTGGCGGATCTCCTGTGCGCTGACGCCGGTGATCGCCTCTACTGAATCCGGCGTATAGCCTTCGACAATCTTGCGATACTCTTCAAACCCTTCCGTACGGCTCGCGACAAACGCTTGGTCGTAGAGGTTCTCCTCAATAATGACGTGCCCCATCGCATTCAACAGCGCGATGTTCGAGCCGTTTTTCAGTGCGATGTGCATATCCGCAATGCGCGCGGTTTCAATTTTGCGCGGATCGCAGACGATGATTTTCGCCCCGTTCTGTTTGGCGCGAATAACGTGATTCGCGACGATAGGGTGAGAATCCGCCGGGTTATAGCCGAAGATGAACACCAGATCGGTGTTATCTATCTCATTGATGGCATTACTCATTGCGCCGTTACCGACCGACTGGTGCAGACCTGCAACCGATGGGCCGTGTCAGACGCGAGCGCAGCAGTCGACGTTATTGGTACCAATAACGGCGCGCGCGAATTTTTGCATCACATAGTTGGTTTCATTCCCGGTTCCGCGTGAGGAGCCGGTGGTCTGAATCGCATCCGGGCCATACTTGGCCTTGATGGCGCTGAGGCGCGTGGCGACGTAATCCAGCGCTTCATTCCAGGAGACGGCTTCCAGCTTGCCGCCGCGCTCGCGACGGATCATAGGGGTTTTCAGGCGCGGGGTGAGGATTTGGGTATCGTTAATAAAATCCCAGCCGTAGTACCCTTTCAGGCACAGCGTGCCCTGATTGGTTTTACCCTGCGCCGCTTCCGCCCGGACGATTTTGCCGTTATCGACCACCAGGTGGATCTTGCAACCTGAGGCACAATAAGGGCAAACCGTGACGACTTTTTTCATCACTTTGCTCCAGTTAAACAGTTCTTACCTGCCCAATATGCAGCTTCTATGCCATGTTTTTACTATGGGTATTTCCTGACTTTACGACCCTTTGCGGGGCAAAACCCTGACGAAAAACAGCCAATCGTCAAAATTGACGTGTCGAAAGGGCAGGGGATGTGACATGGATTGAATTTCCGTCACGTAAAAAACAATTCGGCTGGAGCCAGCGGCAGAATGGTTCAGACTTAACATAATTCCCTGACGGAAGCATGCGATGAAACCGGCGATTCTGGTGGTTGATGATGATGTCGCAGTCTGCGAACTGCTACAGGATGTGCTCAGCGAGCACGTCTTTACCGTGCTGACGTGTCACACCGGTCAGGACGCGGTGAACCGTGTCCAGCAGGACCCCGGCATTGCGCTGGTTCTGCTGGACATGATGCTGCCGGATATCAACGGATTACAGGTTTTGCTGCAACTGCAAAAGCAGCGACCATCGCTACCGGTGGTGATGCTGACGGGGCTGGGAAGTGAATCAGATGTGGTCGTCGGGCTGGAAATGGGCGCTGATGATTACATCGGAAAACCGTTCAATCCGCGCGTGGTGGTCGCCCGCGTTAAGGCGGTGCTGCGTCGTACCGGCGCGCTGGACGCGGAGCCTGCCGCGCCGCGCGTTGAAGGTATTGCCTTTAACGGCTGGACGCTGGACACCACCCGCTGCGAGCTGAGCGATCCGCAGCGTAATACCGTGCCGTTAACCCAGGGCGAATACGGCCTGCTGCTGGCATTAACGCAAAACGCCCGCCGGGTACTGAGCCGTGAACAGCTGCTGGAGCTGACCCACAGCGAAAGCGCCGAGGTCTTTGACCGCACTATCGACGTGTTGATCATGCGGCTGCGGCGAAAAATTGAGGTCAATCCGCACCAGCCTTTGCTGATCAAAACCATTCGCGGTCTGGGCTATGTTTTTGCCACTGACGTTTCCCATCATGAGAAAGCCGCCTGACCGTTCTCCTGAATAAACGCCTGAAGCTCGGCCAGCGTTTTCGCGCCGTCAATCGCATTGGCCGCCAGCAGGCTGGCCCGCGCGCAGGCGTGCGCCAGATAAATACTCTCGGTAAGCGACAGCGATTCATGGCAACCGTATAAAAAGCCTGCGCAAAACGCGTCGCCCGCACCGACGCTGCCGATAATCTCGTCCTGCGTCAGCTTCCACGAAGGAACCCATTGCCCTTTTTCACCCGGCGCTTCACCCCATGCCCCTTCCGGACAGTGGATCACTACCCGCTGCCGCACGCCTGCCGCCAGCAACTGTGCGGCAGCGTCGGCGATATGGACCATGTTCAGCGCACCATGACCGTCGCGGATCTCAAGCCCGCTAAACTCACCGGCTTCCAGCTCGTTAATCACCAGATAATCAAGATGACGCAGGGCAGGGAGCACCAGCGGCTGATAGCGCGGATCGCCCTTGCGGGAGACCAGATCGAGCGAGGTTTCATACCCCTGATCGCGCATCTGTGCCAGTAACCGCGCGCTGCGGGTGCCAAACTCCTCGTCCGGCATGTCCAGGCTGTCGAGCAGCAGCAGATAGCCGAGATGGAAGATCTTCAGCGATCCGTCTAAACGATCGAAGGCGGGAAGATCCAGCAGGCGGTTGGCCCCCGGCGAGTGAAAAAAGGTGCGCTGTCCGCTGGGGTCGGTCATCACCTGCGACATCGACGTTGGGGCGAACGTCGTGCGCTGCACGCGCTGGCGATTGACGTGATACTGGTCGAGCATCGCCAGAATATAGTCTCCGTCGCTGTCTTCTCCAATCAGCCCCACCGCCTGTAACGGCAGGCCAACGTGCATTTTCGCCAGCGTCAGCAGAACGTTGAGCGGCGCACCGCCGGTTGAGCGTTCACTGTGGGTGATTTCCGCCAGCCAGCCGCGCTCCGGCCACTGCACGATCTGGTGAACGTGATCCACCAGCATGTTGCCTGCGGCGATAATCCCTTTGCGTTCCATTATGCCTGCCCCGCGCTGCCGAAGATGCGCATCTGCTCCGCGACCGTATCGGTAATGGCCTCTTCAATGCCCAGCAGTAGTTCGGCAAATTCATCGTACAGCGGCTGGCGGTTTGCCATGCGCTGCTCAACGGCGGCGAGCGCGGCCTGCGACATGCCGGTATAGAAGTTGATTTTATGAATGCCCAGCTCGATGGCGCGGCGGAAATCAGCATCGCTGATGCCAGAGCCGCCGTGAAACACCAGCGGCAGGCCCGTCTGCTGGCGAATGGCGTCCAGACGGGGGAAATCAAGCTTCGGCTCGCCCTTGTATTTGCCGTGCGCGTTGCCAATGGCGACCGCCAGCGCATCGATGCCGGTTGAATCGACAAACTCGCGCGCCAGGTGCGGGTCGGTAAAGAACGCTTCGTCCGCATGCCCGTACAGCGCGCCGCCTTCATCTCCGCCGACTGCGCCCAGCTCCGCCTCCACCGAGACGCCCACCGCGTGGCACATCTTCACCACTTCCCGGGTCTGGCGGATATTTTCCTCATAGCTCAGCGTCGAGCCGTCGAACATCACCGAGCTGAACCCTAAGCGCAGGGCGCGCACCACCGCCTCAAAATGCAGGCCGTGGTCGAGGTTAAGCACCACGGGAATATCGTGACGGGCGGCTTCGAACTTCACCGCTTCCACCAGTGACTCCAGAGACACGTACTTAAAATGCACTTCCGCGATGTTGATGATAAACGGCGAACGTTCCTGCTTCGCGGCGGCAAACAGCGCGCGCAGAAAATGGGAGTCGAGAACGTTGAACGCGCCCAGGGCGTAGCGGTGTTCTCTGGCGTGTGCCAGACCGTCGGCAAGAGAAATCAATGGCATCATTCACTCCTTATATCCGAAACAGGGTGTACTCGTTGCACAGCACCAGCACCGCCGGTTCGTCTTCTTCGATGGTGTTGTAGCGGTCAATGGGCTGTAAAAAGTGGTTGTCGTGTTCATCGTCATTGACCGACGACACTTCGCCCACCAGCACGTCGCCAAAGCCGCGTTCGCCCCAGAAACTGTGGTACAGGCCGGGCGTCAGGCAGATGCTCTCTCCTGGCGTGAGGCGCAGCTGGCTACCGGGCGCGTGCGTCTGCCGACAACCGTCTATCGTGACGATCACGTCGGTGTTTTCGGTCTCTTCATGCGCGCCCGCATTCCATAACTCAATAATCAGATTCCCGCCGCCGCGGTTGATGATGTCCTCCCGCTTGCGCCAGTGGAAATGCATCGGCGTCACCTGGCCGTCGCGGACGTGCATGATTTTTTCGGCATAGCACTTTTCATAAGGCACGCCGTTGGGGGAGCCGTTGCGCAGGGTGAACAGCGTCAGCCCCTGTGCGGCAAAATTGTTACCGCCAAACGCCGTCACGTCCCAGCCGAGCCTGAGGTCAAACACCTCCTGCCAGGCGGCCTGGTCAAGCTGCTGCCATTTTGTCGGCGGAAAGCTGGCAAACGGCGGGAGATGCACGTCGTGCATGGAGAAGAACTGCCGCGTGTGGCCGAGGATTTCATTGATGTCGGAGCGTTTCATGGGAACTCCTTGCGTTTTTTGCCGCCCCCTCACCCCGGCCCTCTCCCTCAAGGGAGAGGGGGAGTAAGTTCCCTCTCCCCGTGGGAGAGGGTTAGGGTGAGGGCATCAGGCCGCACCGGGGTTACTTAACCGTCCACCCCTTATACGTGCCGACGTTCTTTTTATCGATCATCGTCACCGGGATCAGCACAGGCTCTTTCGGCGCAGGTTTGCCCTGAAGAATGTCATAGCCGATCTCCACCGCCTTCGCCGCCATCACCTGCGGATCCTGCGCCGGCGTCGCCACAAACAGGGAGTTTTCGCGCTTCAGGGCTTCTTCACCGTCCGGGCTGCCATCCACGCCAACGATAAAGAATTCATTGCGTTGCGCCTGTTTCGCTGCCAGATCGGCGCCGATCGCCGTCGGATCGTTAATTGCGAATACGCCGTCGATCTTCGGATTGGCCGCCAGCAGGGAGGTCATGACCTCCAGTCCGCCTTCGCGGCTGCCTTTGGCGTTCTGATTATCCGAAAGTACTTTGATATCCGGGTGGCGCCTGAACTCGGTCTGGCAGCCCTCCACGCGGTTTTGTACCGCAGAAACCGGCGGCCCGTTGATGATCACCACGTTGCCTTTACCTTTCAGGCGGTCGGTTATGTACTTACAGGCCATCTCCCCCGCCTGGGTGTTATCAGAGGTGATGGTGGCATCGGCCCCTTCCGCCGCCACGTCAACCGCCACGACCACGATCCCCGCCTCTTTGGCGCGTTTTACCGCCGGGCCGATCCCTTTAGAATCCGCAGCGTTGAGGATGATCATGTCCACTTTCGCGGCAATGAAGTTGTCGATCTGCGACACCTGCTGGCCCAGATCGTACCCGCTGGAGACCAGCGTCACCTTGACGTTATCCCCCGCCAGCTTGCGCGCTTCCAGCTCGGCGCCTTTGGTGATCTGCACGAAGAACGGGTTAGCCAGGTCGCCCACCGTCACGCCGATGGACTTCAGATCTTTTGCCTGCGCAAACGGGGTTGCGGCCAGCAGCGCGCCAGCACAGAGCGCGGTCACTAAGGGCTTCAATCTCATGCTGTATTCCTCACGTAGGGTATTGTTGTTATGCACTTTGATGGTGTCGGGTACGGTATTTGTCGATCAGCACCGCTATGATGATCACCGCCCCTTTGATCACCAGCTGCCAGAAGTAAGAGACGCCCATCAGCGTCATGCCGTTGTTGAGGGTGGCGATAATCAGCGCGCCGACCAGCGTGCCGGTGATCGTGCCGATCCCGCCGACGAAGCTGGTGCCGCCGAGGATCACCGCCGCAATCGCATCCAGCTCGTACCCCGTGCCGAGGTTGCCGTTGGCGCTGTAGAGGCGCGAGGCGCTCATCACGCCGCCTAATCCCGAGAGCAGGCCGCTCATGCCGTAGACAAACAGCAGCACCAGCCAGACCTTGATGCCGGTTAAGCGTGCCGCCTGCATATTGCCGCCGACCGCATAGATGTGAACGCCGAGGGTTGTGCGACGCAGAATAAACCAGCACACCACAATCACCGCCAGGGCGATCACCACCAGCCACGGTACGGGACCAAGATAGTTATTACCGATCCACTCGAAGCTGATGTTGGAGTTAATGACCGTCGTGCCGTCCGCCAGCAGGTAGGCCGCGCCGCGCAGTGCCGTATAGGTGCCGAGGGTGACGATAAACGGCGGCAGCCCGGCAAAGGCCACCAGCGCGCCGTTGAACAGCCCCAGCACCATGCCGAGCATCAGCGCCGCCGGAATGGAGAGCATCGCAAATTCAGGGATAAGCGAGACCACCATCGCCGCTACCGCCGTAGTACCCAGAATCGAGCCCACGGAGAGGTCAATCCCGCCGGTCAGGATGATGAAGGTCATCCCCGCCGCCAGCACGATGTTGATCGACGCCTGCCGGGTAATATTGAGCAGGTTACTTTCGGTGAAGAAGTTTGGGGCGATAAAGCCAAATACCGCCACAATCAGGATTAAAATTGGCAAAATGCCGATCGTTTGCATCAGATCGCTCATCAGCATTTTTTTGGCGGAGGCGGATTTCGCCACCTGCTGCGGATGGGTTGGAGTTGTCATAATTACACCGCCTGATGATGTGTGTCGTTCACGCCGGTTGCCAGCGTCATGATGTTTTCCTGAGAGATGTCGCGTCCGTGGAGTTCACCCGCGATGCTGCCTTCCCGCATCACGTACACCCGGTCGCTCATGCCCACCACTTCCGGCAGCTCGCTGGAGATCATCAGAATCGCCACCCCTTTGCGCGCCATCTGGTTCATGATGCGGTAGATCTCGCTTTTCGCGCCGACGTCCACCCCGCGCGTGGGCTCGTCCAGAATCAGAATGCGCGGGCCTATTGCCACCCAGCGGGAGATCAGCAGCTTTTGCTGGTTGCCGCCGGAGAGCCCGCCCGCGCGCACCTGAGAATGCGGCACGCGGATATTGAGCAGGGCGATGGCGTCATCGGAAATAGACTGCGCTTTTTTGCGGTTCAGCCAGCCGAAGGTGGCGTCGCGCTCCAGCGTCGCCATGGTGATGTTCTCCTGCGCCGCCAGCTCCAGAAACAGCCCCTGCTCCTTGCGGTTCTCGGTAAGAAAACCGATGCCGTTCTCAATGGCCGCGCGCGGGGAGTGGATCACCACCGGTTCGCCGTCCACCTCAATCATGCCGCCGGTGGCTTTGCGCACGCCGAAGATCAGCTGCGCCAGCTCAGAACGCCCGGCGCCGACCAGCCCTGCCAGCCCGACGATTTCACCGGAGCGCACCTGCAAACTGCACGGCTGCACTTTTTTGCCATCCGTGAGGTGGTGCACGTTCAGACGCGGGCTGCCGAGCGGAATATCGCGCTCTTTGTTAAACAGATCGCTGAGCGGACGGCCCACCATCATGCGCACCAGCTCGGAGGCGTTGAGCTTGTCGCGCGTCAGGCTGCCGACGTACTGCCCGTCGCGCAGGACGCTGACGCGATCGGAAAGCTCATACACTTCCGCCATGCGGTGGCTGATGTAGATAATCGCCATCCCTTCATCGCGCAGGCGCAAAATCAGTTCGAACAGACGGTGGGTTTCGCGCGAGGAGAGGGCGGCGGTGGGTTCATCCATCACCAGAATGCGGCTGTTGCGGTGCAGGGCGCGGGCGATCTCCACCTGCTGTTGCTCGGCGATGGTCAGCTTCATGACCAGGTCGGTGGCGCTGAACTGCGCGCCCAGTCGGTCAATGACCGCCTGCGCCTGGGCAGCCATCTCTTTGCGCTGGACCAGCCCGCCGCGCGACAGCTCGCTGCCGAGAAAAATGTTTTCCGCCACGGTCAGGTTAGGAGCAAGCTGCATCTCCTGATAAATCAGGGTAATGCCTGCGGCCAGCGCATCCTTCGGCCCTTTGATGTGAAACGGCTGACCGTCGATGAGGATGTCGCCGCTGCTGGCGGTATAGGCGCCTGCGAGGATCTTCATCAGCGTGCTTTTTCCGGCGCCGTTTTCCCCCATCAGCGCGTGGATCTCACCGGGGAAAACCGTCAAATCCACGCCCTTGAGCGCGTGGAAATTGCCAAACGTCTTGGCAATGTGGCGCATCTCTAAAACCGGGGTTCTGCTCATGGCGGATCTCCTGTGAATGTCGATATCTGCACTTCATCACAGGCGCGTAAATGCAAAATGTCAGAAGCTGTTCATATTTGTCATAGTTATGAATAGCTAATCGCCATCACATTTTCCTTTTCCCTCTCCCTGTGGGAGAGGGCCAGGGTGAGGGCACCAAACCGCAGAGGAGCCCAAACCCATGTCTTCACGCCCCCCGTTCTTCACCAGCGCCCGCGGTCGCCTGCTGATATTTAACCTGCTGGTGGTGGCGGTAACGCTGATGGTCAGCGGCGTGGCGGTGCTCGGCTTTCGTCATGCCAGTCAGATCCAGGAGCAGGTGCAGCAGCAAACGCTGGATGACATGACCGGCAGCATGAACCTCGCGCGTGATACCGCGAATGTGGCGACGGCGGCGGTGCGGCTGTCGCAGGTGGTCGGTGCGCTGGAGTACAAAGGCGAAGCTGAACGGCTGAAACAGACGCAGATGGCGCTGCGCCACTCGCTGGAGCAGCTTGCCGATGCGCCGCTGGCGCAGCAGGAGCCGGCGCTGGTGGCGCGTATTATCCGCAGGAGCAATGAGTTACAGCAGAGCGTGACGGGAATGCTGGAGCGCGGGCAAAAACGGCATCTGGAGCGTAACGCGCTGCTCAGCGCGCTGTATCAAAGCCAAAGCTACCTGCGTCATTTGCAGGATATCAACCGCCGTTACGCGAGCAATGTGCCAGACGCCCGGCAGCTTGCAGAGATGGACAGGCTGATCGTTGCCGCCATTGATACCCCTTCACCGCGCGCCACGGTGCAGCAGCTGGATGCAGTAACCGCGATGTTACCCGCGAGCGCCCTGCAACCGGTGGCTAACCTTGTGCTCCCGGATTTTAATGATGAGCTGCGCAAGCTCGCGCCACTGTCAAAGCAGCTGGAGGAGAGCGATCTGTCCATCAGCTGGTATATGTTCCACATCAAGGCGCTGGTGGCGATATTAAACCGCGACATCAATCAGTACGTTGAACAGGTGGCGCAGGCCTCCCGGCTGCGTACCGCTCAAAGCCACCAGGAGCTGCGCTCCATCAGCGTGTTTATCAGCGTCTTCGCGGTGCTGGCGCTGATCATCACCGGCTGCGCCTGCTGGTATATTTACCGCAATCTGGGCTCCAACCTGACGGCTATCTCAAGGGCAATGTCGCGCCTCGCTCACGGCGAGCAGGATGTGTCGGTGCCCGCGCTACAGCGGCGTGATGAGCTGGGGGAACTGGCGCGCGCGTTTAACGTTTTTGCCCGCAATACCGCTTCGCTGGAGCACACCACGCGGCTACTGAAGGAGAAGACCTCGCAGATGGAGGTCGACCGCATCGAACGTCAGGGGCTGGAGGAGGCGCTGCTGCACAGCCAGAAAATGAAGGCGGTCGGGCAACTGACGGGCGGGCTGGCGCATGATTTTAATAACCTGCTGGCGGTGATTATCGGCAGTCTGGAGCTGACCGATTCAGCGTCACCGGACGCGCCGCGCATCACTCGTGCGCTCAAAGCCGCGGAACGCGGGGCCATGCTCACCCAGCGTCTGCTGGCCTTCTCGCGCAAGCAATCCCTGCAACCCCATGCGGTAGAGATGAAGCCGCTGCTGGAGAACCTGAGCGAGCTGATGCGGCACTCGCTTCCCGCCACGCTGACGCTGGATATTGAAGCGCAAACCCCCGCCTGGCCCGCATGGATTGACGTCAGCCAGCTGGAAAACGCCATTATCAACCTGGTGATGAACGCCCGTGATGCAATGGAGGGGCAAAACGGTGTGATTAAAATCCGCACCTGGAACCAGCGTGTGACCCGCAGCGACGGGCGCAGGCAGGATATGGTCGCGCTGGAGGTGATTGACCACGGCTGCGGGATGTCGCAGGAGGTGAAATCGCAGGTCTTTGAACCGTTCTTCACCACCAAACAGACCGGCAGCGGCAGCGGGTTAGGGCTGTCGATGGTGTACGGCTTTGTGCGTCAGTCCGGGGGGCGCGTTGAGATCGAAAGCGCGCCGGGGCAGGGAACCACCGTGCGGCTCCAGTTGCCGCGCTCGACGCTGCCTGCGTTCTCCGATGATGCCGCGCTGGCGACCACGGCCCCGGCAGAAAGTGAGCTGCTTGTGCTGGTCCTGGAAGATGAGGCGGGCGTGCGGCAGACCCTGTGCGAGCAACTGCACCAGCTTGGCTACCTGACGCTTGAAGCCGAAAACGGCGAGCAGGCGCTGAACATGCTGGACGCGTCGCCGGATATCGGCATGTTTATCAGCGACCTGATGTTGCCGGGCGGCCTGAGCGGTGCAGAGGTGATCGGCCATGTACGCAGCCACTATCCGCAGTTGCCGGTGCTGCTGATCAGCGGGCAGGATTTGCGCCCGGCGCATAACCCGCAGCTGCCGGACGTTCAGTTACTGCGAAAACCGTTCACCCGCGCACAGCTGGCGCAGGCGCTGCGCAAGGTGATGGTAATTTGAGATTCCTCCGCTACTCCCGCTAACAGCCAGTCATTACTTTAAGGCCAGTTCACCTGCGAGTCTGGCCTTATGAAACGTTACTCTACCGCTCTGTTATTGGGTCTGCTGACTTTAACCAGCCAACTGGCGCATGCCGATGTGATTGATGATGCTATTGGCAATATTCAGCAGGCGATCAACGACGCCTATAACCCCGGCAGCAGCCGTAATGATGATGACGACGATCGTTACGATCGCAGCCGTCAAACCGACAGCCGCCAGTACGACGATCGTCGTCGGCAGTTAGAAGAGCGACGCCAGCGTTTAGACGAGCGTCAGCGGCAGCTGGATGACGATCGGCGTCGGTTAGAAGAGGATGAGCGCCGGTTAGAGGATGATTACGATCGGTGGTAACCCTGGTATTGCAACGCGTAGGCCGGGTAAGGCGCAGCCGCCACCCGGCAAAATTTAATCCAGCACCAGCACCATCCCGTCATACCCCGCTTCAATGCCGGACGGCAGCGGGTTATCCATCATCCACACGTCAAACTGATGGCTGATATGCGTCAGGATCACCTGCGGACAGCCAATCACCCCGTTCAGCGCAATCACCGTATTCAAATCACAATGGTTGCGCGGCGTTTCCGGGCGCGGTTCATGGCTACAGTCGATAATCATCGCCTGCGGCTGATTGTTTAGCAGAAACGTCACCGTTTTATCCGGTAGCCCGGCGGTATCAGAAAGCCACGCCACGCGGCTGTGGGCGGACTCCAGCAGATAGCCAAACGTGAGTTTTGAATGGTTGAGCGGCAGCGGCGTGACCCGTAAGCCCTGAAGTTCAAACGTCACAAACGGCTCCACCGTGTGGCTGAAATCGAGAAGGCCCGGATGCTTGAACAGGTCGTCACAGCCTGCGTCGTCCGGCGGACCGTAAACCGGAATGGTCGCTCCCACGCCCCAGCGCAGGGGGAACAGTCCCTGAACGTGATCCATATGGTAGTGCGTGAGCAAAAACTGCTGAAAGCTGCCCGCCGGCCAGTCGTCCATCAGGTGCGGAATGCCCGCGTCCAGCAGGGTGACCGAATCGTTGAATTTCACCGCCGCGCTACAGGGGCGACGGCGATAATTTTCCTGTAAACGCGCCCGTCGGCACGCCGCGCAGTCGCAGCCAAACACCGGCACCAGCTGCGCCCCTCCGGTTCCTGTCAGCGTGATCGTCAGACTCATAACGCACCTCTACAGCGGTTTGGTGAAGCGGAAATGGCTTTGCGTATATCCTTCACGAACATAAAAACGGTGCGCGTCCACGCGCTTCACGCTGGTGGAAAGTTCGGTCAGCTCGGCGCCTGCCTGTCGCGCGACGTCCTCTGCCCAGGCCAGCAGCTGGCTGCCCACTTTTAATCCGCGCGCCTGTGGCATCACCACCAGCTCCTGGATCTCGCCGATCCAGCGGGCGTGATGCAGGTGAAACTGCATATGCAGGCCGATCATACCGATGATCTGCCCGTCCAGCTCGGCCAGCTGGTAGCGCATATTGTGATCCTGCAAGTTGGCCAGATACCCGGCGTGAAACGCCTGATGATCGAACTCGGCCTGCTTAAGTTCGCTGATCAGCGCGTAAACGATCGGCGCATCGTCGGCGGTGGCGGGGCGAAGCTTGCAGTCAGGCATGCTGTTTCTCCTTCTGGCGAATAAGCGATAGAAAGGTCTCGACTGACTGTAGCAAACTTCCGTCGTTATTGAGGAGATGGCAACCCGACGGGGTATAGCGCGCCGCCCGTTCCAGCCGCTGGTCGATCTCGCGCGCGTTTTCGCGCCCCCGCTTTTGCAGCCGGCTACGCAGAACGTCCGGGGAAACCTGCAAACAGACCGGGAGCAGCGCCGCTTCGTACCGGGCGCGAGCCTGCGGGAGATGCGCCCGCGAGCCGTTAACCAGCACATCGAACCCCGCGTGCAGCCAGAGGTCAATCTCAATGCCGACGCCATAGTAGTAACCGTTGGCATGCCAGCTCAGCGCCAGCAGGTTTTGTCCGGCGCGGGTAAAAAACTCCTGCTCGCTCAGGGCGATATGGTTCTCGCTTCCGGCGTTGGCATCGCGCGTGATATAGCGGTGCGCCACCAGCAGCTGTGAGTGTTCCCGCTGCCGTAACGCCGACAGCAGGCTGTCCTTCCCGGAGCCGGACGGGCCCATTAACCAGATGAGTCTTCCCATCAGAACACCCTCTTTCCCTGACGCCAGACGTGGTCGATATGCACGTGCTCACCCTTACGGTGGGCTAGCACCAGATCGGCCCGTTTCCCCTCGGCAATTTCACCGCGATCGTGAAGATTAAGCGCGCTGGCCGGGTTTTTCGTCACCAGGCGAATCGCCTGCGGCAGCGTGAAGCTGTTGCTCTCGTCGTCCGCGACGCGGAAGGCCGCGTCCAGCAGGCTGGCGGGGTAATAGTCAGAGGAGAGGATATCCAGCAGGCCGAGGGAGGCGAGCTTGCTTGCCGCCACGTTGCCGGAATGCGACCCGCCGCGCACGATGTTCGGCGCGCCCATCAGGACGTTCATGCCGTGCTGGCGCGACGCCTCTGCCGCTTCAAACGTGGTGGGAAATTCAGCTATCACGCTGCCAAGCTGGTGGGATTCGCGCACGTGATCGTGCGTGGCGTCGTCATGGCTGGCCAGGGCAATATTACGGTCCCGGCACATCGCGGCAATGGAGAGGCGATTCGGCTGCGACCACTGGGCCGCAAGCTGGAGCTGCTCTTCTTCGTAGCGCGCCATCTCCGCGTCGTTGAGCGCGTATTTGCCCTGATAGTATTCGCGATACTTTTCAATGTTGGCGAACTGGCGCTGTCCCGGCGAGTGATCCATCAGGGAAACCAGCGAGACCGGCTCGCGGCCCACCAGCTTCTCAAACAGCGGCAGGGTGGTGTGGTGCGGCAGCTCGCAGCGCAGGTGCAGGCGGTGCTCGGCGCGGTTGAGGCCGCGCTTTTGCGTCTCCTCCACGGCGTTGATCATCTTCTCCAGGTTCTCCAGCCGATCGCCGCCGTCGCGCACGTCGCCGATCGCCACCGCGTCCAGCACGGTGGTGATGCCGCTGGCGACCATCAGCGCGTCGTGGCTGCTCATCGCTGAATGCGCAGGCCAGTCCACCTTCGGGCGCGGGGTGAAGAATTTATCCAGATTATCGGTATGCAGCTCAATCAGCCCCGGTAGCAGCCAGCCGCCTTCGCCGTCCATCGCGTCCGGTGAGCGGCTCCGGGTTTCGGCAAACGCGCGGATGACACCGTCCCGCACCTCAACCGAGCCGTTCACGACCTCATTTTCCAGCACCAGCCTGACATTATTGATAATCATACGTTTGTCCCCATCGGGTGCAGTCTGTCCGCCACGCGTTGGCGTACGGCGTCGTCGTGGAAGATCCCGACGATCGCCGCGCCGCGCGCTTTGGCCTGTTCGATCAGTTCCATCACCGCTGCGCTGTTCTTACTGTCGAGCGAGGCGGTGGGTTCATCCAGGAGTAAAATCGGGTAATCGACGATAAAGCCGCGAGCGATGTTGACGCGCTGCTGCTCGCCGCCGGAAAAGGTCGACGGGGCGAGGTGCCACAGACGCTCCGGTACGTTGAGGCGCGTCAGCAGGCTGGCGGCTTTAGCGGCGCAGGTTTCGCGCGGCACGCCGAGATCCAGCAGGGGTTGCATGACCACGTCCAGGGCGGAGATCCGCGGGATCACACGCAGGAACTGGCTGACCCAGCCGATCGTCGAGCGGCGCACTTCCAGCACCTTGCGCGCCGGGGCCTGAACCAGATCGACCCATTCATTGTTATGGCGAATATGGATATGGCCTTCGTCCGGCAGGTAGTTGGCATACAGGGAGCGCAGCAGGGTGGATTTTCCGCTGCCGGAATGGCCATGCAGCACCACGCATTCGCCATTGCTGACCTCTAACGAGGCATTTTGCAGTACCGGCAGGCGGACGCCGTTTTGCTGGTGGAGCACGAAGGTTTTACTTACGTTTTGTACGTGGATCATGTTGGCCTCGCGATTCGTTTTGCCGGGTGGCGGCTTCGCCTTACCCGGCCTACGGGTGCGGTGTTCGTTTTGCCGGGTGGTGGCTTCGCCTTACCCGGCAACCGCGCCCTCAGTTCTGCAATACGGACGACACCAGCAGCTGGGTGTACGGATGATGCGGATCGTCGAGCACCCGGTCGGTTAGCCCACTTTCCACCACCTGACCCTGCTTCATCACCAGCAAACGGTCCGCCAGCAGGCGCGCAACGCCTAAATCATGGGTGACAATCACCACCGCCAGGTTCAGCTCCACCACCAGGCCGCGCAGCAGGTCCAGCAGGCGCGCCTGCACGGAGACGTCCAGCCCGCCGGTCGGTTCATCCATAAACACCAGCTTCGGATGGGTGACGAGATTGCGGGCAATCTGTAAACGCTGCTGCATGCCGCCGGAGAAAGTGGTCGGCAGGTCGTCGATGCGCGAGGCGGGGATTTCAACCTCTTCCAGCCAGTGCTGCGCCGTGGCGCGGATATTGCCGTAGTGGCGCGCGCCGGTGGCCATCAGCCGTTCGCCGATGTTGCCCCCCGCCGACACCTGGCGGCGCAGGCCATCCATAGGGTGTTGATGCACCACGCCCCACTCGGTGCGCAGCAGGCGGCGGCGATCGGCTTCGCTCATGCCATACAGCGACACGCCTTCATACAAAATGTCGCCCTTCTGCGGCATCAGGCGCGCGGAGATGGACTTCAGCAGGGTGGTTTTACCGGAGCCGGACTCGCCGACAATGCCCAGCACTTCGCCCGGCCACAGCTCAAACGACACGTCGTGAAAGCCTTTGCCCGGCGCATAAAGGTGAGTCAGGTTATTAACCGAAAGCAGCGGTTTCATTGGCTGTTCGCCTCGCTCTGTTGGCGGCAGTAATCGGTGTCGGAGCAGACAAACATCCGTTTGCCCGTGTCGTCCAGCACCACTTCATCCAGATAGCTATGCTTCGAACCGCAGATGGCGCACGGCTCGTCCCACACCTGCACCGTAAACGGGTGATCGTCAAAATCCAGGCTCTCCACACGGGTGTACGGCGGTACGGCGTAGATGCGTTTTTCCCGTCCGGCGCCAAAAAGTTGCAGGGCGGGCATCATGTCCATCTTCGGGTTATCGAATTTCGGGATCGGCGACGGGTCCATCACGTAGCGGCCGTTCACCTTCACCGGGTAGGCGTAGGTGGTGGCGATATGGCCGAAGCGGGCGATGTCCTCATACAGTTTGACCTGCATGATCCCGTACTCTTCCAGGGCGTGCATGGTGCGGGTTTCGGTTTCCCGCGGCTCGATAAAGCGCAGCGGCTCCGGGATCGGCACCTGGAAAATCAAAATCTGATCTTCAGTCAGCGGGGTCTCCGGAATGCGGTGACGGGTCTGGATCAGCGTCGCGTCTTCGGTTTTTTCGGTGGTGTTGACGCCCGTTACGCGCTTAAAGAAGTTGCGGATCGACACGGCGTTGGTGGTGTCGTCTGCCCCCTGGTCAATGACCTTCAGCACGTCCGCTTCGCCGATCACGCTGGCGGTGATCTGAATACCGCCGGTGCCCCAGCCGTAGGGCATTGGCATTTCGCGGCCGCCGAATGGCACCTGGTAGCCGGGGATCGCCACTGCCTTCAGGATGGCGCGGCGGATCATGCGTTTAGTTTGTTCGTCCAGATAGGCAAAGTTGTAGCCGCTTAAGTTAGCCATTGGCGCGCTCCCGTTGCAGGCGTTTCAGCAGTTCCAGTTCGGCCTGGAAATCGACGTAGTGCGGCAGCTTGAGGTGCGAGACAAAGCCGGCGGCCTCAACGTTATCCGCGTGGGCCAGCACGAACTCTTCGTCCTGTGCCGGGCCTGCAATATGCTCGCCGTAGTCCGGGGCCTGGAGCGCACGGTCAACCAGCGCCATCGCCATCGCCTTGCGCTCGCTCAGGCCATACACCAGCCCGTAGCCGCGGGTAAAGTGCGGGTCTTCATTTTCTGGCGCGACAAAACCGTTCACCATTTCGCACTCGGTCATCAGCATTTCGCCGATGTTCACCGCAAAACCCAGCTCTTCCGGCACGATTTCAATGTCGATATAACCGCTGCGGATCTCTGCCGCGAAGGGGTGGTTGCGCCCATAGCCGCGCTGCGTGGAGTAGGCCAGCGCCAGCAGATACCCTTCATCGCCGCGCATCAGCTGTTGCAGGCGGGACGAGCGCGAACAGGGATAGACCGGCGGCGTGCGGGTGATGTCATCCGGTGTGCTGCCGGTGTCCTCTTCCGCCTTCGCCAGCCCCTGGTTTGCCAGCAGGCTAAAGACGTGCGGGGAGGCGTCTTGTTCAGCGTCAGAGACGCTGAGCTGCGGTGTTTCACCGTTCGCCAGCAGAGTGAAGTCCAGCAGGCGATGGGTGTAGTCGTAGGTCGGACCAAGCAGCTGGCCGCCAGGAATATCTTTGTACACCGCAGAAATACGGCGCTCTAATCGCATTTCCGCCGTATTCACCGGCTCGCTAACCGCCAGCTTCGCAAGCGTAGTGCGGTAAGCGCGCAGCAGGAAGATGGCTTCCACGTTATCGCCGCTGGCCTGTTTCAGCGCCAGCGCCGCCAGTTCGCGGTCCGCGATGCCGCCTTCGGTCATCACGCGGTCGACGGCCAGGTTTAACTGCTGTTCAATCTGGGCGACGCTCAGCTCGGGAAGGGCGTCATCTCCCCGGCGTCTGTGCGCCTGCAAGGCATGGGCGGCGGCGATCGCCTTCTCGCCCCCTTTGACGGCAACGTACATCAGCACACCTCCACGTGAGTGGTTCGCGGGATCGCCAGCAGGCGCTCGCCGCAGGTCAGGATCAGGTCGATACCGAGCGGGAACGGATGCGGGCGCTCGGTCAGCTCATGAATGATGCACTCCGGCAACTGGGGGGCGACCATCCGCTCGTCGGCGATCCCTGCACCCGTCAGGCGCAGCATGCGGCCACCGCTCAGGCTGGAGACCTGCAAAATCAGCGTAGCGCTGGTTTCCGGTGCGACGGCGCTGCCTTCGCTCAGGGCGTTAAGTTGTTCGTGGCTGATTTGCTCGTCGGCCACGGCGAAGACCGCCTGCTGGGGCTGCTCGACCAGCGGCGCATTGGTGTGAAAGCGCAGGTTCTGGCTGGCGATATCGTTCAGCAATGCGCCTGACAGCCATACCGGGGTGTCGTTGTCCGCCAGGGTCAGCAGCACGCTGGTCGAGGCGAGGTTCAGCGGCAGCCAGCCCTGGGAGAGCTGGTGCAGCGAGACAATGACGCCCGGTTCGCTCATGGCTTTCAGCAGGCGACGGAAACTCTGTTGGGCATCCTGGACGGCGAGGGTAAAAGCAGGTTGAAGCGTCATGCGTTGTCTCCGCGAACGAGCGTAAAGAAGTCGACCCGGCTGGTATTTACTTCGGCCTGACGCGCGGCAAGGCGTGCGGCGCGGTCAGCTTCCAGCGGGGCAATCAGGGTTTCCATTAACGTCTGAAAATGCGGCTGTTCCTGTAAAAGCGCGTCGATTGCTGCGCAGTGCTCGGCGTGCGTTTTGTCGCGCCCAAGTACGTAGCCGTAGCCCAGCGTGCCGCTTTTCAGGCGGATCACCGCGCGGGTGAGGGTGGCATCGCCGGCGAAGAAGCGCTCGCCGGTGCCGCCCATGCGTGCCTGGATCTGCACCAGGCCGATCTCCGGCGCGCGGATCGTGTCGTAGTCCGGCGTCAGGCCGAGCGCGCTCATGCGGGCAGCCAGCGCATCAGGCTGGCTGTGGGCCAGCACGCGCATCCAGCGCTGACGAGTGGAGGTGTCGAAGTGCATTCAGTGCTCCATGGTAAATTCAATCATGTCGGCGCGGGTCAGGCTGACGGAGTATTCCGTTGCGTTGACGTCGCCGTCACGGTGGTTGAGGGTGCGCACGCAGAGCAGCGGGGCCATGTTGGGGATCTCCAGCACCTTGCTCTCTTTCGCCTGCGCGCGGCGGGCGCTGATGCGCGTCTGGGTGCGTTTGAGCGCGATACCCGTCGCGTCCTGAAGAAAATCATGCAGCGAACCGCTGGCGAAATGTTGCAGCACGGGCCAGAGGGTGAGGTCCGCGAAGTAGTGGTCGATCTGACAGACCGCCACGCCGTTTACCCGGCGCAACGTGCGCAGGTGAACGACGTTGTCGCCCTCCTGAATCCCCAGCGCGTCCGCCACGTGGCGGGAGGCCGGGCGCAGGACAGACAGCAGCTTTTCGCTGGTGGGGTGGCTGCCCTGATCGAGCAGGTTCTGGCTAAAACGCGCCTGGGCATTGAGCGGGTAGTCGAACGGACGCATCAGCACCAGCACGCCGACGCCCTGACGGCGCTGGACCCAGCCGCGCTCCACCAGCTGATCGATGGCGCGACGCAGGGTGTGGCGATTCACTTCGTAGCGGTCGGCAAGCTGCTGTTCGGCGGGCAGGTAGTCACCGCAGCGGTAATGCGTGCGCAGCTCCACTTCGAGCTTGGCCGCAATCTCTTGCCAGCGGGTGGGGTAACTGGTCGGATGTCTGGATGAGTGCATACAAATCAAAGCCTCGCTTCTCAGATGAAGTGCTTACGCAAACGTTGAGAGAGGAAATCCAGCAGGCTGACGGTGACGATGATGAGCACCATCAGGGCGCAGGTTTGCTGGAACTGGAAACCACGAATCGCTTCCCACAGGGTGACGCCAATGCCGCCTGCGCCCACCATGCCGACCACGGTGGCGGAGCGAACGTTGGACTCGAAGCGGTAGAGGGAGTAGGAGATGAGCAGCGGCATCACCTGCGGCAGGACGCCGTACAGGATCTCTTCGATTTTGTTCGCTCCGGTTGCGCGGATGCCTTCCACCGGGCCGGGCTCGATGGCTTCAACCGCTTCCGAGAGCAGCTTGGAGAGCACGCCGGTGGTGTGGATGAACAGCGCCATCACGCCCGCGAACGGACCCAGGCCGACGGCGACCACGAACAGCATCGCAAAGACCATTTCGTTGATGGCGCGACAGGCGTCCATCAGGCGACGCATCGGCTGGTAGATCCACCACGGCACGATGTTTTCGGCGCTCATCAGGCCAAACGGAATGGAGAGGATCACGGCGAGGGCGGTGCCCCAGACGGCAATTTGCAGGGTGATCGCCATTTCACTGAGGTAGTCCTGCCACTGGCTGAAGTCCGGCGGGAAGAAGTCGGCGGCGAAGGTCGCCATGTTGCCGGAATCTTTGAAGAGCAGCAGCGGATCCATCTCCGCGCCCTTCCAGGAGATAACGAGCACCGCCAGCAGAACGGCCCAGCTTATGAGCGAGAACCAGCTGCGCTTTGGCGGCGGGAGGGTGATGGTTTGCATGTTGGCTCCTTTGGGTTTAGTCCCCTCTCCCTTGAGGGAGAGGGTTAGGGTGAGGGGGAAATGTGCGTGCTGATGCCCTCACCCCGGCCCTCTCCCACAGGGAGAGGGAGAAAGGCGTTACTGCACCGCTTTATTCACGCTGGTCATGGCACCGAGCGCGGCGGTCAGGCGGTCGAGATCGTCCAGCTGCGCCTGAATTTCCGACACTTTGCTGGTCTTCTCTTCTTCCTTCAGACCTTTGTTGTCCTTCACGCCCTGCATCTGCTTGAACAGCGCCAGCTGGCGAATCGGCACCAGCTGCAAATCGCTGGACGCGCGGAACGGCGCCCAGCCCAGACGCGCCAGAACCGCTTTCTCTTCCGGCGTTTTGCCGTAGTTCATAAAGAAGTCGTAGACCTTGTCCTTGGTATTCTCAGAGAGGTTTTTGCGCCACACGATCGGGTCGCCCGGGATCAGCGGTGATTTCCAGATAACCTTGATTTCCTTCAGCTTGTCCGGCGCGGAGGTCTTCAGCTTGTCGAGGTTTTCAGTGTTGTTGGTGGCAACGTCAACCTGCTTATTCGCCACGGCCAGGGCGTTGGTTTCGTGGCTGGCGTTGACCGTGCGCTTAAAGTCGCTGGCGGAGACGTTGTTTTTCGCGAAGACGTAGTAGCCAGGGACGAGGAAGCCGGAAGTGGAGTTCGGGTCGCCGTTACCAAAGGTCAGCTCTTTGCGTTTGGCGAGCATGTCGTTGAGGTTGTTGATCGGGCTGTCTTTGTTAACGATCAGCACGCTCCAGTATCCTGGAGAACCGTCTGCCGCAACGGTCTGGGCGAACACCTGGCCGTTCGCGCGATCTACCGCTTCCATAGCAGAGAGGTTGCCATACCAGGCGATGTCGACTTTGTTAAAGCGCATTCCCTGAATGATGCCCGCGTAGTCCGGGGCGAAGAAGGCGTTCACTTTGATCCCCAGTTTGGTTTCCATATCTTTCAGGAACGGTTCCCACTGCGGCTTCAGGTTTTGCTGTGATTCCGTTGAAATGATGCCAAAGTTCAGCGCTTTTTCCTGTTCCTCTGCGTAAGCAGGGCTTAGCAGGGTGCTGATGCTGAACATGCTGGTGAAGGCCAGCGCGGCAACGGCTTTGTAGTTCATGTCCATTCCTCGTTATGGGGACGTTAAGCAGCCTGCGCGCGCTCTTCGACGCGGTTTACGCTGCGGTAGAGATGATCGAAACGTTCGTTATCAAACTGGTGGCTTGCGCCATCGAAGAACACATGGCCCTGACGCAGGGCGACGATGCGTTCGCAGTAGCGCAGGGCGTAATCCACCTGATGCAGCGTCACCACCACAGTGATGCCGTCGTTCTGATTGATGTCGCGCAGGGTTTCCATCACGATGCGGGCCGATTCCGGGTCCAGCGAGGCGATAGGTTCATCGGCCAGAATGATTTTGGCTTTCTGCATCAGGGCGCGGGCGATGGCGACGCGCTGCTGCTGTCCGCCGGAGAGCGTGGAGACGCGCTGGTGGGCGAAATGCGCCATGCCGACGCGGGTCAGCGCCTGTAGGGCTTCTTGCTTCTGGGATGGGGAGAACCAGCGCAGGCAGGTGCGCCAGAACGGGGTGCTGCTGAGCGCGCCAATCAGCACGTTCTCGAGCACGGTCAGGCGGTTCACCAGGTTGAACTGCTGAAAGATATAGCCCGTCTGGGCGCGGCTTTTGCGAATATCGCTCGCCAGACGCCCCGCATGTTGCACGGTGTTACCCAGCAGTTCGACGCGGCTTTCCGGCGTTTTGTCACAGGTAATCAGGCCGCTCAAGTGACGAAGAAGGGTGGATTTACCTGAACCAGACGGTCCCAACAGCGCCACCATTTCGCCCTGCTGGACGGTCAGATCAACGGCATGCAGCGCCTTGTTGTGATGGAAGGTTTTGCTCAGTTTCTCGACGCGAATGACAGTTTGCATGTGCCGGGCCTCACGATAAATGTGGCCTCATGCTGGCGCATCAATATGACATTTGGGTTAAGTCTCGGTTGCGGGAATTTGAAGAGTTGAGGGGAGTTTGATGACAGGCGGAGGCAGACTGCCCACCGCCCGAAAATTAGTGCTGCTGCTTAACGACGTTAATCATCCACGGCACGCCGTATTTGTCGGTGACTTTCCCGAATCCGTGCGCCCAGAAAGTCTCCTGCCAGGCCATTTCGACATTGCCGCCATCAGAGAGGTTGTCGAACCAGCGTTTGCCTTCATCCACGTCCTGCGTGTCGAGCACCAGCGTAAATCCGGCGTACTGCGCGCTGCTGCCGGGTGGCAGACCATCGCTCATCATGATATCGCTACCGGCAATGCGGACGTTAGAGTGGGCGATGGCGGTATCCGGGAAGTTCATGCCTGACGGACAGCCTTCTTCACTGTTTTCGTCTTTGGGCATTTCGCCGAAGGTGATTTTGTAGAGGAGCTCTGCGCCGACGGCCTGCTGATAGAAGGCCGTCGCCTCCGCACAGTTGCCGGCGAAAGAGATGTAGGGACTTAACGGCATAATCTTTACCTCACGTAAGAAAAGCCCGTTAAGTGTAGTTCCCGAACGCCCGGTAAGCGAAGCGTCACCGGGCGGGACAATCAGTTCTTTTTCACGAACTCAGATTTCAGTTTCATCGGACCGAAGCCGTCAATTTTGCAGTCGATATTATGATCGCCTTCAACCAGACGGATATTTTTGACTTTAGTGCCGATCTTCAGCATGGAGGAGCTGCCTTTTACCTTCAGATCTTTCACAACGGTAACGCTGTCGCCGTCTGCCAGCAGGTTGCCGTTTGCGTCTTTCACGATCAGCGCATCGCTGTCCTGTGCAGGCTCCGCGTCGTTCCATTCATGGGCGCATTCCGGGCAAACGAACATGCCATTGTCTTCATAGGTGTATTCAGAATTGCATTTCGGGCAGTGTGGAAGTTGCATGTGGGTATCCTCAAAAGTGTTAACACGCTGGAAAACGCCAGCTAAATGACGGCAGTGTGCCGAAAAAGGCAGCGAGTATAACGCAAATCCCCACTTTTGTCGGTGATATTGTTTTATAAAATTAGCGCATAAATGCGCAAGCGATGACACGAACTGTCAGTGAATTAAGGGAAGCGTATGCCCTGAACGGCAGTGATCGTAATCATGCTAAATGTATCGAATATTTTATTACAGCAAATTGCTACGCTGTGCCATTTCGGATAAGGTGAAGGAACAAGCCGTTATTTATCTATCCTCTTCTGACGACATACATCTTTTGGCGTCAGGGAATACCTCTCTTCTTTGGTGGGTAAATAACGATGATATATCCTGATGTTTCCTGAAAATGCGTTTTGTCTATTCACTTTTGGCTTTCTGGCCAGGGGATGTTTTACACGTATTACGAGAGTGGGTTTTAAATTCTCATTATCTTCAGTTAGTTGTATTAAATGAACATGTTTTCCATACGTGATCATATAAGCCTGAAAAGTATAATTAAAACATCGTGGCTTAATAAAAGTAATAAATTTGCGTTAAGGGAAGGCTTTTATCATGCACACACAGACCATATTTGAATTAAGCCAGGAAGCTGAACGTTTGTTACAGCTCGCGCTGAACAATCTTGATTCATTAAAATCTATGCCGATTGCAAAGCTGGATAGCACAACCGCTGCCATGAGCGGCGTTAATAACAACGTTTTGCCATTACATTTTAGCGCACGGGGTGTCGACGCTCAGCAGGCGATGCTGAATAACGAATTACGCAAAATAACCCGCCTCGAAATGGTACTGGCGATTGTGGGTACCATGAAAGCGGGAAAATCGACCACCATTAATGCGATTGTGGGCACGGAGGTGCTGCCGAACCGCAATCGTCCGATGACGGCGCTTCCCACGCTGATCCGCCATACGCCGGGCCAGAAGGAGCCGGTGCTGCATTTTTTGCACGTTTCGCCCATCGATACCCTGATTACCCAGTTGCAGAAAAAACTGTGCGATAAAGATCGCGGCAAGCTGGCGCGGCGTCTGGAAATCGACAAGGACATGAATACGCTGCTGGAGCGCATAGAAAAAGGTGAGGCGTTTGAAAAACATCACCTTGGCGCGGAGCCCATCTTTCATTGTCTGAAAAGCCTGAACGATCTGGTGCGGCTGTCTCAGGCGCTGGGCGTGGAGTTTCCGTTCTCTGAATATGCCGCGATTGAACATATTCCGGTGATTGAGGTGGAGTTTGTGCACCTCGCCGGTCTGGATGCGCACCTGGGGCAACTGACGCTGCTCGACACGCCGGGGCCGAACGAGGCTGGTCAGCCGCACCTGCAAAAAATGCTCAGTGAGCAGCTGGCGCGCGCCTCCGCCGTGCTGGCGGTGATGGACTACACCCAGCTTAAATCCATTTCTGATGCGGAGGTTCGTCAGGCAATTTCGGCCGCCGGGAAATCCGTGCCGCTTTATGCCCTGGTCAATAAATTCGATCAGAAAGATCGTAACAGCGACGATGAAGAGCAGGTGCGGGCGATGATTTCCGGCACGCTGATGAAAGGGAATATTTCTCCGGGGCAAATTTATCCGGTCTCTTCCATGTGGGCCTATCTGGCAAACCGCGCCCGCTATGAGATGAACGTTCATGGGCGCCTTCCCGATCATCAGGATCAGCGTTGGGTACAGGATTTTGCCGAGGCCGCGCTGGGCCGCCGCTGGCGAACGGCCGACCTGGACGATATTGACCATATTCGCCATGCGGCGGATCTGCTGTGGGAGGATTCGCTGTTCGAACAGCCCATCCGCAAACTGATTTACGCGGCTTACGCCAACGCCTCGCTGTTCGCTTTGCGGTCGGCATCGCATAAGCTGCTGAACTATGCGCAAAATGCCAGAGAATACCTGGATTTTCGCCATCAGGGACTGACGGTCGCTTTTGATGAGCTGGAGCTGAATATTGCGCGCCTGGAGGAGGATATGACGATGCTGCGTCAGCGGCAGAGCGTGGTGAGCGATGAGGTCCAGCATGAAGTTGAAGAGGCGCTCAACGCAACGGATGCTTTCCTGCTTCGCCAGAAAGGTGAACTTCACCAGGCGCTGGGCGACATTTTTAGCCGTCCGTCTATTCTTGATTTAGCAGGGCGCGAGCCATCCAGTTTGCGTGCAGACGACGCGGATGCGATCCAGCAGCTGGTGCTTGACGATGAAGGGCAGGCGCAGATTGTCCTGAGCAAGATCCGATCGTCATGCGAGCAGATTATGCTGAATGCGCAGAGCAGAATTGGCCGGGAGCTGGCGTTACGCTTCGATCAGCTGGAGTCTACGCTTGCCCGATCGTTGAATGAGGCGATGCGCCCTATCGAGACGCGAATCAAGGAGCAGCTCAGTCATGCCGGATTTCGGGCGCGGATCAGCTTCCCGGCGTTTCAGGCAAACCAGCTTAATTTCAATACGCGCGGCTTATTTAATGATGCCATTGTGCAGGATACCCCTCCCGCCAGTCAGCCCGCAGGGGCAGGCAGCGTACGTAATACCGTCTCGCGCTGGCTCAATAATCCCGGCTGGGGCTGGGAGGAGTATGTCGTGACGCGCACACGCTATGTCATCGACATCGCTCAGCTTCATGGCAAATTTACGCAACATACCGATCAGTTTTGCGATCAAATTCGTAAAGCTTTGGCCGCGCAGGTCGATGTCTCTGTTACGGCAGGTATGGCAACGTTCTTTGCAGAGTTTTCGTTGTGCCTGACCGGGTTACAGGAAAGCTTGCGTGATAGCCTTGCCGTGCGGCAGCAGAATGAGCATTCAACCCGGGCGCTTAGCCAGTTGTTGAAGCAAAGTATGACCACTGCGGCGTGGATTCAGGAAGATACCCGACTGTTACGCGATGATATTCAAACCTTATTCGCGGCAGAGCAACCATGACAACACAGCTACTGGACGGTCCCGGGCGGACGCTGGAGTGTATTCATCCAAAATTTATGGTCGATTTGGTCCAGGGGGCGGATGCTGCACGTCACTCCCTCCTGGGGCCACAGCAACTGCAATTTCGTGAGCGTTTGACGCAGGAGATCATTACGCAGACCCGGCTGCGACCGTGGGCAATGGCGGGAATGCTCAACGAAAATGCAGCGCTGCGGCTGGGTCTGGCGGAGAAACTGACCGGTATGCTCGACCCCGGACACCTTGCGCTGACCCGTATGTCCGACAGGCTGGTAGCCCTGCGCCAGCAGGTGAATCCACGCCTCCCTCAACCATCCGGATTGTTGCAGCAGTACGAGGAGCTCTCCGCACATTTCAACCAGCGTGCCGCCTATAAAGAGAAAGCGCTCGCGCAGCGCGGCCTTACGGTTCAGGCGGGTGAGCACAGCGAGCAAATTTTTACCCGCTGGCGAGCCGGGCAGTATGACGGCTGGTCGCTGGCTGGCCGCTGCTTTATCGTGCTGGAAGAGTTGCGCTGGGGGGCGTTTGGCGATGCCTGTCGTCTGGCGAATAGCGATGTGGCGGCCATGCTGAAAGATAATCTGCGCAGCATGGCTGCAAACTATCTGGCACAGGGAATTAATGCTTCTCCCACCACCCGACATTTTTACCATCAGTGGCTGACGACGCCCGCTTCTCCCGGTCTGATTGATTATAAAGATATGCTGGGCTGGCTGGGGGACTGGTGTCAGGCGGATAAACATCCGGTGAGCTGGTCAGTGACGCAGAGCTGGCAAACGGTCGCGCTGGGGATGCCGAGACTCTGTTCGGCAAAACGGCTGGTGGATGGCATGGTGGAAGAGATATTTGGTACGTGATTGCCCCCTCTTTGTAAGGAGGGGGCGAAAGGGTTAGTGATGCATTTCTACCGCTTCAGGTTCTGTCCGGGACTCAGGCACATGCCCAAAGCGTCTGGCGTACAGTGCCGTGATGACAGGGACCAGAATTGCCGTCACAATCACGCTGGCGGCAACCAGAGCCGTGGCGGAAGCGGCCACGGGTTCAAAGGCCGGGTTAATCTGGGCGATAATCACCGGGTTGGCTACCGCAGCGCCTGCGGCCGAAGAGGCGGCCACACCCGCGGTTCCATTGCCGCCCCCGATGACGCGGTCAGCAATAATCAGCGGAATACCCGTAATGACGATGACGGCAACACCCAGCACAATACCCAGCAGGCCGGTTTCCAGAATCACATTCAGATTGATGGTATTGCCCAGCGCGAAGCCGAAGAATGGGATCAGTACCGGGGTGGCTTTGCTGAAGAAATCGCGCAGATCGTGATCGAGGTTACCCAGCGCAAAACCAATCAGGAACGGCAGGATCGCCCCGACAAAATGGTGTAGTTCAAAGGAGGCAAGGCCAGCAGAACCCAGAATCAACATGGTCATCAGCGGGCCCGACTCCAGGGACATCAGCACGAACGCGCCCGATTCTTCTTTGGTGCCATATTGATTCATCAGGCTGGCGTAGAGACCGCCGTTGGTCATATCCATTGCTGAGACAATAGCCAGAACGGATAATCCGGCGAAGAAGCCAGTCTGAATTCCATTCTCCGGAATGAACATCGCACAGATCATCGCAACAACCCAGGCGACCGCAATTTTAGTAATGACCAGCGTCCCTGATTTACGTAATACCGTACCTGTTGCACGCAAGTTAATAGATGCGCCGATGCAAAAGAACCAGACTGCCAGAATCGGTACCGTTCCGGTGATCATACCTTTTGTAAAACCGCCAAAATAAGCACCGGTATTCGGGGCCAGCGTATTTAATATCGCGCCAAGTACCAGCGGGACCAGCATCATCCCGCCCGGGATGCGTTCTATAGTTGCTTTAATCTTCATCATTAACCCTCACATCTCGCCCGCGTGGCTGGCGGAAATCTCAAAAAATAGATCAACAAATTCAAATGATTGCCTTTTCTGGGGCCAATCGATTCGTTACTTATGCTGTAAAGCGAAATTCAGGCGTTCAGTATTCCTTCATTTGAAAGCCGCTGAGATATCGTGTTCGGATTTATCATGCGATCTTTGGAATTGTGATTCAATGAAAATAAAACACTGTTTTAGTTATCTTCGTCACATATTGAATGGAAACAGGTTTGCCCACGGTTAATAATTAAATTTTGTGTAAATTCGCTGTGAAGAAATGTGATTACATTTTGTTTGGGCAGGTATAATAACGGGCGTTAAGATCTGTTTGATAAGGGGGTTGAGAATGACCTTATTTATCGTGAATTGACAAAAGCTGAAGGCAACTTACGAACAGGAAAAATATATGTGAAGTTGATCACATATATAAACGCTGGTAGGGTAAAAAGGTCTTTAACTGCCCAGACAGGCGTCACAGGTTCGGTTGTATTGAGGTAAAACGTCAATGTAAGTAAACCTGCTACGCTTGAATAAGGAGATTCGCATGGAGCGGATCTCTGGTTCACAGCTTGCAAAATGCGCTGTGAAACGGACGGGGCTGAGTCTAAGAGGAAAGCTATGCTTAGAAGGAAAAAGGTAAAACCCATCACGCTGCGCGATGTCACCATTATTGATGACGCGAAACTGCGCAAAGCGATTACAGCGGCCTCGCTCGGTAATGCGATGGAGTGGTTCGATTTTGGTGTTTACGGCTTTGTGGCCTATGCACTTGGTAAAGTGTTCTTCCCCGGTGCCGATCCCAGCTTGCAGATGATTGCCGCGCTGGGTACGTTCTCCGTTCCCTTCCTGATTCGCCCTCTCGGTGGTCTTTTCTTCGGCATGCTGGGTGATAAATATGGTCGCCAGAAGATCCTGGCGATTACCATTGTCATCATGTCGATAAGTACATTCTGTATCGGCCTTATTCCGTCGTATGCGACTATTGGTATATGGGCGCCGATTCTGTTGTTGATCTGTAAGATGGCGCAGGGCTTCTCCGTTGGCGGCGAATATACCGGCGCATCGATTTTTGTCGCCGAATATTCTCCGGACCGTAAACGCGGCTTTATGGGCAGTTGGCTGGACTTTGGTTCGATTGCCGGATTCGTCATGGGCGCGGGGGTTGTGGTTCTGATCTCAACCGTAGTGGGTGAAGAGAACTTCCTTGACTGGGGCTGGCGTATTCCGTTCTTCCTGGCGCTGCCGCTGGGCATCATTGGGCTTTACCTGCGTCATGCCCTGGAAGAGACGCCTGCGTTCCAGCAGCACGTTGAAAAGCTGGAGCAGGGTGACCGTGAAGGGTTACAGGATGGCCCGAAAGTGTCGTTCAAGGAGATTGCGACTAAACACTGGCGCAGCCTGCTGACCTGTATTGGTCTGGTGATTTCCACCAACGTCACCTATTACATGCTGCTGACCTACATGCCGAGCTACCTGTCGCATAACCTGCACTATTCGGAAGACCACGGTGTGCTGATTATTATCGCCATCATGGTGGGTATGCTGTTTGTGCAGCCGATTATGGGTCTGCTGAGCGACCGCTTTGGCCGTAAGCCATTCATTATTCTCGGCAGCGTCGCCCTGTTCGCACTGGCAATCCCGGCCTTTATTCTGATTAACAGCAATGTGCTGGGGCTGATTTTCGCCGGCCTGCTGATGCTGGCGGTGATCCTCAACTGCTTCATCGGGGTGATGGCTTCTACGCTGCCGGCAATGTTCCCGACGCATATTCGCTACAGTGCTCTGGCGGCAGCCTTTAATATCTCCGTTCTGATTGCGGGCCTGACGCCGACGCTTGCTGCTTCACTGGTGGAGAGCACGCAGAACCTGATGATGCCTGCTTATTATCTGATGGTCATTGCGGTGATCGGCCTGATTACCGGTATTACCATGAAGGAGACGGCAAATCGTCCGCTGAAAGGGGCAACGCCTGCGGCGTCAGATATTCAGGAAGCGAAAGAGATCCTACGTGAGCACTACGATAATGTAGAGCAGAAGATTGAAGATATTGACGCAGAGATTGAGGCGCTCCAGAAAAAACGTTCTCGCCTTGTTGATCAGCATCCACGAATTAACGAGTGATAAAAAACCCGCCGCTGGCGGGTTTTCTTTTATTAGCATCCTGCGGCGATGTAGTCGCCGCCGGCGCTGACGGGGATCACCGTCAGGAAGAGGACCGTCGCGAACAGTATCAGAACAACCCCTCCGGCAATTTTGACCATCGGCATTACCCAGTTCAGGGACGTGCCGCCACCAAACCAGGCGACTGTGCGTTCACGCGCGTAACGTACTGCCAGCGACAGCCCCATAATCGACAGCGCCGTGCCCAGCGACATTGTCATCACAGCAGCAATCCCCCAGCTAATAATGCCGAGCGCATTCGAGAACATCAGGATCATAATTGCCCCGCTGCACGGGCGTGCGCCAATGGCCAGCACCACGCCCAGACGGGTTTTCCAGTCGCTTTTAGCCAGATCCACCCCTACGCCGTGATGGCCGCAGCCACAATGTTCATTATGCTGGTGAAGCGGCTTGATGGCGCTAATCGCCATTTTGCGCGGACGCAGGCTGCTGAGCGCCTGATAAATGATAAATGCACCGAAGGCGGCAATCAGTAGGGCGCTGATTTTCTCGACGTACCAACGGCTGGTGCTGATATCTCCTGACGCGAGGTTCAATCCAACCGCCAGGATAAAGACAAAGACGATCGCGCTGACGCCCTGCATCAGGCTACCGATAAACGGTACGACGCGCGCCGCGAGCTGGCTCTCTTTATTGGTAGTGAGATACGTGGTGACGATGAATTTGCCGTGTCCCGGTCCAACGGCATGGAGGACACCATAAAGAAACGCACCGGTTAACAACCACAGCCCACCGCTGTACTGATGATTATTAAGTTGCAGCAGATACATCACCAGATATCGGTGCAGGGTGATCTGGGTGGCGAGGCACCACTGAATAAAAGCATTCCAGTGCGTATGCAGTGCAAAACCTGCCATAAGTAACGCCAGCACGGTGAGCCCGGCGGTTGGGAGACGCCAGTCACGTTGAAGTCGTTGTGTCGTCATGAGGTTGAC
The DNA here is from genome assembly GCF_049238705.1 of Enterobacter cloacae complex sp. IR5403. NCBI lineage: Bacteria > Pseudomonadati > Pseudomonadota > Gammaproteobacteria > Enterobacterales > Enterobacteriaceae > Enterobacter > Enterobacter cloacae complex sp. IR5403. The sequence continues at coordinate 367 of NZ_JBMKHP010000014.1, read as the reverse complement.
CCGCGAGAGAAATATTTGCCGCTAGTATAGTGTTCAAATCGCTGGATCACACCGGGATCGTCAATGGATTGTGGATAAGTCTGTGCGTAAAAAGGTATAAAGCGGGGTTTTGCTGGGGAATACAGCAGTCAGTCATTTTTTTGCAACTTTTCTGTTGCGGTCGCTCGGGAACTCCCTATAATGCGCCTCCATCGACACGGCGGATGTGAATCACTTCACAGACAACCCGGTCGGCTGAAGAGAAAAAATCCTGAAAATCAGGGTTGACTCTGAAAGAGGAAAGCGTAATATACGCCACCTCGCAACGGTGAGCGAAAGCCGCGTTGCACTGCTCTTTAACAATTTATCAGACAATCTGTGTGGGCAC